>CAUZSM010000184.1:0-2566 GCA_963582685.1 Candidatus Thalassarchaeaceae archaeon | reverse complement strand
CATGCTTGACCCTTCAATTGTGTCCAAGGTCAAGACTGAGCACGACGGTCCGGTCGACATCATCAGAGTCAATCCCGGCAACAAGAAGCAGTTGGAACAAGTTGCAGCCCAACTGCTCAGCAGAGGAAATCTCGCTGCTCTCATCCATCTCGCACCTTTGCGTTTGACCGGCGTTGGTTGGGAATCTGAGACTCAAGATGCTCATCTCACTACCACAACTCACGGACTATTCGGTCTACTGAAGACATTGGACTCACACCTCGCTGGCACCGATGATGCTGCGGTGGTCAGCGTCAGTGCGATGGACGGGCGTCATGGTAGCGGCGGCACCCGATTCAATGCGCTTGCCGCTGGCTCGCACGGCATTGTCAAGTCTTACGCGCGCGAGCACGCGCACCTGCGATGCCGGGCCATCGATATCGACCCAGAACTGCTTTCCGACCCCTCAGCCCTCGCCAATACCATCTGGGCTGAGACCTTTGGCAGGGTAGCACCACTAGAGGTGGGTATCGAAAGGGATGGAACTCGGTGGGCTCTGCGTTTGTACGAGGAGGATCTCGAATCCGAACGAATACCCCTAGCCTCAGACGATGTCTGGCTGGTGTCGGGCGGTGGGGCTGGAGTGACGGCCCGCTGCATCATTGGAGTTGCGGAGGCAAGCCCAAAGGCGGGTGCAACCTTCGTGCTATTGGGTCGGACAAGACTGGACTCGGAGCTTGAAGAATGGCTGCATGATGACGAAGCCTGTCTAGCCAAGCGGAAGATAGACCTGCGCGAGCAGATGGTGGCAGATTCACCCGATGGTAAGGTGACCATCGTCGAGTGGGAGGACGAATGGGGGAGACTGATGCGGGGATTGGATATTCATCGCACGATTCGAGCCATCCAAGCGAGCGGAAATAGGGCGCTGTACAACGCATCAGATGTCACTAAGCCCAAGTCTGTCACGAAGGTCATCCGCGCAATCAGAAGTGAGTTTGGGCCGATTACCGGGCTCATCCATGGCGCTGGTATGGAGGATTCAAAACTGGTTGCTGACAAGTCATGGGATACATTCTCCAAGGTCGTCTCGGTCAAGATTGACGGCTGGCGTGCAATGGTCGATGGGTTGGGTGATGGCCTCACCGACCTGCGATTAGCATGTGCATTCACCTCGGTCGCAGGGCGTTTTGGTAATGCTGGCCAAGTTGATTATGCTGCGGCTAACAATATCCTCGACGCTGAGATGTGCAGAATCTCACACCATGAGGATACGCCACGCGCAGTCGCCATCGCTTGGTCTGGCTGGAAGGATGTTGGCATGGCGACCAAGGGCAGCATCGAGACCGTTTTCAAATCTGCAGGCATCGAGATGATTCCCGTAGATGTCGGAGTTGACCTGTTCGTCGACGAGGTCCTCGCCGGTGGTAAACGTCGGGTGGTGGCAGCAGGTGCTTTGGGAGCGCTGGACACAGAATCCAGTAAGCGCTCACCGCCACAGCGTCTGTTGGTTGATACCGCAATGCTGCTCAGCGATGCCGACCGATTCCCGTTCGTTGACAGAGTTGTTGCACACACTCCCTATTCCTGGATTGTGACACAGTGTACGCTAGATGAGCAGAGATTCCCATTCCTGACCGACCATGCAATTGACGGAACTCCCTATCATCCGGGAGTAATGGCTCTGGAGATGTTCGCCGAGACTTCGATACTGCTCTACCCCATGTGTACCCTCTCAGGGTTTGAATCAGTTGATTACGGCTTACCGGTGAAGTTGGTGCGAGATGAGGCCAATGTCCGCGTGGTAGCGTCTTTCATCGGCCAAGACACCAGATACGTGCGGGTGGAGTGCCGATTGGAGAGTGATCTTGTCAACAAGGCAGGCGAGGTATTTGGAGAGCCGAGAGTTCACCACACCGCGACAGTATTGCTGCTGAAAGCGGGAGCGGAAGCCGATACTCGGGATGCGCCGTTTGCGGGACCCCCATCTCGCTCAAAGCCTTCATTCCAGCCCGAGTTCATCTACAAGCGATTCTTCCATGGTCCGCGATTCCAGGCACATGGTGGGCTGGTTAAGGGTGTTAGAGATGGAGATGATTTCGGAGCGGATGGCATCGCGCTGATGCCGGCGCAACTGCCGAACTCTGACCTATTTGCCATCGAAGGCGATAGCCAACCGCGATTGGAGGCATCACCGATGCTGGTCGAGGCCTGTTTCCAGAATGCTGGTTTGGTAGCAATGGAGGTTGATGGCCTGTCGAGTCTGCCAGTTGGCATTGAGGAATGCCAGATTATCAGACAGGCCGGTGATGATGAAAAACTACGATTACGCAGCTATCGCCGAGAAAATGAGGGCGATGGTGTGACTCGACACGATGCCGTCGTATTCGATGAGAATAACGAGGCGGTAGTTATCCTGCGTGGGTTGCGATTGAAAGGGATGGCCCCGGTGCCTGAAGGACTGCAATTCTCCCTGACGAGAAAGGGTTGAGTATGCAATTGAAAAATTAAATCTCCAATTGGTGTTTTGTATGTCAGAATGGCTCCCAGCAGGGTCGGTATCCCCTCTGCCTCTACCTATTGCCAT
>CAUZSM010000183.1:0-2566 GCA_963582685.1 Candidatus Thalassarchaeaceae archaeon | reverse complement strand
GCGTGCCTTCAGATAGGCTGCTGCTGGATTTACATGGCTGCCCATCACCTCGCCAGTACTCTTCATCTCAGGACCCGGGGCAGGGTCAAGTCCTCGCAATTTGATGAATGGGAAAACTGGGGCTTTCACGCAAACAACATCAGTCATCCGCTTGGGAATCTCAAGGTCGCAGAGTTTTGCTCCAATGGTGATATGGGCTGCGATACGCGCCAACGGGATGCCGGTGGCCTTGGCAACGAATGGGAAAGTACGAGAGCCTCTGGGATTGACTTCAAGGACGTATAATTCCCCCTCGCAAATGGCATACTGGATGTTGTAGCAGCCAATGATTTTCAAGCCCAATCCGATTACAGTAGTCCATTCCTCAA
Source organism: Candidatus Thalassarchaeaceae archaeon (assembly GCA_963582685.1). Lineage (GTDB taxonomy): Archaea > Thermoplasmatota > Poseidoniia > Poseidoniales > Thalassarchaeaceae > CAUZSM01. The sequence continues at coordinate 2,198 of CAUZSM010000183.1, read as the reverse complement.
CCTGAGCGAGTATCTCCTCACTCACGTTCTGCGTTGGAATGAAGCAGGTCGAATCACCGCTGTGGATTCCGGCTTCCTCCAAGTGTTCCATCACTGCACCTATCAGCACCTCGTCGCCATCGCACACCGCATCAACGTCGAGTTCGGTGGCGTTACCAAGGTATTCGTCGATGAGTAGAGGCTTGTCCGGTGCGATGTATGCCTCGGACATATATGCCTCAAGTTGTGAGTCGTCAGTGAGAATCTCCATGCCGCGCCCACCAAGAACGTAGGATGGTCTGACCAGCACAGGGTAGCCGATCTCCAACACCGCCTCGCGAATTTCCTCCGGTGACTTTCCAGTCCTGCCATCTGGCAATCGGATGATGCTGGATGCTCCGAATTCCTCGAAGCGCTCACGGTCACTTGCCTCATCGACCGCATCAGGTTTTGTACCCATTATTTCGCATGACAGGCCCTTCTCAGAGAGATGTGGCATACGTGCATCGAGCGGCAGAGCGAGATTGATGGCAGTCTGCCCACCAAATTGCAGCAGGATGCCGTCGCAACCCTCTCTCAGCATCACTTCAGCGACGCACTCAAGGGTAAGCGGTTCGAAGTACAGACGGTCAGAAGTGTCGAAATCAGTGCTGACCGTCTCTGGATTATTGTTGATGATAATCGCCTCATGGCCAACTTCACGAATGGCCTGCACAGCGTGTACTGCACCATAGTCGAATTCGATTCCCTGCCCGATTCGGATTGGACCTGAGCCAATTACAACCAAGCGACGAGATGGGCTGCCGTCCTCTCTATTCTTGCGAGCAGCCGGAACAACATCGATTCCGCTTGGTACGCTGCCGCCTTCGTAGGTCGCGTAGTAGTACGGAGTTATTGCAGCGAACTCGGCTGCGCAGGAATCGACCATGCGGAACCGTGGGTGAATTGACAACACGTGTCGGCGAGACATCACCGCATGCTCGTTCATATCGGCTGACAGCGATTTGCATCCCAACACAGGGAAGCCGCCGAGAGCATCGGCGATGTGGGCGTCGCTGAAGCCGAGCCCCTTCCAGCGACGCATTTGTTCGTCACTGATTTTCGCCGGCTTGATACCGGCATCTCCAGCAGCAATAATCTCCGCTTCAACACCAGCCATATTCTTGAATCGGTGCAGGAACCAACGGGTGATTCCTCCACTGACCTCACGAACCTCCTCGACACTCATGCCACGGCGGAAGGCCTCGAATAATGCGTTCATCCGTCGGTCAGTAGCTACTCTCAGCCAATCATCCAAAATCTCATCCGGTAGGGGCTTAGTAGCACGTTCGTCCATGGTCTCTCCATCACTGGCATCAGCGAGAGTAAGCGGTCTTGGATGGGGCGGTCCATACTCGAGTGAAGCACAGGCCTTGAGGAAGGCTTCCTCGAAACAGCGACCAATCGCCATCACTTCACCTGTGGATTTCATCGAGGTGCCCAGTCTCCTATCTGCAGTGCGGAACTTGTCAAATGGCCAGCGTGGAATCTTCACCACACAATAATCCAAGGTCGGCTCAAATGCAGCGGTGGTTCCCTCACCAGTAATCGGATTCGGCAACTCATCGAGGGTATAGCCCACAGCGATGAGAGCGGCTATACGTGCGATTGGATAACCGGTAGCTTTGGAGGCGAGGGCTGAGGAGCGCGAGACTCGCGGATTGACTTCGATGACTCGGAAATCCCCGGTGTCTTGGTCGACGGCGAACTGCACATTGCAGCCACCCTTGATGTCGAGCCGTCGTATCAGTTTCAGAGCAGCATCTCGCAATCCCTGATGGTCACGGTCAGACAACGTTTGAGCTGGAGCGACAACAACCGACTCCCCTGTGTGAATCCCCATCGGGTCGATGTTCTCCATGGTGCAGACGATGATGGCATTGTCAGCAGCATCGCGCATCACCTCATACTCATGCTCCTGCCAACCGAGGATGCTCTCCTCAATCAGAACCTGACCTATTTGTGAGTGCAGAATACCCTGACTTGCTATCTCAACCAACTCGCCGATATTCCACGCAGTACCTCCTCCAAGGCCACCAAGTGTGAATGCGGGACGAATCAGTAACGGGAATCCACCCAATTCTTCTGATGCCTCAATCACACCCTCTATAGAATTACAGGCTATTGCTTTCGGCACAGGAAGGCCAATTTCCTCGCAGACTTGCTTGAACAAGTCTCTA
>CAUZSM010000182.1:0-2678 GCA_963582685.1 Candidatus Thalassarchaeaceae archaeon | reverse complement strand
CCGTGTGGGTAGCCTTCGTCTACGATGCTGCCTTTGCGATATTCGCATTATTCATTGCCAGCCGCTCGTTGAAGACGCGAGAGTGATTCACTCAAGTGGGTCTTCAATATCCGCATATGCGTCATCCTCGTCGGCGTGCCGAGTGCCGTAGAACAGTGGGATTCTCTGCCAGTCCTGATGGTTCCACAGCGTCTCGCGAATCAGCCAGATGGCAACATCGAAGAACGCTATCATCATCAGCACAACTGTGGCTGCCGTAACATCGTCAATCTGTGTGAGTCCAGCATCTGGCTTAACGTAGTCTATGAACAAATAGATGATGCCAACCATAGCGAGATTCGTGCTGACAATACTTACCCAAGCCTGCCTCCGGTCCTCTTTTGGCTTGAATTTGTGGTCATCGTGCAGATAGTCTCCAGCAGCCCATATTGCCTGTGCTGCAACTCCCGCCAGCAGCATGAAGCGAGCGTAGAACATCCCGGAACTCAAGTCGTAATAGCCTTCGACAAAGCCGACACAGGTTGTGGGAACAAGCCATAAATGCGCTGATAGCATCTGGGTGCAGTGGAGTTTTTTATCCATTACCTTTCGCCATATTCTGTCTGGTCTCGATACGAAAAACACCCAGAGTAGAGGCGCAGCGAAGGTCGCTTGAACCCGTGGGTCCGAGATGTATCCCATCTTCAGGCCCATGACTAAACTAACGTGGAGGAGGCTTAGCAGTAGGAAGATGATGAAGGCGATGTTGAGTTGCTGTTTGCTCATCAACTTCCAGCCCAGCCTGCCTTGGAAGTGAGCGATGATGGTTGCGAAAGCCATCATGCCCCAGAATGTGTCGACGATGACCAGCCAGAACAGTTCGATAATCACCTCATTCGTCCAGAACAACCAGCCCACCAGACCGATTACTCCAATCACTGGCATTCCGAAGGCCGAACCGTAGTACCAAGGCCCAATCTTGTCCTTGCTTTTCATTCGCATCTTAACGAATTGAAAGGATACAGGCCCAAGCAGACATAGGCTGATTGCCAACAGTGTGGCACCCATCAAACCAAGTTTCTCAAACCACTCGACATTTCCTACCAGCACACCAATAATGATGAGAATCTGCCCAGACAAATTTAGCGCAGTAACCATAGAAATCAGTGTATTATCGAAAGGTGCCGAGCCGAAGTTCAGCGGAGTGATGTCGAATCCAATTCCCAATACTATTGCAATCATCCACCCCATGGCTGAGAGAAGGCCAAGTGCTGGCATCCACAGATTGTCATCAGTTAACTGTGGGTCAACGAATAGAATCCAATACAAGGTGAAGCCGAAGAAAACCTGCATCACTGCTGAGGCCGCGAACAGGTCTAGATAGGAACCAGCGGCCCAAGTGTGGGGTGGGAGTTGAGGTGGTCTCAACTCAGGCCGTCGCACCATGGGCATGCTTGACACGGTCACCTCTTAAGGAAATTCACGGACAAATCCTAGGGGAAAACTCCGAAATCAGCCGATTCAGGGCTATTCCGATGATTACCCTTCAGCCAATTGAGCCCATAATTCGGGGTCCGCTTCGCCATTATCGACCAGTTGTTCAATGGCAGCAACAGTATCACGAGGCAAATGATGCTCGACACCCTCTGTTTCGAAGTGCGCCCTTTCCTCTGGAATGCCGAGCAGCCTAAGGAATCTCACCAACACTCCATGTCTGTGCCGCATCCATTGTGCATGAGCAGCACCTCGTGGGGTCAATCTCACCGGTTTGTAGCGCTCGTATCTCACCCAACCATCCTCAGCCATTCGCTGCAGCATCTGCGTTACGGTTGGCCGAGCAATACACAGGTGGTCGGCAATATCGGCAACTCTTGCCTCCCCCTTGGTTTCGATGAGTTCGTGGATGACCTCAAGATGGTCCTCGACGCGGATTGAGATGGCATCTGCCTCTGCGATTCTGCCCGCAGCGTGCGCTTCGCGCAACGCATCGAGTCGAGCGACCTCATCGGTCATGCAACTGCCATTGTGCCGCTTATCTATCAATACGCCTGCGCCTCACGTTCAGTGACCAACCAAGCCCAGCAGCGCTCTAATCCATCTCGCAGTGATACGGTGGGAGACCAACCCAATGCCGCCTCAGCATCACTGATGTCAGGTAGTCGGCGTGCGGAATCCCCCGGATGTCCGTCCTCATTGACCAACACGATATCCTCGCCTGAAACATCCACACAGGCGGCAGCGAGGTCGGCGATTGAGATTTCCTCTGGATTACCGATGTTGAATGAGCGTCCAGCCAGTTTTGAGCCGTCCAACCCCGATTCAAGTTCTCCACATTGGCGGATTCCACTGATAATGTCCTCAACCCAGGTGAATGAACGGGTTTGGCTTCCATCACCATGTACTGTAACCGGCCCACCGCGGTGACATTGGTCGAGGAAAATGGAGACGACTTGGCCGTAGGCATCGCCGCGCAGTCGGGGGCCGTATCCGTTGAATGGTCGCACGATTCTAGCATCAATGCTCCTCTCTTTAACACCGTGATTAACCAAAATTTCACAGAGGTATTTGCTACCACCATAGGAATGACGGAAGTGCGAAGATGCAGGTGTGAACATACTGTTGGAATCTACTGCAAGTGGCATCCTCTCTATTTCTCCGAAGGCCTCAGGTGAGGAGGTGAAGACCAACCTACACCCTTC
>CAUZSM010000181.1:0-2794 GCA_963582685.1 Candidatus Thalassarchaeaceae archaeon | reverse complement strand
TTTTCTTGATGATATTGGCATCTCACGAGGCGCAACGAAGCGCGCACTCGTCGAGCAGTTGAGCGAAGATGACATTCTCATCGATGACATCCCTGATGGGGATTTGCCGCCACTTCCAATGCCTGGCGATATGCCGCCAGACCCAGAAAACATTTTTGATGTGGAGGATGAAGGTGGACGCAAGAGGATTCTCTCACGGATGGTCTTCGGTGGGATTGGGATCGTGGTGGTCCTAACCAACCTGTTCTATGGATTGGGCAATTTCCTGTCATTATGTGATGATGGTCATGTATCATGCACTGAGAACGTGAAATTGAATTGGATGGATGTTCATCATATCTCTGAACACATTGCTTGGAGTCCAGTTGGGTCGATTGGTATACCTGACATCGCCCTTGCGATTATTTTCATCGCAATCCTCGGCACTGGATGCTTTGGCAAGCGCCAATAATCAGTACATCCGTGCCAAATGTTGGCGCCGGGTCGTCATTTGACCGGTCATGATGCAGGGCTGCTCAGTATCAAACCCCGTCAGAGAATCACCAAGGATGGTGAGTCCAGTCGTCTTCTCAAGCACCTCAGCATCAGCATCACTACCACAAAATGCGATTTCATAGAAGATTCCATCTTCTACTGGTGAATCGAGAGACTCAAGAGTTCTCACACTATTCGATCTGAACGTAGCCGTATGCTCAGAGAGTGCATCGTGGACCTCAGCGAGTTGTGCGTTTACTCCCTCAACAATATCACCTAGTGAAATGGGTGTTTTGCCTCCTGTTCTACGTGCAGCCAAAGCCACCCCTTGTTCTACATCCCTCGGGCCGATCTCAAGTCTCAGAGGTACGCCTTTGATTTCCCAGTCCCAATACTTCTGCCCTGGACGAAGGTCACGGTCATCCACCTTTGTTCGGTATCCTGCTCCTTTCAGTGCTACCTCGATTCCTGAGACGGTTTCAGCTATTACTTCAGATGCGTGCGCAGCGATTGGGATGATTACAACTTGGATGGGTGCGATACTAGGTGGGAATATCAGACCGTTGTCGTCGCCGTGGGTGCCTACGACGGAACCGAGCAAACGCTCCGACATGCCGTATGTGGTCTGATGGCAGAACTTCTGTTCACCATCTGTTGTCTCATAGGTGAGGTCAAATTCCTGAGCCCACTGATCACGATAGTGATGTACCGAAGCCACCTGCAATGTCCTGCCGTTTGACATCAGAACATCGATGGCTATCGTGTACCACGCACCGGGGAAGGTGTCCCAGACCGGGCGCTTGGAAATCAGTACAGGTAAACACATGGCCTCCATCAACCGATTTACAATTTCGAGGTCCTCCTCAATTTGCCGTGTCGCACCATCCTCATCGGCATGTGCTGTGTGTGCTTCAAAGAAGTGAATTTCACGCACACGAATGAATGAGCGGGTCTGCTTTGTCTCGTAACGGAATGTATTGACAATTTGGTAGGTCTTCAACGGCAGGTCGGCATGGCTACGCACCCACAATGCGAAAAGCGTGTACATCGCTGTCTCTGATGTGGGTCTAAGGAACATCGGTACATCGAGTTCATTCTCACCCGCGTGCTTGACCCAGTATACTTCCTTGGTGAAGCCAGCATCTCCCTCATCAAAACGCATTTCAGACGGGGCGACACCGGCTTGACGCGCCGCCTTCAGGCGTGCAACCAGTCGATTTTCCTTCTCAAGGAGGTCGCCAGGTATCAGCAGAGGAAAACGCACCTCTTCATGTCCAGTCGCTTCCATCTCGGCATGTGTGAGTGCATCAATGCATTTCATTGCCTTCAAGCCGTATGGCCTCCAGACATCCATTCCTTTGATAGGATAGCGCTTATCCACAAGTTCAGCAATTTCCACAATTGCGGGATACCATGCGTTGAAATCCGCCTTGGGAGGTATGCCCCTCTTGGCCTTGCCATGGTCGCCCATGTTTGGTCTCGCCAGTCGAATAGGCTTCAATGTGACGCCGCTGCAGACCAGTTCAGCCCGTGATAATGCGATCAATCGCCTTGCACATCTCGGTTTCGTCATCGGCTACATGCACAGAACCGTCAGAATGAACGATATGGGCTCGCGGTGTCGAAGAATCTCGAATCTGCTCCATCAGATTGGCGACAACAGCATCTACACCATACTCAGCAATTTGCTCTCTGGCTCGCTCATGCAATTCGCTCTCTTTGATTCCAGTCTCAAGTTTGAAGCCAATACGCGTCGCTCCATCGACGTGAGCAGAGAGTTCTCTGATATGCTTGGGCCCAGGTCTCAGGCTCAATTCCCATGAATCTGCTCCGCTAGCCTTCTTACCAGGCTCTGCAGGAGCATAGTAATCCAGTACCGCCGCAGCATGAATCCAGCATTCGGGTGATGATTCCTTAGCCACAACCAGAGCAGCGGCTAGCATCTCATCTGGTGTTCCAGCCCTGATTACATTGGGCAACTCAAATGTTGGAGATGCTGAGGTCTTTCCTGCAATGCAGATTACTTGATGACCCTCTCGATGCAGGTGCTCGGCGATAGTCCATCCTGTTGCACCACTGCTGGCATTTTGAATAGCACGAACCGCATCTATAGGTGCGCGATTTGCCCCGAGTGTGATTGCTACTCTCTTACGATTGGGCCGTGTTGAGTTGACAAAATGACAAAGTTCAGCAACGATTTCAACAGGTTCCGGCTGCTTCTTTCTGCCCTCTTCGTCTGGTCCCACCATGCATCTCACACCCATGGAGGCAGCGGAATCGAGCAGAGAAGTTGTAACTGGGTCATCGAATAGGTCGTTGT
>CAUZSM010000180.1:0-2868 GCA_963582685.1 Candidatus Thalassarchaeaceae archaeon | reverse complement strand
GGAACGATTGTTGACTCGACTAATCGTCTCCAGCTCATGGTCGCTTCCGGCGACGCGGTTCAGCAGGCGCACGATGAATCCAACCGGTACACCGGTGCCAAATGGTAGTTGATTCCACCATTCACCAGCAGTCACTCCACTCTCACCAATCCACAGTGATCGTAGTGAAGTGACTGCACCACGCCTATCCATGAATCTTCCAAGCAACTTGCGTTCCATCCACAATAGGACAAGCAGTGTGGTCATGATGCCGCCGAAAATCATCACGCACATCACGAACTCAGTGAGGAAGAAAGCGACATTGTCAGTATAACCCCAGTGTCGAGATTGACCAATGGTATTCTCAGATATCCACTGTGACAAGGCGGAAACCCACCCTCGCATGTCAATGATATCCTCAGTCATAATCTCACCTGTCTGTCTCTCCTATACATGGGTCGAATGAACCCATGATGGCCGGGATATCAGCCACCTTGTAGCCAATCATGCACTTGGATGCATATGGGATGGTGATGAACATCGGCGAGCGAATCGATACTCGATATGGATGCTTACCTCTACCCTCGCCGCCACCCACTAGATAGAAGCAAGATTCGCCACGACTATCCTCAAAGTGATGGAAGCCAGTTTGGCCTTCAGCCGCACGTTGTGGCGCCTTAGCGATGATAGCCTCGTCACCAGATGAGTAGTGTGTTTCAGCGCCACCCGGCATTTTATCGAGCGCATCGAGTACCATCAGCGCACTCTGTCGCATTTCTTCAACGCGGACACGATAGCGGTCATAGCAATCGCTTCCCTTGATGGACGGGCGCTCGATGGCTGGCTGCCAATCAACCTCATCATACACCGAATAGGGATGGGCCCAACGCACGTCATAATTGACGCCCGCCGCACGAATATTAGGACCGGAGACACCGTGGTTGGTCATCTCAGCGGCCTTGGCATATCCCACTCCCTGGGTGCGAATGAGGAAGATGGTGCTCTCATCGAGAATTGCCTCGTATTCCTGAATCCTGTCTTGGAACAACTTGAGTTTGGCCCTAGCACGCTGAGCGAAGCCAATCGGGAGGTCTCGCTTCACACCACCCACGCGCGGGAAGTTGTAGTGCAATCGCGAGCCACCGAGTTCTTGCAGTAAATCCATCATCATCTCGCGCTCTCGCAAACACCAGACCATTCCGGACAGGTTGCCGACATCTGGACAGTAAGCACCCAACCACATCAGGTGGGAGGCGATGCGCTGCAGTTCAATAGCGACAAGTCGGATAAATTCAGCTCTTTCAGGAACCTCGACCTCAAGCAGGTCTTCTGTAGCATAGATGTAAGCGTGCGACCAAGTGTTGGCGCTAGCATAGCATAGCCGGTCGCAATAAGTGGTAATTTGAGTGAAATCGCGGGCCTCGCAGATCTTCTCCACACCTCTGTGGATGTATCCGAGGTCCGGTTCTGTGTCTACAACCGTCTCACCGTCGACCTTGATCTTGAGTGTCCACAGACCGTGGGTCATTGGGTGTTGAGGCCCCATTGAAATCCACATTTCTGCCATTTGATTACCTCCTCACTTAATCTTCCCAATATCCACAGGCTTGCGCATGAAGCCCTGCGGGTCATCGTACATCTCGTTGAAATCGTGATAGCGCAACTTGTGCTGCTTCTGCAGTGGATGATAACCAGTGGGTGAGTTATGAGGCAGCAGTACTCTGCGCATTCCCTCATGGCCTTCAAATTCGATTCCAACCAAGTCCCAAGTTTCCTTCTCATTCCAATCTGCACCAACCCAAATATCAGCAACACTCGGAACGCTTGGATTACGTCCATCAGGCAACTTGATGCTGACCTCAATCTGGATTGGAATGTCCGCACCAGATAGTTTCGAGGCGACACTGGGTACCGGATTGACTTGGCCATTGTCTACTGGTGGATTGGAGACAGCAAATCGCATCAGGTGAATGACAACTTGCCAGCTCATGTCTGAGGCATCCGGCCAATGGATGCCGGTAATCATCGAACAGTAATCAATGCCCTGCGACCGCTTCAACCACTTGGCAACCTTGCGCCATGAATCTGCCTCTACTTCCAAGAATACGTATGCACACTTGCGGCTGCCACCAGCCTGGTTGCGGACCTCCGCACTCAACACGTCACTGAATTCGGCGTTCGCAGCGGTCACGACCGCTTCTACCGCTTTTGTGGACTGCTTGCTACTCACTGCCATTCCCATAGTAACACCTCAATCGTCAGCGACGATGATCGGAGCACCGCGACTCTCTGAATCTCCACTCGGAACCGCGCCGATTCGAATAATTTTCTCGCGCAGTTTGCCAAATCCATCAATCAGTGCCTCGGGCCGCGGAGGGCAGCCCGGGATGTACACATCAACCGGAATGACCGTGTCAACACCCTCGAGGATGTTGTAGGATTGGAAGTATGGCCCACCGGAAATAGCACACTCGCCCATGGCGATACACCACTTCGGCTCCGGCATCTGCTCCCACAGTCGAACTATTGGGTCAGCGAATTTCTTTGATATTGGACCGTTGACCAGCAACACATCGCACTGGCGTGGGCTAGAACGGAATACGACGCCAAAACGCTCAGCATCGAAGCGGCTTGCACCAGCCGCTGCCATCTCCAACGCACAACACTTGATGCCGAGATGCAGCGGGAATAGCGACTTGCGTTGGCTCCAGTTGAGGAATCTGCCTCCGAGAACAGCAATGAAGTCCTTCATGCGACTCGCTTCCAGTACCTCATCGTTGAGGTCGCCGACCACATCGAGCAGCGCCCGGCTGCTAAATGCGGAGTAGTTCTGTCCATCACTCATTCAAGCACCTCAGATGTAGATTCGACCTCGCTTACGGAACGCAT
>CAUZSM010000179.1:0-2889 GCA_963582685.1 Candidatus Thalassarchaeaceae archaeon | reverse complement strand
GAACCAACCCCAGTTCCCACCTATGATTACCAAGACAAATGGGGTGTAAGACCCAGCAATCAGGATGTAAATACCGATTTGGTCAATTCGTCGCATCGCGGTTTTCCCGCGAACGTTTGTCAGTCCGTGATAGAGCGTCGAGCAAATGTATGCAACCAGTAGACTGAGACCATAAATGATGCAAGTGGCTATCTTCCAATTATCATCGGTAGCAAGGCTTCTTGTCACAAGGAAATACAAGCCAATTATCGACAATAATACGCCTACACCTGAGGTGATGGCATTGGACAACTCCTCGTCTTGCGAGTCAGACTCCTCGCTGGCCTCATCAAGTTCCGGCATCTCCACCCACTCGCTGCTCAGGACGACTGGCGGGCTACTAATTCATGCATCTGTCAATTTCGTCAATGCTGCGCCTCAAAGTCGCGCATGAATCCGACCAGCGCCTCGACTGAAGATATCGGGCAGCCATTGTACAGACTTGCTCGAATACCGCCGACCGAGCGATGACCCTTGAGTCCGCCAAAGCCTGCAGCAGTCGCCTCGTCAAGGAAAACAGCCTCAAGTTCCTCATCAGCCAGTCGCCATGTGATGTTCATCAGCGAGCGCGAATCGGCATTTGCATGAGGCACCCAGAACTCGCTGCTGTCCAACTCATCATACAACAGAGCAGCCTTAGCTCGGTTGCGAGCGATTGAGCCTTCAAGGCCACCGTTTTCCTCAAGCCACTTGAACACACAATCCAAAACAAAGATTCCGAAGGTGTTGGGGGTGTTGAATAGCGAGCCTTTGCTGGCGTGGACCCCATAGTCAAGCATGGTTGGCAAATCGTCGCCAACCCGAGACATTGCCCAAGGAGACAAGATGACGAGGGTTACGCCAGATGGCCCCAAATTCTTCTGTGCGCCCGCGTAAATCACATCGTGAGATGAGACATCGAGTGGGACTCCGGCGATATCTGATGATGCATCCAACACCCGCGGCTTGCCCCCGCAATCGGGCAGGTGGTGGAATTGCGTACCATACAGCGTGTTGTTTGAGGTATAGTGGACGTAAATCGCGTCGTCGCGGATTGCGTAGTCGCCGTCGCGTGGAATTGACTTGAATCCATTTTCCGAATCATCCCAGACAGCCACAGCATCTCCAACTTGCTTGGCTTCCTTGAGTGCCTTCTGTGACCAGCCTCCGCTGACTAGGTAATCAGCCGCTTCTCCCGGCCTCAACAGGTTCAGGGCTGTCATGTAGAACTGTAGAGATGCGCCGCCTTGCAGCAGCAGGACAGTGTAGTCATCCGGAATTGAAAGAATGCGGCCTATTCGTGCCATTGCGCTGTCGACAACCGATTGGAAGGTGGGGCTTCGGTGGCTGATTTCGCATAGTCCGAAACCGGAGTCAGCGAGGTTCGGTAGTGCTGCCTGAACATCAGCGATGACCGACTCAGGCAGTACTGCTGGTCCGGCGCCGAAGTTGTGGATGCGACCTGCTCGTGTCACGACCCGGTGGCGTCGCCTCAAGTCTTTGAGTGCTTTGCATTCATTGTGAGGGTTTGATTGATGACGCAGAGGCCGGTCGGCGCATCGTGCTGTCCATCGGACTCGTCATGCTGCAAGGCGCTCGCCATGTCCACATAGCTGCGCTGAGCGATGCTGCAGATGAGTTGGGAATTGCCATAGAAATTCACGAATTGCGCAAAGCGAGCGACATTGAACAAGCGCAACCATGCGCGATGGTCATACCCGGTGGGGAGTCAACAACCATGCGTCTTACCGGCAATGCGGAAATCAGCAAGTTGCTACCCGCATTATTCTCCTGGATTCGCCAAGACGAAGCAAGACCGGTGCTTGCCACCTGTGCCGGAGCGATCCTGATGGCCGAGCCGCAGGATGGAGGAGAGCCGCTCATCGATGCACAGGTGGACCGAAACGCCTTCGGCAGTCAAGCCGATTCATTCGAGGCACACCTCGATTGCCCATTGCTCGGAGAAGGATTCCACGGTGTGTTCATCCGCGCTCCGCGCTTCACATCCGTCGGCAAGAAAGCCGAGGTCGCCGCATCACTGAAGGGTGAGGCTGTCGGGGTCAGGCAAGGAGGGCGTCTGGCGTTGACCTTCCATCCTGAACTGTCTGGAGACATTCGATTCCACGCTTGGCTGCTTGAGCAGGCCATCGGAAAAGAGGTGGTGCAAGTTTGAGTTTACAAATCAGATTGCCTTCCCTACCCGAACCGGTTGAGCCTCCAACAGAGGATGAGGCCGAGGGTTGCATTCAATGCCAACTCGGCAGCAAATTGGTGCTATTCGTCACAGGACATTGCCACTGGATGTGCGACTATTGTCCATTGAGCGAGACCCGACGTGAAGTTGACTGGATGTATGCAAATGAACGCCGCTGCGAGGTCGATGACTGGGCGGCGGTCATCGAGGAAGGCTCAGCGATGAAAGCCACTGGAACAGGCATCACAGGCGGCGACCCGATGATGGCGCGTGAACGCTCTATAGAAGCGTGTAAGCAATTGAAGTCCACCTTTGGGAAAAACCACCATATCCACCTGTACACCAGCATCCCATTCCCAGTGAAGCACGCTGCTGAACTTGCTGAAGGTGGACTTGATGAAATCCGATTTCACCTGCTCGACCTCAAGTTCGACAAGTACCGCGAGACCATTCAGGCGTGCGTGGATTCAGGCATGCAGGTTGGAGTTGAACTGCCGTGTGAACCCGACAAGGAGCAAAGGCTGTTCGAGTTACTCGACGAGATGCGAGAAAGTTCCGTGCAGTTCCTCAACCTCAACGAATTAGAAATCACCGTCGGAAATTACGACAACATGGAGGTTCGTGGATTCAACCTCTCTGACGAGATTACCGCCGGAGCCGAGGGTTCTGGGCCGCTG
>CAUZSM010000178.1:0-2912 GCA_963582685.1 Candidatus Thalassarchaeaceae archaeon | reverse complement strand
TTTAGCTGGCTCTGTCATTTCCATCCCGCCCGAGGGCAGACACCTATGGTGCCCGCTTGCGGCCGGCGTCCACTCGTTGATATATCCACCCATCATCGAAGGGGTCGGTTCCCGTGCAGATTTCCGCGAATATTGACTCGATTCTGAGCGAGCGCAGGCTTGCCGTTGAGTCAGCGCTCGCAGACCTCGTCGAGCAGTCAATGTCTGGCACTGCTGCGCCTGCAATGACGCTTGCAAAAGAGATACTGCTAGCGGGCGGCAAGCGTATCCGCCCTGTCCTCACCTTGCTCGCCTACGAGTTGGCCGGAGGCCAAGATACCAGTGAAGTGATGGATTTCGCCCTAGCCACCGAACTGATACACACCGCCACTCTTGTTCACGACGACGTATACGACGGAGCAAAACTCCGTCGTGGCGTCCAAACCCTTCATGAGAAGCATGGACTTGACAGGGCGATTATCGGTGGCGATTTCCTTTTCGTGCTCGGATTTGGACTCGGTGGAAAATACAACGAGAGAATCGTCAGACTGATGGCAGCGACCTGCTCAGCAATTGCTGCTGGAGAACTCAAGCAACTCGACCACGTCGGCGACCTCTCCACCACCCCAGAGGATTACTACCAGATTACCCGCGGAAAAACCGCTGGTCCCTTCGCTTCTTCATGCCAATGTGCTGCGCTGATAGCCGGTGCATCTGAGGATGAGGCTGAGGCACTGCGAACCTTCGGAGAGGAAATCGGCTTGGCTTTCCAATTGGTGGATGACCTGTTGGATCTGACCGGCGATGAGCGCATGGGCAAACCGAGAGGGACCGATGTTCACGAGGGCAAGATGACTCTTCCAATCATCCATGCACTCACCCTATTGCATGGTGATGGTCGCCGTAGTCTAGCCGAGGTCTTGGAGAATTTCCATGACGAGCGCTGGGATGAGTTGACAGAATTGCTTGAACAAGCTGATTCCTTTGAATATTGTAGATTATTGGTTCACAATCACCTCGCGCGGGCGCTTGAATGTCTTGAGAGATTTCCACAGGGTGAGGTCCGTGATGTCCTCACCCACATCGCAGAGCAGGTGATGGAGAGGCATGACTGAGAGCCTGCGTAGCGATGTGGAGCACCGAGAAGTGCTAGTTGTCGGCGCAGGTCCTGCCGGGTCAACCGCTGCTGCATCCTTGGCTGAGGCAGGCGTTGATACACTTGTCATCGAGCGCAGAGAAATTGTAGGAAATCCAACCCAGTGTGGGGAATGTGTGCCGTTCTGGTCAGAGATGCTCCCCACCTATCCAAAACTGCAAGGCGAGGAATGGTTGGAGGATTGGTTTGATTTTCCTGACCGGGTGATTGCGAAGAATCTCGACTGGATGCGGGTGTTCAGCCCGAAGATGCGACCATATGCTTTCGACCTTGATTGCTTCAGTGCGCACCGAGTTCAATTCGACGGCTATCTCGCTGATGAGGCCATCAGTCGTGGTGCTGAAATCCGCACCTCTGTGGAGTTGCGAAATATTCAGCATCAATCGAAATCAGCACGAGATGTCTATGTCACTGACCAAGGAAGATTCACCGCTGACCATGTTATCGATGCGACCGGTGCGCTTGCCCATGTTGCAAGGCTGCGAGGCAAAGGAGACCGGCCGGGTGGCCAACTCCCCACCATCTATGCGCAGGTAGCCGGTGCAGTGCCGGACTCTTTCGACGTGTTTCTGGGTAGTGTGGCGCCGGGTGGATATGCCTGGATTATCCCGAAGGGCGACGATGTAGCCAATATCGGAATCGGCATGGTGACCTCTCGCATCGAGGAGCCACTGCGTCAGACTCTTGACAAATTTACTGAGGGCCTAGAGTTGCGGACTTTGTCCTATGGCGGAGGCTGGATTCCTCTGGCAGGACCTTGCAGGTCAGCTGTCTCGGATAACGTGTTGGCGGTAGGTGATGCCGCCGGCCTTGTGATGCCGAGTAATGGCGGTGGAATCGGGCAGGCGATTGTTTCTGGCAAGTACGCCGCTGATGCCATAATCGCCAACCGAAACGATGCCACTCCACTCTCGTCTTACGATGATATTCTCGAATCCAATATGCGCAAGCCGTTGCGAATCAGCGCTCGCTCAAAGCGACTGTTCCAGACTCTTTGTCGAGGTGATTTCACCACCGAAATGGCTCTTCGATTCCTCGGAACTCGTGGCATCCAACGAGCGATTGAGTGCCATAGGCCGCTCTACGTCCTTTAATTTGGCACATAGCGGTGACATTTCAGCCGATACAAATAATGGAGGTGCGTCAGCCGGGAGGCTCATGGGTTGTATTCGCTGGTTCTTGATTCTAGCAGTTCTGCTTCTGCTGATTACCCCCGCCGCTCTTGCGGAGGAAGACGATGACGAAGACGATGACGATGACGATAACGATGACGAACAAATCCTTGGTTTGGACGGCAAGGACCTCGGAAATGTTGCTCTCTATCTCCTGATTGCTTCTCTCTTGATTGTACTCTGGAAGCCGACGTTCAGGTGGCTGAGGAAAAAGGGTCCAGAAATATTTGATACCGAGCCAAGAGAGTTCAAACGGAAATTGGGAGTATTCAATCGTCGATACATGAAGGTCCACAATTGGATTGGATTTGCTACTGCCATTGTCGGTACGATTCATGGAATTGCACTTGAATGGCATTGGACCTTATGGGCTGCGATGGTTGCTCTTTGGATACTAGTTTTCAGCGGTTCAATGATGCAATGGCGTTGGCCACCCAAGGAAGTGCGCAAAGGTGCACGTTTACTCCATCTACAGCGAACGATGTCAATCGTAGCCATCGTTCTCCTTCTGATTGGTCACGGCATCGTGGATTAGATTCACGATAATGGCTTGAGGTTCACAGCCTGAGCAGAGGGTACCCTCTGAGTCGTACTACTTCAATCAG
>CAUZSM010000177.1:0-2913 GCA_963582685.1 Candidatus Thalassarchaeaceae archaeon | reverse complement strand
AGGGAGCAAGGCAAGGTCGACCGGGACGGAGATGGATGTGAGGACATCTATGAGGACCCAGATGACGATAATGATGGCGAGTACGATGTCATCGACTTGTGCCCTCAAGGCGACTTGAACTGGAATGAAACCGACCGTGATGACGACGGTTGCCGCGACGAAACCGAGGATGATGATGACGATAATGATGGAGTCAAAGATGTCGAGGACAACTGTCCTGCTGGGGAGTTGGACTGGTACAGCCTACCAATGGTCGATATGGATGGGGATGGCTGCAAGGATTCCTCAGAGGATGATGATGACGATGGCGAAGGTGTTGACGACGATATCGACAACTGTCCGGGTGGAAAGACCGGCTGGACCAGTAATGCCAGCACCGATATTGACGGAGATGGCTGCCACGACCGCGATGAGGATGACGATGATGACGGTGATGGCTGGGAAGATGGCGAGGATGACTGCCCAGAGGTATGGGGTAATTCAAGCGCTGACCGGCAAGGATGCCTAGACACTGACGGCGACGGCAGGTCAGACCCGGATGAAGACCATCCAGCACACCCGGTCGGTGAGGCTGATGCATTCCCTGACTTGCCGCTAGCATGGATGGATACCGATGGCGACGGGCATTCCGACCCATGGGACCGCTTCCCTGAGGACCCTAGCGAATGGAGTGACCGCGACGGTGACGGATTCGGAGATAATCGTGACGCCCTGCCCGATAACCCGCGCGAATGGGATGATTCAGATGGAGACGGAGTCGGTGACAATACCGACCGCTGTGCTGACACTCCGCTGGGCAAGGAGATTCTGATGAATGGATGCCATGTAGGCTACAAGTCAAATCAAGGTGTGAGCGATTCCTTTGGACTGATTCTCTTCATCCTAGCTGTATTCCTAATTGGTGGAGCGGTAGCAGTCATCATGTTGCTCCGCAAGCGTTCTCAGTCTGAACCACCAGAGAAGAAGGAGCAGCCACCATCTGAACTCTCTGAAGAAGAAAAACAGCGCGCTAGTGAATACTACCAACAGTGCCAGACACAAGGTCATGAGCCTGAAGCAGCGCTGACGTATACTCGGCAGCATTTCCCCGGCTGGGAACCGTGATACTGTCACTCTTCCTCAGCAGAAAAAGCGATTTCTTCTTCGGCTTCGCTTTTGGATAGTTTCAATGCGCCAAATCCTAGAAGAATCGCCGCGATGAGGTAGATCACCAAGGTTATCTGGTCGATGTAGAATGAACCAGCATCCGTATCGAAATTAGTCCAATAGGTCATTGGCTCTGAATTGTGCAGAACCTTATCCTTGAATGTCTCAGCATCATCAGGGTCTATCTCTGCACTCGATTCAATCAAGAATACTGGGACCAAATCCTCGCTTGAAGGATTGACTGCACCGACGCCACGCGTATCGAGATAGAAGTAGAATCCAGTCACCCCAGACATTGCCATGCCGGTTGTCGGCTCGACCTTGAGGTCAGCCTGTCCTCCGAAGTAAATCGGAAGTGCTCCCGGGAATACATCGAGCAGAGAGTCTGAGCCGATGAGTTTCGCTTGAATAGGGTTCTCGGCCGGGTCAAGACTGATGCTGTGAGACTTGGTTGGGATTCCATTGACCTCGCTATCACCCATGTATTCCGTATGTGCGACCGCGTAGCCACCAAGATTGACCAGCCCCCCTTCATTGGGGTCTAGGCGCCCACCGACGGTGCCAGCCTGTATCACTGGCTCAAGCAGGCCGTATGTCTCCTCTTGGTCATCGAGGCCGCGCCATGGCAAGTATTGGCTTCCGTCCTCGGCAATTCGATGGCCGGTCTTAGCCAGATTAGTTTCTCCAGTGTAAATGGTGATGATGGACTCTGAATCAGTTGAAACGTCATTCGAGCCATAATATGTCTTATTCGACTCAAGGCTGACCCAACCGAGGTCAGGGTCATCTGCGTCACCTGAAAGTTGAGCAACAAGTTCGTCGCGCCAGCCGAAAAGCCAGTTGTTGACCGGCTGGGTCAGATATGGAGTCGCTCCGAACAAACTGCTGAGCATGTCACCAATTGTCTGGTTGAACACCAGTTCACGCACGAACCAACGCAACGCACGCGCGGAGTTCACATCAATGTCATATAACGAAGCGACGAAATCGTCGTCCCAAACATGCACGGTACCTCCCATGACTGCAGTCATATTCTCATCCATCGGAGTGGAGATTCCAGCGAACTCACCGTACAGGAATTGCAAAGCGAAGTCTCCAGTCAAGCCGTGTGGCCCATACAGGATGTTCTCTGACTGCTGTTGAGTCAAATCCACAGGTGGTTGGCCATACATGATATTCCACAATCCACCAATGTTCAAACTGGCGTAAATATAGTCACCAGTTATTGGGTCATTCGAGCCAAAAGATTGCAGTAGCCAATCGTCCGAATTGATGGTACCTGAGCCCCCGCTCAACACCAGAGGGAATTCGGTGGTGGCAAGGAACCAATCGCCAGCCCAGTCGCCGAGGTCCTGAAGGTCAGAGAGGCCAATTCCATAGTCGAGTGCGACTTGGAATGGATTGTCCAAAGCGCCCAACAGGAAATTCACCACTCCCCATGACAACTCCTCACCGACCAGTAGGCCGACAGGGTCGCCGTCCTCGTAGCCAAATAGCAAGTTGTCGATTTTGTCGTCGGAGATGGTCGCACCTGAGACTGCCTCCAGCCTTGCCGAGAGGACTGCAGAATCAAGTGTCTCAAGGTCAACACCACCTCCTGCAGCAGCAAACATTGTGGCGACTGCAGAATACACCGCCCAATCTCTCGCCCATGTTTCAGGGTAATCGGGTTCCTGCCCGTTCATCGCGAGATAGCCAAGCAGGGAGGCGCGGGCGATGGTAGTCGAATCTGCGCCAGCGGCAATTGCATCGGTGATGCTTGCCTCG
>CAUZSM010000176.1:0-2959 GCA_963582685.1 Candidatus Thalassarchaeaceae archaeon | reverse complement strand
GATCAACAGCGTTGGAAGTCCGAAACTGGTTGTCAACGGCACCGCTCTGGACTACCTGGCTGAATCATTCATGGCGGGAGACCCCCTCAAGGGTGGTGGATTCGTACTCATCAATGGAATCAAGTTTACCGGTGACGGAGATGTAGAGGAATTGGAGACACCTTATCCGGGAGGAAATCTGTTCAGCTTGTCAAGTGGTGGTGCAATCTACGTGCGTGACCCACATAGTCGCCTGAGCAACAGCCAATTGAACGGTGGCGATTTCACTCCACTTACCGAGGAGGATTGGGAGGTAATCAAACCGCTGCTCATTGAAAACGAGGAGCACTTTGGAATTTCGCTCGCACGCTTGCTGACAGTCGAAGGTGAGGTGCGAGCGCCATCAGATGTCTATCGCAAGATTATTCCGCTGAAGAACAGGGCACTCTCAGTCGAGGATGCATGGGCAGCAGGGCATGAGTGATGTGCCGTAAATCGTAAAGTGCAACCTTCGGTCGCCAATCTGCATCAGGGCGTGTAGATCAGCTGGAAGATCGCTTCGTTCGCAACGAAGAGGC
Source organism: Candidatus Thalassarchaeaceae archaeon (assembly GCA_963582685.1). Lineage (GTDB taxonomy): Archaea > Thermoplasmatota > Poseidoniia > Poseidoniales > Thalassarchaeaceae > CAUZSM01. Next base: position 2,402 of record CAUZSM010000176.1, on the reverse strand, counting down.
CCCGGGTTCAAATCCCGGCACGTCCACTCCAAATCAGCCTTCAGGTTCTGAAGGTCCTACCTCGGCTTTGGGCCTCGCCACAGCAAGAATCGCTATCGCGGACCAGATTGCTGAAAGAACGGCAAACGGCCACTCGCCGGTATCATAGGCGCGGATACCGAGCATTATCTGACCTGAAGCCATAGCAAATAGGTAGCCGAGAGAACGACTGGACAACATACCTCTTGTCTCAAGACCGAAGGCGATCAGCACCAGCAGCATTCCGGCGTAAGCCCCAATCATCGTGTACTCCATCTCAGCACCTATCGACACGTCCTCGAATGCTTCCTATCTTCAATATGAGGGCCACCACCATAGGTGAGGTGACCATTCATCGGTAGGACGATGAAAGTCGAGCGTCGGATTGATAGCACATCGGCAAGTGAGCAGGTCGGGCCGACATCATGCCAAAGGTACGCAAACCAAAGCGCGGTTGGCCTCGTTTTATCGAGCGATTGAAGCGTCGGCCAAGATTTCGTGAAAAAAACTCAGGTGTCGGTCTCCCTCCTTGTCCTGAGTGTCGGAAATACGCAATGAAACGCGACGAAACCCGCGGTGAGATTTACTGCACGATATGCGGTGCTCTGCTCGGTCAGTGATGAGAGGACTCTTGAGGTAGCATCGCCTCGCAAGTTTCCCGCAGTGATGATGACCGGATGCCGACTGCTGTTTGTAGTGAGGACTGATGGGCGAACTGAGCGGGACATTCTAGGCATGGCGGGAATCCATTGAAGGAGCACGGGCTCTCAGATGGAGCCATGCAGCCGGCGCCCCCTAACCAACAGATGGCTGGGGCACATCCGATGCATGGTGCATCATACCACTCATACTCAGTGCAAACTGTACCACACGCGGTGCAACCTATGTCGCACACGCCTGCTCCTGCTGGAATGATGTGGACTCCTGCAAGGCCACCTCCTCTCACTCCACCTCCACGTGGATTGCAACTCGCTCGCAACCCTCGGCCATGGCGAATGTACGGTAGGGTTCTCGGGCTCGTCGTGCTGTGCTGGTTCTTCATCGAAAGCATGGCTAGTGGGCTGATTTACATGTTCTATGGAGATGGTATTGTTTCCACTCTGTGCCTCGGTTTCGCCCTGTGTTTCCTATTGGGAATTGTAGCGATGCGCAGGCCTCGAACAGTGCTGGTCGAGCGCGCGGTTCCAGATGAAGGAGGGATGCACCTACACCCGCTGACGAGTGGTGGCTCATTGGCGACTAGGATGAAAACAAGATTTGAGAGGCATCTCATCCACGATGATTCGATTCTTGAGACACCACAGACCATCGTATCATGGGGTATTTTTGTCGTAGCTGTAGTAGTAGCACTCGTAACAGGAATCGTGGCGGCGTTTGGCGGTGTCGGCGTGTTCATTCTCGCCCTAGTCATCATTCTGCCCACGATGCTGATTGGATTCAGCATCCCTGTGATGGGCTGGTGGTCACATTCCACTTGGAGACTTGGCTTGCCTACCCGCAGGAGACATGCTGAAGCATGGTTGATTGCCGGGATTTTCTCTGCACTTCCTGCGATGCTCATCAACTCGTGGCTGTTTCCAGCACTACTGCCAAACGGGCTGTCAGAATCGGCGCAGATGTTCCTGAGTTTGACCATATCAGCCCCGGTCGGTGAGGAGACTATGAAGGGTCTTGCAGTGCTGCTTTTCTTCAGTCAGATGCGCTCGCCAAGACACGGTTTCCAAATCGGATTCACGGTCGGACTTGGATTCGCTATCATTGAGAATCTATCATACGTGATGAGTGCAGGATTCAGCCCTGCTGGTGGAGACCCAATTAGCTTCGCCTTCACCATACTAATTCGCGGAATAGGGTCAATCCCCGGCCACGCCTTCTGGACCTCGCTGACCGGCGTTGGCTTCGGCTGGATGGCATACCGCAATCGCAAGCAAGCGCTGATGAGTGCGGCTGCGCTTGGAAGAAAGGTCGACGCCCCCAAGGAAAATGCAGTGGATTGGATTCTAGTCGACCCCACAACTGGGCAGAAAATCGCTACGACTCAGGACGAGTTGGAAGGAGAACAGATTGCCTCCTCTATGGCACAGATTTGGAGCCCACAACACACTCCGATGACACATACAACGGCACCAAAGAAGGAATCTTTCGGACTGCCACTGCCTACTAATGCAGTGACTGGGTGGTTACTCGCAATGACGGGCCACGCCACTTGGAATGGCTCTACCTATCTGGTCGAATTGCTAGCACTAGTCTTCGGGTGGTCTGATGTCCTGACGATTCTAGTAATGCTCGGTTGGATTGGCTTGCTAGTAGCGGGGGTGCTGCTGATTGGTTCTGGACTACTGCGGGGAGTAAGAAATGCCCCCGATGGCAGTGATTTAGATGAA
>CAUZSM010000175.1:0-2961 GCA_963582685.1 Candidatus Thalassarchaeaceae archaeon | reverse complement strand
CACGGAAGAAAACCATGCGCTGGTCTGGCCCCAGTGTGCTATTCCATCCAACCATGCATGGTGCAGAGCCACCGCCTGCAACATCGTCGATACGCCAATTGGAAACGTCAACCGATGCGCTTGTCGGGTTCCATATCTCGATGTACTGGTCTGAAAAAGAACCTATGTCGCCGTCGCCATTCCAATCAGTGCCGTTGTAGTCCTCACTGCTGGCGCTGACCAGCACTTCGGAAATCACCACATGAGTTGGTGGCCATGTCCATTCTGCGTTGCGGGCTTCATCCCCGGCTCCCACCGTAAGTGGAGCAGTGGACAATAGCAACAGAACGCATATCGCGAGGGGGGAGAGGCGGCTTCGCATCAACCGGCGCTTTCGCCGCACCACGATAATACCGACCCTGAGCGGATTCAGCAATCTAATTGAGCGTGATGGCCCCTAAAGGGTCATCACGTATTCGGCAGTGAGAAATATGCAGGTGCTCAGCGGCTCGTGATGACGAGCATCGCTGCAAGTCAATTCGCCATATCCGGCCGGGCTATGCAGGTCGCTCTCGTCGCATTCATCGTACTCAGCCAACTGATGGCAGGCTGCTTCGGCGGCGATGAAAAACAAAACACTCCTAGGCTGCCGTGGGATACTGGCATGACCTACATCGACGACCCGATAGGCCATTCAGATGCTCGACCATTCGACGTCGGCGACCCAATCGACCTCAACCTCTCCCGTGGCCAATGGGATGCATCATCCGAATCTTGGATAAATCGCGAACTGTTTGGCAACGCCTCTTGGGCAGTGTTCGGCAACGAGCAGGGCGGCAATTGCTGCGAACACTATCTTGCCGCAACCAAGGAAGGCTGGATTCTCAACTTCGGCGGAGAATACCCGACTTGGAGTGAGGATAGAGGACATACGTGGCAAGAATGGCAGCCGACAATATTCTCACAGATTGGCTGCCACCTACCTAAGCCAACCGTCCCCGGACAAGAGGGACTTGGCGAAGGAAGCATCGTGCAGGCCACCAATGGTGACCTGATTGCAATGGGCTGGTTCCCCTATCCGAGCACCAGCGGGGCGGACCAATACTACGCATTCTTCTATGACGCCGATGACGAAGAGTGGAGTTGGTGCTACAATCGAACTCCTGAGCCATTCTACGATAGGTCTTGGCAGGTTGAGGTGGTTGGACCAATCAACAGTATCTACGGCTCAGGCGATTGGGCAAGTCTAGTCATCAGCAACTTCTGGCACCAAGTGGCAAACCGAGGAGGACAAATCTCGGTGGACGGATTGAACTACAACAACTTCGAGTTCCCCGACCGCGATGCAAATCTTGACATCGAGCCGATTGACCTCGCCTTCGACAACCTGACTGTGGAATGGGATTTCACCAAGCCACACAAGGAGATGCGCTCGTTCCCGGTTCCTTCTGGCGGTCTGTACTTCCCCAACTACTTCGTTGGTGGTGGTGATGCATTTTTGGATACCAGTCTGAACTGGTGGGAGGCGACTACTCTGAATGGTAATTCCCTGCCTTCTGAATACTGTTCATTCGACTCCAGCACGGCGTTGCACTGCATTCTGCGTGAGGGCAACGTGCTGACACATATGTTGTCTTGGGATGGTGGAGACAACTGGACCAATCAGACCTACGACCTCAATGGAATTGCCGACAGCATAGAGGAATGGGAGTTCCATGCCAATGGTGTGCATGACCTATTCGTGCTCAATGTGAGGTATCAGAGCGCTGATGGACCAGATATTGACGTTGCTTGGCACGTGCGCGGGTATTCTGAATCACTGGAGCCTGACCAGATGACCTATCTCGGGCAGGGCGACCTCGACTCGACGAGTGGGGCTGGCAATGACATCCGATTTGACTTCGCAAGCATGGGAATCTTGCCGGATGGTGGGGCGTTCATCGCCTATCACGACTCGACTGACCCAGACCCGTTATTCGGAGTTGAACTCATGCTCCCCGAGACCTATGGTCCGCAATTACCAGATGACAGTTGATGCTCATTCGATGCCGAAGTGGATCGGGGCATCATCGACAAAGAAGGATTCGGAGTCCTCGGGACCTTCGCCGTTCATCATCACAGCGGAGTCTGCTCGAGTCTCAGCCTGAACATGCGCCCAATCACCGTCATTGAGGTCGGGATTACCATCGCCCAGCCAAACTGTCAGCGAGATGGACGCATTGACATCCAAATCTAGGTCCTTGCGCTTCTGCTGGACACGGCGAATGATTTCACGGGCCAAACCCTTCGAGAGCAGTGCAGGCGTGGTCGTCATGTCGAGAACCAGTGACACCTGTGAGTCTTCGTCGTCGCCTTCGAGTGAGATGGTGGTTGCAGCGAAACCCTCGCGTTCGACACGACGGATTTCCACATCATCCGTGTCAATATTGTAACCGGAAATCACGCAGCGGCCGAGTGTGATGTCTTCCCACGTTGGCTCTGGGTCGGCCGTTTGCAAGGCTGCAAGCACAACGGGCAGGTCGGCACGGCACTTTCGGCCGAGCGCCTTTCGGTTAGGTGCAAGTTCAATCTGCTGGAAGCGGTCGAGGTCGTCTTCAGTGGAGATGGCCTCGACGTTCAACTCCTCTGCAAGCAATTCATGGAATTCAGACAGGTCGGAGCCACCTACAATCCAACCCTCCTGGCAAGGCAATCGCTGGCGGCGGTCCGCCGCAACGCGAACTCTCCTACCAGACTCCGCCAGAGCTCTGACCAATACCATGGTCTGCTCAAGAGCAGTATCGTGCGGGGGCAGCGTGTCAGCAGTCACCGGCGCATCATCAGCACCAACTGGCCAGTCAACCAAGTGAACCGAAGTTCCGGTAAGGTTGCGGTGAATCACGTCAGCCATGTAGGGTGCCACGGGGGCCATCAGTCGGCAAACGTTAGTCAGCACCTCATGCAAGGTATGCTGGCATGCCGCCTTATCCTCGGATTCTGCCT
>CAUZSM010000174.1:0-2992 GCA_963582685.1 Candidatus Thalassarchaeaceae archaeon | reverse complement strand
GAAAACTGTCTGAATGGTGATGGAGGCTTGCTGCCAACACCCGCCCTGCTCACCACTCTAGTGTTGCTGTCATTCGCTGCTGTCGTGAGAAACACTCGCAATGAATGAGCGGGAATCTCTTATGAGTGTCGGCCACGACGATAGGCTCACCAGAGGTGAGCCGTCTTGTCAGAAAAAGTCACGAAAAAACGCATCAAGGAATTGAGAAAGGCATTCGCCGCAGATGCCGGTGCCAAGGTGGTGCAGAATGCGGTTACTGCCACCACTGTGCAAAATGTGGCTCTCTCACGAGATGTTGTGGCCAACACCGACTTCTCCTTCTCAACCAAACTCGACGACTGGAAGGTGACCAATCAGAAGGCCTCTGGTCGCTGTTGGCTATTCGCGGTACTCAATCTGATGCGGCCGAGTACGATGAAGAAGATGAACATCAAGGATTTTGAATTCAGTCAAGCACATTTGCACTTCTGGGACAAGTTTGAGCGGGCCAATCAGAATCTTGAGGCGATAATCGAAACCGCTGACCGGCCGATTGACGACCGAACCATCGGCTTCATCCTCGACCATCCTAGCGAAGACGGAGGTCAGTGGAATATGGCAATCAACGTCATCAACAAGTATGGGCTTGTTCCCAAGTCGGCATATCCCGAATCTCAATCCTCCTCCTCCACTCGCTGGATGAATGCAAACCTGCGGTTGCTGGTGCGCGCCATCGCCAGTGAGTTGCGCACACTGATGGATGCAGGCAGCTCGGCCAAGGATGCCCGCGAACACAAAGTAAAACGGATGGAAGATGTCTGGCGCCTACTCTGCATTCATCTTGGCACTCCACCTGAGAAATTTGACTGGCAGTGGCGAGACAAAGATGGAGGTTTCCATACGCGTGGAACGATGACTCCGGCGCAGTTCCGCGACGAGTTCGTCACCATCGACTACAACGAATACGTCTGCCTAGTGCATGACCCGCGTAACCCGAAAATGCAGACATACACTGTCGATTTCCTGCAGAATGTCACTGGTGGGCCTCCGGTGATGTACCTCAACATCGAGATGAACCAGATGAAGGATATCACACGACGAATCCTCGAGGATGGCGAGCCGGTCTGGATGGGTTGTGACGTTGGCAAGCACATGCACCGCAAGTTGGGTCTATGGGATGGACGCCTGTATGAATTTGAGGAGATGTATGGCATCGAGTTTGGACTCGACAAAGCGCAACGACTCGACTACCACCACTCACTGATGACACATGCAATGTTGTTCACCGGTGTTGATGTCACCGACAAGGGTGTGCGCAGATGGAGAGTAGAGAACTCTTGGGGCGACAAGGAGAGCGGCCAGAAGGGCTACTACACCATGAATGACTCATGGTTTGATGATTGGATGTTTGAGATCGCTGCTCACAAATCCTTCCTCTCCGATGAGATGCTAGCAGCCCTTGACACCGAACCGGTCGTGCTGCCTGCATGGGACCCGATGGGCTCGCTGGCCTGCTCTCACTGCGGGGGCGACGAGCAGAACCGTTGATTGGTGATGTTGGCCTCGCGAGGACATGGGCGGAGAGAAACTGGGATTCGTTCCCTTGGTCTTCCATGAATTGCCGCCAGATGAGATGCAAGAGCGGGCAGATGATTTCCTCACGCTGATGGATAAACGGCGGACTACGCGGCATTTCTCAACGCGACAGGTTCCGCGTGAACTCATCGAGACGGCGGTCGCAACCGGTGGAACTGCACCCTCGGGCGCTCACCTGCAACCGTGGACCTTTGTCGCCATCTCCAACCCTGAACTGAAGGAGTCCATCCGCCAAGCGGCCGAGGTCGAGGAAAGGCGATTCTACGAGGAGCGAATGCCGGAAGCCTGGGAGGAGGTGCTGGCACCTCTAGGGACTGACTTCGTCAAGCAGCATATCACAGAAGCACCGTGGCTTGTCGTCCTGTTCAGACACTCACAAAGAGCGCGGCCAAGTGGCGAAATGTCACCAACCTACTACTCACAGGAATCCTGTGGCATCGCGGCAGGGATGTTCGTCGCCGCCATCCACAACATGGGTTTGACCACATTGACTCACACTCCCTCTCCCATGGGTTTTCTGCGCGACCTGCTTGAGCGGCCTGACCATGAGCATGCGATGCTGCTGATGCCGGTCGGCTATCCGGCGGATGATGCAACAGTCCCAGATATTACGCGTAAGGCGATTAAGGACATTCTGATTTGGCGCGAATGAGTTTCAGGACCAATGCTCGCACAGTCGCAACAGCAAACGTCGAGCCGGGACTCCCCACTGCACGATGGTGACCTGTGCTGTGCAACGGTCCTCAGCGAGTGTTCCAGCATCAAAACCCGGCTCTCCGAGGTCACTGGGTATCAAAGGCAGACAAAGGTCACCTCCGGTCTGAATTTCCAACACAACTCCATCTTCAGTAATGCTGGCAGCAAGACAGCCTTCAACGACCGCACCGTCGTCGGTTGTGATAGTCTTGCCTTCGGCTCGCAGCAAGCGGATTATTGCAGAGAGCAATTCATCAGGCGGGTCACGCCCTGTACTCGGAGGCAACCCTTGTTCAGCTGCTTCAGCGGCTGTTCCAAATGCCTCAAGGAAGGGTAAGTCGGTATCGTGCTGGGCCAGCATGTCATCGAGGCCTCGCCCTAGTCCACGCTTCTTCTTCGCCATCAGCAGCACCTCAATCCATAGCGAGGCCCCAAACCTCGGCAAGATTCTCGGCCAATACCCGATAATCCCTACCTCCATTTGATTCAGGGGCGTGAATGTGTATCGGCACACCTTCACTTGGTGCTTCAGCCAAGCGGATGTTGCGGCGAATTGGTGGCTCTATCACGAAATCAGGGAAGGTTTCCTTGAGCTCGGCTGCGACCTGTGAATTGAGCAGGGTCGGCGCGTGCATGGTCAGCATCACCGCGTCAACTCCAAGACGGGGATTCAGGCTTTTGCGAATCTCCTTGACAGTGCTTGCAAGCATCGCCACTCCTT
>CAUZSM010000173.1:0-3004 GCA_963582685.1 Candidatus Thalassarchaeaceae archaeon | reverse complement strand
GTCTGGTCCAACTGCTTTTGCAGGGCGATGAATCTGATTCTATTTGCACTGACATCCCGCATCCACGCCTCAAAATTGGCGATGTACTGGTCGAGTTCCTGCAAACCGCCCACCACGTGACCAATTGCCAACATCCTCAGCAGGCGGAATGGGTCGTTGAAGGAATCCAGTGAGCTAATTTCGTTGCCTGATAGACCCGGGTCTGGACCACCTGGGTTGCCCTCAGAGTCCTCCATGCCAAGATAATAGCGAATTGGGTCAGTCCACGATAGCAGTTGGAAGGGTCCGGATAGTAGCCAATACATTTCACCAGCCTCCACTTGTAGTCTAGCGGCTGTTGTGTCTAGGTCGAGATTCGGCTGCTTGAGCAGCAAATCACTGCTCAGGGTTAGAAATTCGCCGAGTCCGTTCAATCGGTCGGTTTGTGCCAAACGCTCAATCAAATCACTGGAATCAGTGATTCCAAAGTATGCCGAGTGCTTGTCGACCTCTATTCCCTCAGGCATTGAAGCCCCAGTGACCTGTTCATCAGACATTCCGACACCAAAAACGAGGTCCTTCTCGATTAATCCGGGCCACTAGCCTCTCAAGAGGCTACCGACGCTGAATGCCACGCTAGTTCACTCTTTGGCGTGACCAAGGATATGTTTGGATTGTTTGACATCCCAGCCTTCTGCCTGCAATCGGCCGAGCACGGTTCTGTCTGAATCACCGACAATTAGACGCTCTTTTGCATCCTTCACTGCTGCATCGAAACCCTCGCGCTGGTCATCAGAGAAGACTGTGGACCAAGCATCCCCCACCTTACTACGACGCACCTTGCCAGTACGACGAGTTTGACGTGTTGGAGCCTGCTCATCCGATGATTCAAGATTGCGAGTGCGACGGGTGCGGCGAACCGGCCTCTCCTCGTCCACTGATTCGACCTTACGAGTGCGACGGGTGCGACGCACGGGTCTATCTTCTGGCTCGGCCTTGGTAGTACGCCTCACCTTACGCTTCGGCATCTCGTCCTCATCCGGTTCTGCCTTCACAGTCCGACGAGTCCTGCGCTGCGGCTTCTCCACCTCTGGTGCTGATTTTCTCGCTGCTGGACGGCGTGAAGGTGTAGATGGGCCGCTTTGCAAATCTCTCGATGGAGTCGAATCCCTTGCTATTCCGAAGGAAGATGCCCCACTGGGCTCAGTTCCAGTTCCGCGAGTTGGTGCACCTCCCGACCGCGCACCCGGGACACCACGCTTTGATGCAGTTTCCGTCTCTGTCGTATCAGGACCGAGTGGAGTCAAGGCCGCTGCAAGTGGGTCGTAATAATCGTCTTCGTATAGGTCGTCCTCGTCGTCCTCCTCCCAGTCAATGCTTCCAGCACGAATTCGCATCACAACCATGGCGATGATACCAAGCAGGACGAGCAGACCAATGCCTGCGCCAACGACCCATAGTGGCGGCATAGAACCACCACTGCTTCCTCCCTCCTGCTCGGAACGCTGAGATTCGGAACAGCCGGTGATGTCCAACGTATCCAACTGGGTCCAGTGAGTATTAGGACACAAGTCAATACCGTTCCTGACGCCGTCTTCATCATCGTCGAGGTCTTCCGGAGGCGGAACATATGGTACTGGACAACCATCGCCGTCCTCACCATCTAGAACACCAGGGGTGTTAGGGCAGTCATCGCCATTGGTTCCACCCGGATTGTCGCCGAAACCATCTCCGTCCCTATCGCACCACTGCGTTGGGTCATTGACACGCCAGTCGGCCAATCCAGCGCCATTCACGCAGGCAGGCCATTCACCCTCTGGGTCCGACCAACCATCTCCATCAGTGTCGAGGCAGCCCTTGCGGTCCATGTTGCTGGAGCCACTGACACCGAGGCAGTCGTCGGAATTTGCAGCCCCTATGGTCTGGTTATCACCATATCCATCGTCATCTGCATCCAAATGCTGTGTCGGCTCAAGTGGGAAAGCATCGACATCGTCTGTCCAACCGTCGTTATCTGAGTCTGCTGTCGCATCAACGCATCCGTACACATCTACTGCTGCCCCTTCAGTAGTTCCAGGGCATAAGTCATCGGCGTCGGAGACGCCGTCATTATCAGAGTCGAGTTGACTTGCAGCGCAGCCATTCTCATCGACAGTCTCGTTGGCTGAGTCGGTGTTCGGACAGATGTCAAACACGTTGGCGACGCCGTCCTCATCAGAATCTTGATTCAGTTGCTCATCGGAACAGCCATTCTCATCGACAGTAGCGCCGGGAGCAGTGTCAGGACAAAGGTCGACCAAGTTGTTGTATCCATCAGAATCGTCGTCCTTCTGGCTCTCCGCGCACCCAAATAAGTCAACAGTTTCGAAGGCTGGAGTGTCCGGGCATTGGTCTGTACTATCACCGACGCCATCGTTGTCAGCATCACCCTCAGGCAATGGGCAACCTGGTCCGGGTGCGCCATTTAGATAGCCAAATACCGAAATGCAGCGATCCCAATCGCCAACAGGATTCTCCCCGAATCCATCTCCATCGCGGTCTCGCCATTGGTCCGGGTCCAGCGGGTGAGCATCCCCCTGCTCATTCTCCCGCAATCCGGTAGTAGAATTGGTATCGTAGGTGTAATCGTTGGAATGACCGTCACCATCGGTGTCAGGACAGCCAAGTTTGTCAATTGAGGAATTGCCCCAGCGAACTATGCATTCATCGGCATTATTCCCGTCAATATTGTCGCCATACCCATCCTCGTCGGTATCATTCCACTGAGTTGGGTCGAATGGGAACGCATCACGACGCCACGCACCGGGCGTGCTATTGTCTCCCCATCCATCACCATCAGAGTCAGCCCACTGCTCGTTGCAGCGGAGTCCACAGGAGTTCTCTGAAGATGCGTCATCAGGTGCCCATGGCCACATGTCAGCACAAAATGTGCCGTTGTTCACACACTGATGTCGAATGTATTGCCAGCCATCGGGGTCCTCACTTGAAGGGGCTCGCGGGTCAGACCAGCCATCGCCGTCACTGT
>CAUZSM010000172.1:0-3069 GCA_963582685.1 Candidatus Thalassarchaeaceae archaeon | reverse complement strand
CGGAACCGCTCCTGCTCGACCGCTGGCAATCACCACGCGCTCACAATCCATCGGCCACTTTCGCATCCGAATGTGACCGGCGAATCCGGCAGCTCGGCTAACCTCGTCAGCCGCTGCTGCCAACTCCAGTTCTGAAACGCCCTCGCAGCCCATCGTATCGATGGCCTCGAACATCCAGCGCTGAACCTCTCCGGATTCACGCATCCGTTCAATTTCCCAATCCGATTTGACTTCACGCAAATCCCACAGCAGGCTTGTGCAGTCTTCACCGCCTCCGCCCAACTCAGCGAGCATCGAGGCGACAAATGTGGCATCACTCGCCGGCATTCTGCCTAATTGCAAGGCCGGCGCACCACTAGCTCCAAGCGCACGCAAATCCCCTGCAAGAGCCTTCATTGATGGATGAGCAACCAACTGGTGAGGTGCATCCTCGCCGCCCGCCTCAAACCTCGCTCTTTCCAGCGAAGCCCGCACGAATTGCGTCACCTCACCGCCAGCATCCTCGGCTGGAACCCACAATCCTCCATTCTGACGATTGCCAGCGAGCCAGTACATGTCGACAGGGTCGTTCACCCATGCACCAGCCAATCCAGCCGAACGCAGAGCGGCACGGAAGGAATTCTGTCGCGTCTGCAACTCGCTGACCGGCACCCGCCAGTCATCCCCATCCGGACCAGCCAGAGGTCCTGTGTCCCACTGCATGTGACTCGCACTCCGGTTGATATGGTGGACTTTGCGGCCGCTCAAGCATCGTTTGATAACCGCTCATTTGCCATCTCAACGTACTCAGGATTGATGTCGTAACCGATGTACTGACGGCCATTTTTCTTCGCTGCAAGTGCTGTGGTTCCACTACCCATGAACGGGTCGAGAACGATGTCGCCGGTGAATGAATACAACTCGATGCACCGGCGCGGCAATTCCACCGGGAATGGTGCGGGATGACCAACCCGATTCGCACTCGCTGTGGGGAACGACCAGATCGACTTGGTCCACTCCATGAAATCCTGTTTTTCCATGGTATCGCTCCGCTCGACTCTCTCTGCCTTTTCGCGAGGTTTGCGATACTGACCTTTGCTCGCGATGAGGATGTACTCATGCACGTCACGCAAGTGCGGATTGGACGCGGAATTGAACGAGCCCCAAGCGCAGGAGATACCGGCAGTCGCCGACTTGTTCCAGATGACTTCACCCCGTGGGAGGAACCCCATCTCGAAGACTAGTGTGTTCACATAAGATGCCATAGGAATGTACGGTTTTCGACCTAGATTAGCCACGTTAATGCATATTCTTCCGCCCGGTGCAAGCACACGGTAACATTCGCTTAGTACATCGTTTATCAGGCCAAGATACTCAGCAAGATTCATGTCGTCATCATACAATTTGTTTGCGTTGTACGGCGGGCTTGTCACCACCAAATCCACCGAGTTATCTGGAATCGCATCCATCGCCCGCGCATCGCCTTGAATGAAGGTGTCCAGCAATTCTTTCGGGAATGGTTGTCTTTCGCCCACGTCACTTTCTGTTGGCAGGCCATCGTAGAGCCTTGAGCCGTGGAAGATTGTCGAGTCGTGGCAGGTGCGCCTGCTCGCTCCGAAAGCCCGAGTCTGGGTGGCATCGCGGATGTATGTGCGTTGTTCGGAGGAATCATTGGTTGAACCGTTGGTTGAGCCGCCACTTGGGATTGCTTCGACGTCACCATCACTCATCGAATCTGCAGCAGAGAAATCGTCAGGTTCCTGCCCAGTCATGAGCGCTCAGCGCTCAGCATCTCGTAATGAGACCTTCCCCCTTTGCCCACCTCAACACGCGCGTTCAGACAGCAGCACAATGTGGCCGCCTACATCTGTAAAGTAAGCCGACAGGCCAATAACCGCCCCTCAAGTCGGAGACTCGATGGGGTCCATTCTGACCCTAGACGACGCGCGGCTCACCGGTCGCCGCGTGTTGCTTCGTCTCGATGTCAATTCGCCATTGGACCCTGTGACCAAAGAGTTTCTCGATGATACGAGATTCAGGGCGGCATTACCAACTCTGCGCCGGCTCGCCGATGCACAGGTGATTATCCTCGCTCATCAGAGTAGGCCGAACCGGGTTGACTTCACCACAATGGAACGACATGCTGACCGTTTGTCAAGGCTGCTCGGTCGTGAGATTACCTACATTCCAGACGTCTGTGGAGAGGTGGCGCAGAATGCCATTCGCAACATGCAGCAGGGAGACATGTTATTCTTTGATAATGTGAGGAGACACCCCGATGAAATGGGCATGAAAAAAGCCGGTCCAGAGGAGTTGAGTGACAGCGAGATTGTCCGTAATCTCGCCCCGCTCGTGGACGTTTACGTGACAGATGCATTTGCCGCCGCTCACCGCAAGAGTCCGAGCCTTTGCGGATTTGGCTCAGTTCTCCCTTGCATCGCTGGCGAGTTGATGGCCACTGAGGTGCTCGCTCTGAAGAAGGCGGTCGAGAACCCACCGAAACCGTATACTGTGGTGCTCGGCGGTGTGAAGTGTGACGATTCTCTGGAGATTGCTACCCATCTGGCCAGTCTTGACCTCGCTGACCACATCGTGCCTGTTGGTGCTGTTGGCAATCTGATGCTTTGGGCATCGGGAATCGATATCGGCCCCTCAAACAAGGATTTCCTCCGCAATGAACTCGGAGACGACTTCGAAGACACTTGGATGATGGCGAATGCTCTCATCGAGCACCATTCCGAGCGTTTGCTGCTACCAATAGACGTAGCGGCTGAGATCGATGGTTCCCGAGTCGACGTGGATGTGGGAGAATTGCCGATTGACGGCCCACTTCTCGACATTGGGCTGGGAACATTGATGCAGATGCAATCGGCAATCATGGATGCTGGATGCGTAGTGTGGAACGGTCCGGCAGGTTACTTCGAAAACCCAGATTTCGCCTTCGGCACCATTGAGATTCTCAATCAGTGTTGTGAGAGCGATGCTTTCGTCATCATCGGCGGTGGCCACACCAGCAGTCTGGTCTCAGAGCGCAAAGTGGAGCATTTGGTCAGCCATTCATCGACCGGTGGTGGCGCTTGCCTCACTATG
>CAUZSM010000171.1:0-3082 GCA_963582685.1 Candidatus Thalassarchaeaceae archaeon | reverse complement strand
CAAGGCTCACTGGGACTTGGACCATCTCAGTACAGACTGAGGGGATTAGCGACTCAATAGACATCAATGTCACTCATGGTGTGATTGATCGAGTGTCCATAGAGGTCGGGAGCACTACCGTAAGTGCAGATGAGATTATTCCACTACAACTCAATGCAGTGGATATTCGCGGCAATAGTTGGCCGGTTTCAGCCACTTGGTCCGCATTGGATTCTGAGGTGTTTGAGTCATTGCTTATCGATGAAGATGGAGCCTACTTTGATGCGGGAGTTGCCGGAAACTGGACTATCAAAGCGGACCATTCAGGACCTGATGGCGATTTCTCTACCACCGCAACTTTCGAGGTTGTTCCTGGCCGCCTAGCGAGGATTACCATTGCAGGGCAGGCACTCGAAATCAGCGCCGATGATGCATTCGACTTCGCACCACTTCTGGAGGACTCTGATGGGAATCCCATTGAGGGGGTCTTGCTCAACTGGACAATTGATGGTGAGGACAAGACCTACGACCTTAGGCGAACAGAAGGAATATGGAATCCATCTGTCGCTGGCGACCATATTATCGAGGCCGACGCAGCAGGTCGCTCAGCACGAATTAACATCCATGTCACACAAGGAGCTCCTTATCGCATTGCCATCGAAGCAGAGGGGGGTCACACTGGCACATTGCGCAGCGGCGATTCGTTAGAGTTGCAAACTTTCGCAGAAGATATTGATGGAAATAGGATGCCATGGCCGATTACTTGGAGTGCACCGGACGGTGCTCCTGAAATCAAGGAAACCGCTTGGACAGCCACCTATGTGATAATTGGCTTATCTGAGGGAATCTGGACCCTTGAGGCAGGCAACGGCACTGCATGGGGTGAATTCACTGTTCAGGTCATCACAGGAGATCCATGGTCGTTGCAGGTATCCACTGTCGAAGGGCGTGGCCTACAGGGTGACCGTATCGCCATGACCGTACGGTTGCTGGACTATGGCGGCAATCCTCTGATGATGCAGCGCGACAAGGTCGAGTTCACCACCGATGTCGGCCGAGTCCAACATGACGAAGGAGACCACTGGTGGCTGTTGATGGACAATCCGGGCCAGTCGCAGATTGTCGTGATTGAATATGATGGCCATTACGCTGAGACTTTCGTTGAAGTGGATCCTACTGGATTCAGCAAATTGACACAGACCGTTTGGGGTCGTGTGTTGCTTGGCGGCTTTGGAATCGCTGTGTTGTTCATCGTGTTGCTTTTGCTAATCGTTAGGCGAAACACCTCCCCTCAGGAGCATTGGGAGGAAGAATATGTGACTCTCCACGACCATTCAGGCATTGTAGAGAAATCATTTGCGGATGCAGACTTCGATGGCTTCTCCACCTCAAACCAACCGATGAGCCGTCGCGCTAGACGTCGCTTGTCAATGCAGCGGCAGCGTGAGAGGGAGCGTGCGGAGGTCGCTGTGATGGCTTCAAGCCAACCACCTCCGCCCGAACATGGCCAACAATCCACTCCGATGACGCCGCCATCTGCACCAGCACAAATTGCAACGCAGCCAACCGTTCAGCCCCAAATGCAGCCGCAGCCTGCCGATACCGCACCAGCGCAGATAGCCGATGTTGCTCCACCCCCGGCTCATGCCGAGGAACCCGCTTCCTCACCGTTGAGCAAGGGTGTTTTGCAGGCGATGTCTGGAACAGTTCAAGGGCAGACTGGCTGGTATCAAGACAGCGAAGGCACTGCCTCATATTGGAATATTGAAGAAGATGGTTCTTGGACTAAAGTGGAGTGATAATATGCGACGTTTCCTACTTATTCTGTTCACTGCGTTGTTACTGCTCGCTCCGCCAATGGTGACCTCGGTTAATTTCGAGGATGGCTGGTATACTGAAGCGCGCTCTTGCTCGGCGAGTCCACCGGGAGGGGCGCAGGTCGACCGAGTGGAAATTTCGCCGAGTGGCCCGATTTCGATTCCCGCTGACCAGATATTGAATCTTAATGTGACCGTTTATGATTCATCGAACACCGAGTTGAACGTCGGAGTCTCATGGACCCAATCGAACGGTTCTTTGCAGGATATGGGTAATGGATGGGTGCGGTGGGCTCCGTGGAGCATGGGGGAACAGAACATCACAGTGTGTGTAGGTGAATTTTCTGACATCATTGACATCAACGTCATGCTCGGGGCTCCTGTTTCTTTTGAATTGACATCATCTGTGGAGAACGCAACTGCCGATGATACAGTTCAGATTACTCCGCTGCTGAGCGATTTGTTTGGTAATAGCCAAATTCCCTACATCCCGGAGTCTCATTGGACCAAACCCGCTGGCTCATCGCTAATGGTACCCGTCGATGCACAACCTGCAGTATGGACCCCGGGTCTAGTTGGTGCATCCATCATCTCAGTGGATCACGATGGCTGGCAGTCCTCCGTAACCATCAATGTCAGCCATGGAGAAGCGGTGTCTCTCTCGATTTCTGATACGGCATCGGCAGTAAGTGCTGATGATGATTTGGAAATGTGTGTAGGCATGGTGGACCAGCGCGGTAATTCTTGGTCTGTCGATGCCAATTGGTCAATTGTAGGCGAGCCGACAGGCGCGAGTTTGACTAATTCCTCTGGCATCTGCACCTACTTCGATGGTGGTCTTGCCGGGGATTATGTGGTACTCGCAGAGCACCTCACACTGGAAGGGTCGGTGGTAAACTCCAGCCGGGATATCACGGTGGAGCCGGGACGACTTGCAACCATTTCGTTGGAGGGGCACGCTTCCGAGATGAGTATCGGTGTGGTGTATCTCATCGAGCCACAAGGATTCGACAGTGGAGGCAATCCTGTTGAAGTCGATGCATGGAATTACAGCGTAATCGGCCCATCTGAAGATGCTGTGGCAGTCTATCCAGATGGAACGGTATTCGAGCCGGATGTCACAGGTTTGCACAAGATTCGTGTTAGTGCTGCAGGGCGTGTATCCGAGATAAACGTCGAGGTTTTCGCCGGTGTCCCAGTTTCACTGATAGTTACCAGCACTGAAGGAGAGGCACTCGTTTTGGTCACTGGCTATTCAATTTCCTTAGAGGTCATTGGCCTCGATT
>CAUZSM010000170.1:0-3174 GCA_963582685.1 Candidatus Thalassarchaeaceae archaeon | reverse complement strand
TGGTATCGATGTGATTCCTGAAGCGAAGGCGGCCACAGGCTGCAAACTCAACGGCCCGAGTAACCCGGATTGGGGTCGTTCGGTCATCGCGAACAACCTCACTGATAGCAGCGGCTTCGGAATCTTCGGGGAACCTGAGTGGGATGACAGATGGACTGAGGATGACAACCTGCAATTTCTGACAAAATCTTTCCACACCTCACTGAATTTGGTGAATGACTCGGCTATCGGACTACAAATCAACATGACGACCAGCTATCGGTACACCTTTTGCATCACCTTGCATCCTGAGGCGAACAGTCCGCACGCAAATCCTCCGCTTGCAGATGTTTACCTATTACAGCAATTGGATTACACCTCATATCGCAATGATTACCATTCCCGCAATGATGATACTGGAGCCCGTGAATGGCTCGCTTCCATGCCGGTTTATTGGCAGGGAGCAATCCTTTGGCACCCATTCCGCGATGTTCACGCATACGAGGGCCAAGATGAATTCACATTTGCTGTAAGTCTTGACCACGAGGAGAAAGAAGGCGGGTGGTTCGGCGATGATTCCCCTCGCTGGATGTACCTGATGATTGATGGCTACGACAATATCCGTGACTATGACACTCCAGCGCCAAATCGAAATTTCACCGCTGAAATTACCGTGATGGCCGAGGAAAGGTTCGCACTACCCACTTGGACTGTTTCGATAGTGTGCTGTAGCACCTTGATTGGAATGTTGGTTACACCTTTCATCCTACACAGCCGCTACATGAAAGCCGGATTGACAGGGCAATCTGAAACTGCCGACCTGATGGTGTCGCTTGAGCAAGCACCAGAGAATCCGGCCGCACAACAACCAGCAGAACCCCAACAGGGTCTACCGCCCCCAACTTGATTGCAATGCTACCTTATCGCTGTGCTGCGGGGGTGTGAAGAAGCGGATGCTGCTTCACTCATTGTAATCCAGAAGTACCCAAGCAGCCTTCAGGTCGTTGATATTGATGCGACCTTTACTGAATAGGCCGTGGTCCCTGTCAAGCGTGGTGTAAACCAGAGCTTGATTGAGCGGAGGTGCATGAATTCGCGACCAGTCGCCGCCGGGCCCATCTCCCATCAGAGAAATACGCAAATCACTCTCAGAGAGTGTCTCGGATGCCTCAAGAATATTGAGAGATGAACTGTGACTAGAGGTTCTCCAACACCCTTTGAAGATGGCTCCCGCGTCTGCATTCTCCTCAACAAAGGCAACTATCTCATCTGCAGAAGGAATCTCCCGAGAGTGAATAGAGGCAATAATCTGTGTTTCTTCTCCGCAGACTTTCACCAACTCTGCCCGCAAGGATGAGTCCATGTTGACTTCCAAATCCACCCATGATACTCCGCTCTCAATAGCCTGTCTCAGGATAGCGATGCGGCCCTCCTCATCACCAGGGTAATGCCCGTCTTCCTCCTTGCTTCTGCAAGTGAATATGACCGCCTTTTGGATACCACTCTTGAGGGCTTCAATGGTAGCCTCCACGTCGATGTCCTCAACAGATTTTTGCTCAAGGATATCTGGCTCCTTGATGAGTACATCCTCACCATCGCTGTTGACGGTGGTGATTGGGTTCTGTTTGATGCGGGTGATGTAGAGATTGTCAAATCTGACCTCAACAAGATCTGCGTCTGCGGAAGTCGCTCGATTGGCGTCGCGGACAATGTCCTCAACGGAATTTCCGCGAAGCGAAACACAGACCAGTGGGAGGGTCATCGTGGCGGCGACCTACACCCCCTGTTTAACCATGTCGAGAAGCGTGGGCGCTGAACGGGTCGCGCTGAGGCCATTTTCAATCGTTTTTTCTGCTCATTTAGGACAAATATCGGTGATTTTTCTAGCGTTATGGCATAGTTGCCGTGTGCGCAAAACACTGCAGTTTCAGCCCTTTTGGAGGCCCCCTCATCGAATCATTCAAAAGCCTCGGACGACCACAATATACTATATTTCTGAGGGTTATATACATAACCCTCAGGCGAAGGAACGGAAAAGGTGTCGAAAATGGCTGACGAATATGAGGCTGAGAGCATCCAAGTGCTCGAAGGTCTGGAGGCAGTCCGCAAGCGACCAGGGATGTTTCTCGGCGACCCGCACGATGGTTCAGCACTGCACCATTGCATATGGGAGGTCGTTGACAATGCGGTCGACGAACATCTGGCGGGATTCAACTCGTCGGTTGAAGTCACCTTGCACAAAAATGGCTCAGTCACAGTTGTCGACCACGGACGCGGTATCCCTGTTGGCGAGCACCCTGAATTCAAAGTGAGCGCTGCTGAGGTCATCATGACCAAGTTACACGCAGGTGGGAAATTCGATAACGCATCCTACAAGGTATCGGGTGGCCTGCACGGAGTCGGCGTTTCTGCAGTCAATGCGGTCTCTGAGTGGCTAGTGATGACTATCCACCGAGATGGTAAGATATGGGAGCAACACTACTCTTTGGGTGTACCACAAAACCCGATTGCGGCTGTAGGGAAAAGCGAAGAAACTGGTACTACCATCTGCTTCAAGCCCGACTTTACCATCTTCACCACTATCACCGACTTAGATATTGATGTGATAAATACGCGACTGCGTGAAACCTCGTTCCTCAATGCGGGACTGAAAATCACTGTCACCGACGAAAGAGGCGAAGAACCCACGGTTGTAGTTCATCAGTACGAAGGGGGGATAACTGAATTCGTCAGCCAATTGAATGAGCGCAGAAGCCCGCTGCATGCTGAAGTGATTCACCTCAATGGGACACTTGATGTGGAAGATGTCGGAGAGGTGCAAGTCGAGTTGGCAATGCAGTGGTCCGATGCGTATAACGAAACCATCCTCTGCTATACCAACATCATCAGGAATCGCGACGGTGGAACCCACCTCTCCGGGCTTCGCGGTTCACTTACAGGCACCCTTAACAGATACGCGAAAAGTCGCAACCTGCTGAAAAATGTTGACAAATTATCTGGAGATGATGTCCGAGAAGGCATCGCCGCAGTGATTAGCGTCAAGCACCCTGACCCTTCATTCTCATCTCAAACCAAGGATAGATTGGTGTCTTCAGAGGTTCAAGGTATCGTTGAAAAAATCATCAATGACAAATTAAGTGAATATCTAGAGGAGAACCCAGCCATTGCAAAGATGCTTGTTGAGAAGGCGGTTCT
>CAUZSM010000169.1:0-3194 GCA_963582685.1 Candidatus Thalassarchaeaceae archaeon | reverse complement strand
CGGTCTTGCCCGGTTGCAGAAACGGTGGCGCCTCCCTGCGTGAGCGAGTTCCCTCAGGGAAGATGCCCATGACCCGGCCACCCTCAAGGATGTCAGAGCCTCTTGCTATTGCATCGCGCGCACCAGATTCTCGATGTGTCCTGATTTGTCCGGTAGCCCTCATGACGAATGCGCTGTGGAAGTGCTTGAAGTGCGAGTCCTTTGCCAGATAGTGCAGCCTTCGCCTGCATCCTGCTATGACGATGAAAGGGTCGGCGTGTGAGAGATGGTTAGCGGCGATGATCGCTGGCCCAGAGCGAGGTATTCTGTGAATACCCCGATATCGCACGCGTGTGATGAATCGCAGGAATACTGGCAATATTGACATCAGAAAGGAATACGTCGGCACCTTCGGCAATGGGATGTCAGTTCCCTGTATCATACAGACCTCCCGCAGTCCTGCCAGAGTCTCAGCCGAGATGGAAGACACCGATATTCCTCGACTCTGCGTCTGCGACGTCCCACTTGATGATTGCCGATGGTCCTCCCGTCGAACTCATCAATGACATGCTCTCGCAACAGTCCATGCTCCGCCGCTTGCTTGCGATGATTGTACTCATTCTGCTCGCAACTCCAATCTCCATGCCCGGAGTCGAGGCGTGGCGAGCAGATGGATGGCTGGCAAGAGACGAGATTGCAGGTGAACGTCTGCGGATGGGTGACGAGTTTGGCTGTCACGGTATTCCCGGCGAAGATTTGCGTGAAGACGGCGCACAGGTCGAGGAATGCAGAGATTACCTGATGGACCGAACAAATGCTTCACGCTGGGGCGCAAATCCTCTATCGTATGGAGTCCCAGACGCAGAATTACCAGTCTATGTTCGCGAAAACCTCAGCGGTGCCGGATTCAAAGTTCTAGGTGATTCAAGCAACTATCAATGGCAAGGTCCAGAATGGGTGGAGCGCAACGGGGGCAGTCTTGAGAAGAACGTGGCAAATTCAGCCCTCATCGAGGATGCAGCAGCAGAAGGCGGCCTAGTCAGTCTGTATTGGGAAGCGCGAATCGAGGACCTGAATGTGCGCAAGGACGGCGATGTGGTGGATTGGTTGGAGCAACAGAGTGTATGGTACACCACCTGGGGTGAATACTTCTCCTATAGAAACGGAGATTGCATTGCTTCTACTGCAGTCACTGAGTTCGATGACGGCTTTGAGTTGCTAGTAGAATCAACCGAGGATGATGAGGGTTGGTGGTGCGTTCCGCAGACCTTCCACTTCAGCACAATCACAGCAACCGTACTTTCGGTTGATGCCGACAGCGTGCCTTTACCCAAGGCCGTGCCAGAAGATGGCGACCTCGCTGAGAGTTGGCGCATCGAGGGAGATTCACTGCTCATCACCTATCGCGCAGGCACGTCAATCCGCATCATCGCGGATGCGGACCTCGACTACGATGTTGCGATGCATTCCAAGGTTGAGAACTTCAACAATCACAGTTGGGCAATCGCCATTGCGGGTTATCATTGCGACGACCTGTTTGAGTGGTCATCTCCATTCCAGGAATCCTCACTGAAATTCACTTGGTTGGTCGAGCCACAGGCAGATGTTGTCGCATCATACCTGCTCCCTGCAATTGCCCTCGTGCTGATGATAGTCGCTCCTGCCGCTACATGGTGGACTGTGAGGAAGGAGCGCGAACGCCAAACCAGTCAGACGACTCAAACTGATCATGAATCAGAATGAGTGATACTCATTCCGGCTTCTCGCATCGTTGACAGGCACCTCTCAAGCGCACCCGGGTGGAGAATCAGTGCCTCAGAGGGATGAACGCCCGCTCCCAGCGTATCAAGGAGTTCTCCTCCTGAAGCCAGCATGTCAGCAACCTCTACCGTGACGTATCCAGTTGTCCTAGCCATTGAGGACCAACCGTCACCACCCTCATCGAGGAGTTCAAAATTATCTATCTCGCCCTCAACGCTCTCACACTTTACCTGCAACCAGGTGAACTCAGGGCGATTCGAATCAAAAGCCCACGCCGAGATGAGTTCCTCATCGTCCTCATCATTGAGCAGCCATTTCTGCCAGCGCTCGAGGTGACCGGGCCATCTGACGGTGTATTCTACCATTTCTTCGGCATCGATGCTGTCGAGCAGGCTGCGCAGACCATCGGTGAGGAATGCCTCCATCAGCCCGTATCCTTCGACTTCTATCGGGTGCAACTCACCCAGAGCAGGAAGCACCACTTCTCTGCCTTCTCGCCGGATGCGCGCCGGGCGAGTGTATTCTGCAATCACGTCACTCGGGCTGAATGGAGCCATGTAGGACCAGTCTTCATCCGGCTGCTGTGGATTGCCGCCAACCCTAATCTCAACTGATTTCAATTTGCAACGCGCTGCGTATTGTGCCACCACCATGTTCGACAGGCCCGGGGCGATACCGACATCGTGGACCATGATGGCCCCATTCTGCTTCGCTAAGCCATCAAATCGCGCTGGGTCCTGCGCTGCAAAGGCTAGGTCAGCCACGCGCATTCCTTCGATAGAGAGCAGAGTTTCTCTGATTGCGTCGCCGATGTTGCCCGGTAGTGCATTCACCACCACATCCGCGCTCGACAGCAGTTCTGTATCAGCCCCCCCGATTCGTGACTCGACGGTGTTGATACCATGTTCATCCAGCCCGGCAAGAGCAGCACCATCTGCATCGACAGCAGTGACTTCATGCCCACGCAGAGCGAGTTGAATCGCAACGAACCGACCGACAAGTCCAGCACCCGCAACGAGGATGCATGCCATGTGCCCCGCTACACTTCTTCGCACGTCAAACCATCGGCCAAAGGCCGAAGATGACCCGACGCCTTGAAAGCCGTCTCGATTTCGGCGAGCCGATGGTCGAGATTAATCCGTGGTCCAGCGACATTTCAACCGATTATGCTCGAATCGTCGAGCAGTTCGGATTGGACACAGTCAATCTCGCCGATATTCCGAATCCGAGCATGCTCCACCGACGTGGAATCATCTTTGCACACCGGGAGTTGGGTAACATCCTGCAGGCGCAGTCTCGAGGGGAGCCATTTGGGGTGATGACCGGCCTGATGCCATCGGGTAGGATGCACCTTGGCCACAAGATGGTAATTGACCAAGTGCGCTGGTTTCAGGAGCAAGGCGCCGATGTGACAATCGCTGTCGCTGACCTTGAAGCCAATGCAACACGCGGGT
>CAUZSM010000168.1:0-3211 GCA_963582685.1 Candidatus Thalassarchaeaceae archaeon | reverse complement strand
CATCTGACACTGCCCCGCTGTGGGATGTGCTGTCGGAGGTGCGCGCTATGCAGGCATACGATTCGCCAATCACTCAGATTGAACCGAAGATAGCGGTGAAATTGGCAAAACAGTCCTACCATCTGGTCGGCGAGCACGGCGGCGTCAAGGTCTGCCACTGGACCAAGGAGGACCTCAAGAACGACCGCCATTGCTACAAGGGAACCTTCTACGGAATCCAGAGCAGCGGCTGCATGCAGATGGCGCCCAACGTCGATACCTGCAATCTTGCCTGCACCTATTGCTGGCGCGAGCCACACTCAGAGACACTCCACAAGATCGATGATGACCCTGAAATGCTATTCTACGAGTCAGTACGAGCGCATCGACGTCTGCTGACCGGATTCAAGGGCCACAAGGATGTCACCCTCGAGAAGTGGCAGGATGCACAAAACCCGAAGCATGTGGCAATCAGTTTGAACGGCGAGCCGACGTTGTATTCACGGCTCGGCGAATTCCTCGACGTTTGTCATCAGCATGGTGTCTCGACATTTCTGGTAACCAATGGCTCACTGCCGAAGATGATTGAGAACCTTGACCCGCTGCCAACGCAACTCTACGTCAGTGTCGATGCCCCCAACAAGCAACTGTTCAACAAACTCTGCAAGCCGAAATTCAACGATAATGCGTGGGAGAAACTCGAGGAAACACTTGCACTGCTCCCTTCCCTAGACACCCGCACGGTTTGTCGTCACACCCTGATTAAGGGAGAATCACTTGGACATCACGTGGAATATGCAAGACTCGACAACATCGCTGACCCGAACTTCATCGAGGCGAAGGGCTACGTGCATGTTGGTCATTCACGGAATAACCACACCGTTGACAATATGCCTTCTCATCCCGAAATAATGGATTTCGCCAATGCGCTCGCTCCGCTAGTCGGTCGCAAGGTGCTGTCTGACCGACGTGAGAGTCGGGTTGCGCTGATTGGTCGTGAGATGATTCCAGTTACGCTGCCTACACCCACCCGCGCTTTCCCGAATGACCTCGGAATCGCCAAGCCGCAGAGCATCCATCTGCCTTCCACCAGTTAAATTCCGTGCTAGACTGCAAACCGGAAGTTATCAAGAGCATCACGAGGGAGCAAGTCCCATGGCTGGGGCGAGCGCGAAACGTAAACCTCGCAAGGCGAATCACAACCGGATGTATCGATTGTACGCCCCGTTCTACAACAAGGTGTTCGCACCTTCGTTCAAGGAAGGCCATTCGAAGATGGTGGAGACGCTGGGAGCGGTGGCAGGAGATGCTGTCCTTGAGGTGGGCGTCGGCACAGGAGCATCGCTGCATCACTATTGCGAAGGAGTTACTGTCACGGCCATCGATGCCTCATCTGAAATGTTGGCGAAGGCACGTAAACGAGTCGAATCTGATGAGTTGAAAGCTGAAGTAATCCTGCTCGAAATGGATGCTCATCATCTAGAATTTGAAGATGCAGTCTTCGACCATTCAATCATCGCCCATGCCATCGCAGTGGTGGGAGACCCTAGTCAAGTGATTCGAGAGATGATTCGAGTGACCAAACCGAAAGGGACTCTAGTTGTGGTCAACCACCACAAAAGCAAGTTGGGATTATTAGGACGCGCATGGGAGCCAATCCGCGACAAAATAGGTCTTGGTAGGAATGTCGAGTTGCATCGGATACTCAAGGAAAATGGACTCAAGATAATTTCTGATGTGAGGGTGAACCGAATCCACACCCGCCTGATAACGGCGATAATTCCTGATGCCGGATGATTTTTCTACCTGTTCTGTAGGAAAGGGGCGCCAATCAAGTGCAATAGCCCGGAAATAGGGATTTTTCCCGTAGCAGTCCCACCACGTATTGAAAGGGGTCGAGTCCAACTCTACAGTGAATGGGACGCACAAAACGAAACCTCTTCGGGGGTCTGATGGCACTTGGGTTAGCCATCGGACCTCTGGCGGCCTGGTATGTCGGAGACGGCTTATCCATGCTTGCTGGATGCGATTCTTTCGGCGACTCCGGGGCTGTCTGTCCCAACACTCCACTGCTTGAGGCACCTCTCTCGGCATTCGCACTGCTGCCTTGGCTTGCACTGATTACGTTGATTCCCGGGCTGCTGATTGCCGCGGTACTGCTGACCTCTGTTCCAATGACTGTAGTTGATGATGAGATGAAGCGGAGAAAGCAACGGAAGTATCGGCAATTGCAGGATGCGATTGCACGGTCATCTGGCCTCGCTGATGAGGACGATGACCCGTGGGATGAGGAGGAGTGACTCAGAATAGCGAGTCCCACGCCTCTGCCAAACTGTTTGCCCAGCGCTGCTCACCAAACTGACGAGCGGCGGCGAGTGCGACTTCGTTCGGTGCGCCGTCGCTTTTTGTGCTTGCAATCTCAGTGAACGCGGCTGCCCATGCATCTGCATCATCAATCGGCAACCTCCACTCCTCAGGAGTGACCTCGTTGTGAGCAGGAGCGTCAGCGATTCTTACCTGACAGCCCGATGCCATCGCTTCCAGCGGCGGTAAGCCGAATCCCTCAGCAACACTTGGGAACAGCAAGGCATCACAATGCTGGTACATGCCGAGCAGATCAATGTCGGACAAACGACCTGCCCAACGCAATTTCACTCCATGTCGGTCGGCGAGCAGTCGCAATCGCTTCTGCGCCTTGCTATTGGTCTCGGCACCTACCTTATGCAGCACCGAATTATTGCGAACCTGTGGCGAAAGTCGCCCCAGCGCCTTGAGCAGAAACGGCAACCGTTTCCTCGGCTCTTCGCTTCCCACACATAGGAAATTGAGGTGATTGGAGTCCATGCCATCTGGGCGCGGCAGAGGGTGGCTAATCCGGTCATATCCCGCATGGTCAATTCCATGTGGCACCACCGCCACCTTGCTATTGGGGAATAATTCGCGGCACTCTTTGGCGGTGGCTTGCGAGATACACACAAGCAAATCGGCTCGCGAAAGACCTTCTTTGAGATGAGAAATGTCACGACTTCGTAGCATTCCCGGTGATTGCTGGCCCACACTGACCTCGCCATCCGATGTACTGACTTTTCGTGGTGAAAGGTGGAAAAAGTCGTGAACGGTGACTGAAACTGGAACGCGCTTGCCATCAGAGTCTGTAACCGGCGTGACTGGTACAAGATGCGCTTGTTCTTGGTCGCTGATGTGCAGAAGGTCGACTGCTGACTCAGCGACC
>CAUZSM010000167.1:0-3224 GCA_963582685.1 Candidatus Thalassarchaeaceae archaeon | reverse complement strand
CACAGCCCATGCAGCCAGCTCCGTTTTGGCCCGACATTTGGGCCGGTTCAATCATTGGTTTCAGGGAGGCTGTGGAGGCTGCCCTGATTATCGGAGTCCTCCTTACCTGGTTATCACGCAGTAATCGAGGAGATATGTCTCGCTGGGTTTGGTATGGAGTAACAGCCGGCATTGCAGCCAGCATTGTGGTCGCGGTACTATTTGCTTGGGTATGGGGTGGTTTGGAGTCATTTGAGGAACATGAGGCAATGTTCGAAGGCATACTTGAGATGCTCGCGGCATTGTTACTGACTCTTGTCATCATCCATTTCATTCGCCACCCCTCTGCTCGTCAGTTGGAGGAGTGGGCCGTCCAGGCTTATCAGCAGAAACAAGGAATCGGGCTGTTTCTCATCGCCTTCCTCTCAGTGTGGAGAGAAGGTTCTGAAACAGTAGTTTTCATCGGTGCTGGTACAGAGAGCAACAACGCCGTCTTCGGAGTTTTCGCAGGCATCGCTGTTGCCGCAGCCCTCGCGTACGCGTTGTTCTCTCGAGGCATGAACTTGGACATCGACAAACTGTTCAAGGTCACCAATGTGCTGCTGATACTGTTCGCTGCAGGTTTAGTCGCTCATGGTCTGCACGAGTTGCAAGAGGCGGGAGTGGCCCCGATAATCGTCGAAGAGATATGGGATGTCAATCCAGTGGTTGACCCGACAGATCTGGCTTCCGGAGATTATCCTATACTTCACGAGAAGGGTTTCATCGGCGGTATTTTCAAGGCGTTATTTGGCTGGAATGGCAATCCCTCACTGCTGGAAGTGCTGGCTTGGTGTTCCTACGTTGGCGGCATGTATCTTCTCATCCAGAAGGTTGGGAGCAAAATCAACACTCAAGAAGAGGAATAATCAGTCCGCAGAGATACGAATTGCTCCCTCATCGTAGTGGATGTATATATTGCCTGGAATCTTCGCTGAGAGTGCAGCCAGCGCCTCGTAAATATCTTTCTCGGGAACCTTGAACGCCTTGGCTGCGCGAGAGGATGACCAAGCAACTTCTTCAAAATCTGACTGGCGAATCCATTCAAACAACCTCAGTTCAAAATCGGTCAGGTCATCCATTGCCATCTTCTCACCAACCCTCGCAGTAGGCTGTAGACCTTGAGCCTGACGTTCAAAGCATACCCTCGACCATGCGGCGCACGCATTCATCGGGGGGAATCTGGCCATCGAGCAACTCGCCGAGAGCATCTAGGAATGGAACCGGGCAGTCCAACTGTTGCGCCCTTTCTCTGAACATTCGGGCAGCGCGCACACCCTCAGCGACCATCACCATTTCATCAAGGGCCTGTTCAAGAGTCATTCCAGAGCCAAGTTTCTCTCCCAGTGTGCGATTTCTGCTTCTTGGCGAGGCACTGGTCACATACAGGTCACCGAGCCCTGCTGGACCGAAGGCGGTGGAAGGATTCGCACCCATCATTGTCAGCAGTCGCTGTCCTTCAGCAAATCCGACCGTGACTAGTGCCGCCTTCAGATTATCTCCGCCGATACTGTCACGCAGACCATCGACCATTCCGCATGAAAGCGCGACTGTGTTCTTGTAAGCACCCCACAATTCGCAGCCGGTCGCATCATCGCTAGGAACCAGAATCAGAGAATCGGTAGAGAGCCTATCAGAAATCCGAGTTGCCACCGACCAGTCATGGCCCGCCACCATCGCGGTCGTAACAACACCTCTTGCTACTTCGGGCGCGATGGTTGGTCCGGTTAGAACGACTACTGGATTGGATAGTCCAGCAGCAGTCAGACGTGCAATAATCGCCTCAGAAATCATCCCTGATCCACCTTCATCGTCCGGAGCCAGCCCTTTGGCGAGGTCCACCAAGACATGTGATTGCAGAAGATGTGGGATTAGTTCATCGACGACTGATAGAATGACACCAGAAGGCAGCGCAAGTACGATGACTTCGCTTTTTGCAATCGCATGAGAGAGGTCCATCGTCACCTCAATTTCCATCGGAGTATTGGGCAGATACTTCTCATTGATTCCGGTCTCCATCATTGATTCGTAGACCTCGCTCTCGATGGTCCAACCAATGATTCGGTGACCATCCTCGCTCCAACAGTAGGCAAGAGCAGAACCCCAGTTTCCCAACCCAAGTATCGCGATATTAGACAATGAAGCACCTCCGGTCAGATGGTTTACTCGCCTTAGGACATTTGACCGTTACCTCCATGTTGCGTCCCGCACCGCGATTCTCGCCTTCACTTTTCAGCGCCACATTCATCATTGGTACACATCCGCGGGTGGTGTGAGCAGAGGTTGCCAAGCTTGGTCAAAGGCGCTGGGTTTAGGTCCCAGTCCTCAATGGTTCACAGGTTCAAATCCTGTCCTCTGCACCATCCTTCTGACGCATTGGGAGAAATATGGCCGCACTCACAAGAGTTGCGATAATCAGTGGTAGTGTGAAGCCGGGAGTATTCTGATCTCCTCCGACATTTATTCCCGGTACCTCACCGAAAAGGCGATTCCACTGGTCGTCAGTGCTTGGCTGATCATCTCCATTCACTGTATTCACGGTGATTCTGAATTCTGTAGTCACCTCATCTGAGGGGGGAGCAGTCCACAATACGGTCCAATTTCGTTGGTCGTTACCTGCTTCGGTATGTGTTGCTTCTCCATTTTCAATTTGCACATCAGAAGCCCCATCGACGATGCTGAGGGTGCCTCTGCTGACCCAGACATTGAATCCGGCAGTATTCAGCGGCTCCTCTATTTGCTCAGCACCGCCGCTGACTGAGATATTCATCATGTAGGTCTCACTGGCGTTGAAGGCGTCCGGTAGTCCTTCCAACGAGATAATGACGCTGCCATGTGGGACTGCATTATGGCAGTTGCAGCCATTTGGCACATCAGAAATCCCATCTTTTTCTGCGATTCCACTTGAGGTTGTGAGAAGCAAGCAGCAGAAAAGAATCAGGATAGCTCCCATACGCGTCTGCATTCTAGTCATTGGACTGGCGTGTTGTCTATTACACATCAATCCACTCCACATTCAGAGCAATCACATCTCGATGTAACGAGTGCAGGGAACTCGGCAACCAAAGGCAAAATAGTAGAGTCCGGTAATAGGGTGATGATGAGCGGCAGCGTTGATTCACCTCTTGATGGTGAAGATGTTGATTCCGACGAATTGATGGACCCATCAGAACTTCTGGATGTTCACGATGTAGATGGTGATAATT
>CAUZSM010000166.1:0-3283 GCA_963582685.1 Candidatus Thalassarchaeaceae archaeon | reverse complement strand
CCCAACCCGAACATGATACCGCTGAAGGGGAGGAATCCGAAGCCGCCAACCACTACTGCTACGGCGAAAGTCATCAAAATTAGACTCTTGTCTTCCTTGATTATCTCCCTTGGAAGCACAACATCGGCCGCCACGTCAACCTTGCAATATGCCAGCCTTGTCCATACTTTCTCCTCAGTCAATCCAGTCGAGGATGAAAGGGCTGCCACCAACTCATCTGGAGTCTTGGGGGTAGGGGTATCTACATCGGCGCAAATGTGGAGCAGTGCATCGAGGAGCTCATCACTCGCTTGGCCTTCTGCGATGGCTAATTGCGTCATCACACTCTCAATCATCTGGTTGGTGTGGTCATCAGCGGATTCAGGAGATTCGCGAGCCTCCTCCAACTCCTCCATGCTAGCAAATTCAGCGAAGGAAATCGACTGGAATCCGCACTCACCACAGGTCAATTGAACTTCTGTCGAGGAAGTCAATCCGGGGATGCCGACGTTGTCAAAAGAAGTCTTGACGTCAGTCGAGTAGCACACCGGACATGCCTGAATCATACGTCTCCCACCGTTCCGTCCTCGTTGTCATTACACAATAATCCTACTTGCTGACGCTGATGCTTGGCAACGTCTCCTGCTCAACCCTCAAGGCGGAACCTACGCTCGACGCTGTATGGCCAGCGGGGATGAAAGAATTTTGAGCATTGAGGCGATTACCGTCGTCCGCGGTACTCGCAGGGTCATCTCCGACCTTACTTTGAAGGTGAGTGGCGGTGAAATACTGGTGCTCACCGGCCCGAATGGTTCGGGTAAATCGACTCTCATTGAAGCGGCCGCTGGCTTACTACCGCTTGAATCCGGTTCAGTACAGCGAGCAGAGGCACCGTTCGGATTGACACTACAGCAGGACGCGCTGTGTGGTGACGAGGTTGTCTCAGAACGACTGGCGCTGGCGCTGCGCGTGAGCGGAGCGGCTGGTAGCGAAGGTGAACTCGGCTTGCTGAAGCGTTGGCATATGCAACACCGTGCCTCGGACCGCATCGGACACCTATCTGGAGGGATGCGAAGACGTATCGCAGTCATCCAAGGTCTACTACCTGCGTATGCGAGCGGCGAGTCACGCCTATGCCTACTCGATGAACCCTCAGAGGGGTTGGACGAGGATTCAGTCCAGACCCTGACTACAGACCTTGCCGCCTTGGCTGCAAGAGGTCACTCGTTTGTCATCGCCACTCACGACGAGAGGCTTGCCGCCTGCGCACATCGTCGACTTGAATTCGATGAAGATGAAATCACCGAAACCTCGGGTGAGGCCACAGTTGTAGCCGGAACAAAACTGCCCGAACCGCTAGCCAGTACCTCGCCTGACTACGGTGCCGAAAAGGCGTGGGAGATGGGGCTTAGCGTTCGAACTCGGCTACCTTACCTCACGCGCGGGTTACCGCTGTTGGCGACCCTTCTCGTTCTCGTCGGACTATCCAATAGTGCTGTTACTCCAGAAGGAATGTGGTTTGGTGGATTGGTGATGTTGCCGGGCTTCCTTGCGGCAATGACCCCGCCGGCTGAACTGCGCTATCACTCAGAAGCGCGCGCTGGAGATTGGTGGCGGGCCGTGGGCGCTGGTGCTCGCGTGCCTCATGGTATGCCAGTGGAATGGATTCTTATCGTGCTCTCGCCGCTGCTCGGAATCGCTGCTCTGGGCGAGGCGGACGTGCTTGAGAGCGAAAACACACTGGCTGCACTAGCACTCGGTATTGGACTGCTGAGCGTGATGTTGGCAAATAATTCGGTACATTCACTCGCAGCCAGACTGCCAAGAAATTCGGCTGTTTTCGTGCCACTACTCTCATTGATTCTGATTTGGCCATTCCTGATAATGACTGAACTTGCTTCAACACTGCTCATTCTTGAAACTGCCATTGCTGTAGCCCTACCGTCCCTTGCAGTGGCGGTAGGAATACCCCTGATTATCTTCATCTTGACACCGGTATTGATGGAGAAATGAATCAGATTAACCATGAGTCATATTCATGGCCGAGTGGGGCGCGAGGCGACTTCAATGCCTGACCGTGCCTCGACCGGAGTCGGCTTGATGCTCGGAGGATTCGCCATCGCTGGCCTCGGTCTCGTGCTCGGATTCACCTATGCCCCAACCATGTCTCCCGATGCATGGAACGCCCCGGAAACTTACCGAATTCTATTCTGGCATGTGCCGGCAGCATGGACTTCCTTCCTAGCATTCGGGATGCTATTCGTCGGCTCATTGTTTTGGTATACTGCGAACAAAGAATGGGCATGGAAATTGTCAGGCATTGCAGCTGAACTCGGCTTGCTCTACGGACTCTGTGTCATCACTTCCGGACCGATTTGGGGGGCTGCGGAATGGGGGGTGCCTTGGGATTGGACCGATGTTCGTCTGAATACATACGCTGTACTTACCGCCGTCGCTCTATTCCTTGTTCTTGGACGCCGCTCGCAGCCTGACACTCCCGCTGTCCGGAATGTATTCTCCACGGTCGGGCTGTTCGGCTTCCTATTGGTACCGCTAACCTACATGGCGACTCGATGGTGGCAGGAAAGACATCCAGCACCACTCATCGGCACCGACGACCCATCATCAGGAGTCTCGACTGAGATACTGATTCCATGGTTGATCTCATTTGTTGGATTCACCATTCTGATGGTCGGTCAAACGCTCACCAGCGCCGAGGTGCAGAAGTGTGAGCGCCGCCTCGCAGACCTACAGCAGTTGATTGATGAACGCAACAGAGGTGTAAAGATTGGCGAGTGACTTGGTGTATCTTGCAGCCGCTTACGCGGTGATTATCGGGCTACTGGGCTGGTTCACATGGCAACTGCTTGCAAGGCTGACTGACGTCAAATCACGCCTCGATGCAGTAGAGACATCCCTGCACGATGATTCAGAGGAATGAACCGAGCACTTCGGTAACCCTATTTGGTAAAGTCGGGCGCACCAAGCCATGGAAGAATACACCATCTTCAACATGAGCGTGCCAAAGATTGGAATCATCTCTGGCGGAATTCTAGCCGCTTGGGGCATTTTCGCGTACGTCTATTCTGGAATGGGGAGCATCACCGCACTGATACCCACTTTCATGGGTGCTCACATCCTTCTGTTCAGTATACTTGCAACAAAGATGCCTGAGAAGCGCAAAATGTTCATGCATATTGCTGTAGTATTCGGGCTGTTCTCTGCCCTGGGTGGTCTGCGAATCGTCACACTCGGTGATGCATCAGATCTGGTTTACGTCTCACATGCGCTTCTGCTCATCATC
>CAUZSM010000165.1:0-3293 GCA_963582685.1 Candidatus Thalassarchaeaceae archaeon | reverse complement strand
GTGTCCAGACTTGGCAAGCCGACGCCGAACATCTCCTCGGACTCCGAGGAGCATCTGGAACTCATAGCCCGGGCCCTTGCCCGTTCGTGGTTCGCCACATCCTTCTCTTGGGTCGGGAAGCCCCGGCCCCATAGCCTTAGAATCAAGGCTTGCAAGACTGTGGTGAATTATCGGATGGTCGTGGGTGGCGATACCAACGTATGCGCCGTTGTCCAACATCTGGTCAATACAGCGATTGGTACTGTCAACTATCTCTCGATATCCGGTAGCGGAAATAGATGCATCCTCCTTGTAAATCCCCTTGCAAATGCGGAAATCAGCCGCACCTCCCAACTTGTTGCAAATAGTGTCAATGTCTTCGGAGGTGCGGAGCAAACGTGACTGTAGAACCGTTCCGACATTGGTCAGGCCCGCCTCATGCATGTGGAATACGATGTCGATAGTTTGCTGCGTAACTCGGTGGTCCTCCATATCCAGTCGGACGAAAATGTCGTGTTCCGCAGCACTGCGGAGCAATTTCTCGATGTTTGAGTATGCAATCTCCTCATCGATCAGTAGCCCGAAAGCAGTGGGTTTGATGCTGATATTAGCATCCAGTTCATTCTCTACGATTGCTGCAATCACCCTGAGATACTCCTCAAGGAAGAAATTAGCTTCATCGATGTGATGAATCTCCTCTCCAAGAACGTCGACGGTAAAACACGCACCTTGCGAGGACAGATCCTTCATCACTCTCACACAGGAATCGATGTCCTTTCCGGCTACGTATCGTCGCGCTACCCATCCAACCATGAAACGAGGCATCAGCCGAGTGAACCCGACCACCAACCGCGACCCAGCACCCATGTCTTCCCCGTGCTACGCATGCACGCGTGCGCACTTTGACGATTGCTCAATCGGTATCAGTCTGAGAAAAAGGGGCATCAGCCGCAAAACTAGTCCATTCACCGGTGTTGGTTAACACAATCATTCCCTTTTCAGGGTGGGTGACAATTCCTATCCCGATGTCAGCGCGTGATGACGGATACATTCCCTTGGAACTCCAATGAATATCTTCTCGCCAACCGGTGAACCACCATGATTCATCGCTGAATTCTGCCCAGTGAACCAGTCCCCCAACTGCCATCACCTCAAGCGCGCCTTCTTCCGGTCGCGCTCGCGCAAGTCTCTCGTTGCTGAGTGACAGCATCCATTCTCCATCATGATGCCAAGCCCTCTCTACTTTCGCCTCGACTTTGAGAATGCCTTGTGAGGTGATTGTGCCAGTTTCTGGGTCAAGGCGCGCCCAGCCACCAGCAAGAGAAAACGCCCAAATCGAGTCCTCGGTTGAAGCGAGCCAAACAACAACCTCGCCCTCTTTCAAACCAGCAAGTTCAGGCCATTCAGGTAATGGAGCCCTCCACACCTCTTGTGATTCTCGAGTAGTTCGATAGATTCCGCCAAAATGTGAGGCGAATATTATGTCGCCGCCCCACAAGCACAGTGCAAGTGGCTCGTGGCGCAGTGGTCGTGACCATGCAGCACCGGCCACGCCATGTGTGTCTGCAACACCGGTACGCAGTGCTGCTCTCAGAGTTGGTTTATCCACTCCATTCTCAAATGAGTTGCACTTCTCGATGGTAGCCATCCTAGCAACGGCGAGTTCTCGGTCGACCCAAGTCGCTACAATCGAGCCGTCGTCAAATACTGCGGCTGTAGTGATTTCACCCGGGAAAGGCTTGGCTGGCTCACCGACAGGTGTGAGCGAGTCCGCATCAATCCAGACCAATTCGCCATTGACACCAATCAACAGGTGTCTGTCTGTGCCTGCGAGCAGGCGTGAAGGTGCGAAGGGGGAATGGGGTAGTGAATCCGCCATATCCGGGGCCTTGCGGGCGATACTGATGAAGGATTGGGCTACATAGGCTGAAGTCGCTTCACTGCCTCCGGTCATTGATGGTCACACTTCTCATCGTGTCTCAATCGGACCTCGCATCGACGATTCAGGGAGATGCACTGCTCAATCGAGGCGGCTGGAGGGAAGCAGAACAAGTCGAAGGGTGCAAGTGCTGGACCCATGCTGACAGACCTGTTCACATCTGGTGGCTCAGTGAACGCGTCCTTTGGGAGGATGGGCTGGATTCACGCTACGAAAATGGCGCGGGGCTTACCGAGGGCGAGGTCAGCGAGGTCATTTTCCTCTCGAGACACTTTGCTGCATCTGGTATGCCTTCCCTCACTCTGCATGTCATCGGCGTTCCCGGTGAAAAGCAAGTGGGCGAGGCGGCGGAATTTGGTGGTGTAAAGGGCGAAGTTGTCCCACCAAATCCAAGGTTTGCGGCTTGGTATCGGCTGATGTGTGAAGCCGCAACAAAACATGAATTGCACCACGAATTCGACCTCACAATTGAAACAACTCACCACGGCCCATCGCTGAATTCCCCAACCATGTTCATCGAGATTGGCTCCTCAGAAAGTCACTGGGGTCGCCGGGATGCTGCTGAGGCTTGGGCTGATGTGCTGACCAGTGGATTGAATCTGGACGGGGCAGGCGAAAATGCGATTCAGTGCGGCGATTGGAAGGCACTGAGCGCGGATGAGAAGGCACACGCCAAGGTGATGGTAGGTATCGGAGGTGGACATTACGCGCCAAGGCATACTGATGTCATTCGGAAAACCGATTGCTGGGCTGGCCACCAACTCGCATCATACGCTCTGCCGATGCTGAAACCAGAGGATGAAAACTGGGACCCTGACAATGGAGAATATCCCACCGGGCAATGGCAGCACGCCATCAAGGTCAGCATCGAGAGTACCCGGCAGGTATTCGAAGGTGGCCAGGTCATTGCCCATCTCGACCGCAAGTCGTTCAAGGGCTGGCAACGCCGTGTAATCAAGCGACTACTGGCAGAACTGAATGTTCCTGTCGGTAGAACCGTCGATTTTGAGTGAAATTCACTCATTCGGGATGGAGTGACCACAGCGGCCACAAGTTTTGCGGTCACTGTGCTGTGCGAGGAAAATGCCGGGACCACACTTGGGGCAGAACTCAGCCTTTCGGACAAGTTTCCCGTCCTCGATGGAATACTTTGCCCACTTGGCTGCTGCATTAGGGTTGTCTCCCATCACTCCTCACCTCCGTCTGGATCTTCGGGTGCTGCCTCAGCGGGTGCTTCCTCAGCGGCCTCCTCTGCGGGTGCTTCCTCAGCGGGTGCTTCCTCAGCGGGTGCTTCCTCAGCGGGTGCTTCCTCAGCGGGTGCTTCCTCAGCGGGTGCTTCCTCAGCGGGTGCTTCCTCAGCGGGTGCTTCCTTAGT
>CAUZSM010000164.1:0-3315 GCA_963582685.1 Candidatus Thalassarchaeaceae archaeon | reverse complement strand
GGCCAAGTTAGGCCAAACAACCCACGGGCTCCATGTGAGTGCCCGGCGTTCATGCGCGCCCGATACGTCATTATCGGTTGGGCCGACACGCCCCTCCATGCCGCCCGGCTGGTATGTGCTCCTGCTCATCGTTGCGCTATGTGGTGCGGGCGCATGGTATGTCCGAAACTTCACCCATAAAGTCGAACTTCTCAGACTCATCGCTGGCGTAGGAATATGTTCGATGATAGCTCTAGTCTGGTGGACTTGGCAGGTAGCGTAGGTGTGATTATGGGTTCTTTGGTGGAGGATGACACACCTAGGGAGAATTCCTTGGCCGGGGCATTTCCAGTGCGCGCCCCAGTTTGGTGGGCTCGCTGTGGAGAGGCAAGAGCCCATCCCGAAATTCCAGGAGTGACCGGGCGATTCGTCGTCTTGCGGCATCGCAAGACTTTCCGCAGATTCGAAGGTTTTCTTGCCCGTCTCATGAAGGCCCCCGCCGAACT
This sequence comes from Candidatus Thalassarchaeaceae archaeon, assembly GCA_963582685.1. Classification (GTDB taxonomy): domain Archaea; phylum Thermoplasmatota; class Poseidoniia; order Poseidoniales; family Thalassarchaeaceae; genus CAUZSM01. The sequence goes on along the minus strand of CAUZSM010000164.1, from coordinate 2,830 downwards.
TCGCCGTCCTCTAGATGACCTAAACAGCCTGTTGTGGGAGTTGTGCGACGGCCACCGCACATTCGAGGAGATCTGCCGATACATGGATGATTCATTCGGGGAGAAGGTCGCGCCCGCGGCTGAGCGAACCGAGGCAGCGCTTCGTCAACTCGGTGAGAGAGGTTTCCTGATGTTCTCTCATGAGCCATTTGAGGATGCTTGGTTGACAGGACCAGGAATAGACCCAGAAGGTGGCCTCGGTCCTGCGAATGACCTTGATTCTGAGCCAGTTCTTGGTGACGCAGTCGAATGAGAGATCAAAGACGTGTGCCACAACGGGCGCATATCTGTTGTCCAGATTTGCATTGCTCGTGACAGTATGCGCCACATGATTCACATTCAGACCACTGATCCGTTTTCTCGAGTGTGGAATCACAGAAGGAGCAGTTCACCTGCGGTAGTGCGCCGCCATGGGTGGGGGTTGGCATACCTTGGGAAATGTCAGAATCCTCCTCTGTTTGGACAGACGCTTCATGAGCATCATCATCTACCGATTCTGTCGTATCTACTAGCGAACCATCTTCAGTTTCAGTCACAGCCTCTTCAGCCGGTGGGCTCCCTCCACCGAGAATTGCCGCCGCTGCCCCAGCATCCATCCCGGTGCCTTCTGCATCGCTCGATTGTGCCTCCTGTTCATCCGTTTGTGATCCCGGGGTGACGCCAAGACTTCCAAAGGCAGCGCCCAGTCCTGTTTGCTCTTGGGCCGCTGCGGGGATTACTGACGGCTGCTGAGGTTGCTGGGGTTGCTGATGATGTACCTGCTGAGCGTATGCCGCCTGTTCTGAGGCATGTTGCCGAACCCCCATCGCTTCCTCTGCTTCCAGCGCCGCTTGCCTACGATATTCAGATATCTTTTCCTCACTCCATCCAGCAGCGCGGAATTGGTCATCTGTAAAAGCGGATGGTTCCGGTTGGCGGGTCGCAGCGACATGAACAGGTTGGGCGACTTGTCGTTGAGGAGTGGCGACAGGTTCCTCTTCATCTTCTTCCTCCTCATCGTCGTATTCGATTTCGATTCTTCGCCGTTTCTTGTTGATGGCGACGACCATGACAGCAACGAAAATCAGGAACACGAGTGCTATTCCAGCAATGAACATGGGCATTTGTTCACCACTAACAATTGAGAGAGAAAAGCCACCCTGCTCGGGTGCGACCTCCTCAGAGGAGATGGAAGGTTGAGCATACCAAAGCGAGGCGCCATCACTGGACGAAATCGAAAACTCAAGCGGCACTTGACCCGCTTCTGACGGTGCCGTCAGTTCACAATCCCATTGTAAGATGCGACCTGCCGGGCTATTCGATGAAGGCACGACGACGAGCCACTCACCAGAATCACTCTCCTGGCTATTGCATAGAACACCCCAGTTGTCATTGCCGCTGACATGCAGAGTCAGTTCTTCAGTGAAGGAGGAATGGCTCGTCACATTGACGGTAAAGGTGGAGCGTTGTCCGGGCTCAAGGATACTAGCATCGGGAATTGAGTGAGTGAAATAGGCTTCACGGTGAGAATCCACAGTGAGTACGAGTGTTCTTGTGATGGTCTGTGAGTTCCCGTCGTTGTCATCAGTACCCTCGACGGTGATCGTGAAAGTCACCTGCGTACCAACTGGCACATCATTGGCGATTCCAATGACCAAGACTAGGTCGTAATCCATCTGTGGCGGGATTGGCGCATCAATCCATTCGACAAGGCCGACGCTGGTACCGCCAAATGTCAGAGTGGTGGAGATTCCGGGTATCATCGAATCGGCAACTATCCGGATTCGAATCGCTGGGTCCACAGCATTTCCATCATTTCTCAAGCTCATTCCGAAGATGTGGGTGGAATTGGTTCGAGAATTGATTTCAGTTGTATCGAAGGTGAGCATAGGGCGGGTGATCCTCTCGGTTAGAACCTCAAATGTGTGGCTGTTGTCAGAATCATCCAGTTCGGAGCCCTCTGTGGGAGCGACACTAACTGTCAATTCAATGTTCAAGTTGGCATCTTCACCACCGGGTGGTGTGATGATTAATTGGAACTGTTTGACATCCAGCCCCTCGTACTCCGGCGAAAGGGAAACTGGACCTGAGAGTGGAACGCCCTCGAATTCGATGACATACTGCCATGTCGAAGGGAGACCAGCGACCAAAACAGTGGCTAGTTCGGGACCATTGCCATTATTTTCAATCTCGAAAACTGCCGTATTTGCCTGACCAGGCGTGACCGACTGTGGAGTGTCGATTACCCTGAGAACCAATTCGTGTAACATCTTGACACGGACTCCACTGTAATCTGTCGGTACTGCTGAGGTGCCCGAAATCTGACTGACTGCTCCCGGCTTCAAGATTGGTGCAGGGTCGCCCGACTGAGCGTTCATCGGTGCGGTCAGTGTGACGATGATTCGGCTGGTTTCACTTGGCCTGACTACTAGAGTGGTCATGGCGGGAAGTGTTGCGTTCCAGCCCCGCATACTCGACTCGTCAAGAGAGAATGTGAATGAGTCTTGACTGGTCGCGTTGTTCCATATGGTGAAGGGAATCTCAATCGATTCCCCCGGCTCTATCCACCAACCATTGACGGGCACATCTGACGGATTCACGCCGACACTGGCATCCGAAACCATGGATGCGGTCAGATTGACTCGGATGATATCGCTGACAGCTGGGTCCGCCTGACTGGTGGCGACGACATCTATTGAGGCGGTCTGCCCCGGCAGGGCCTCTGAAGGAATATCTGCCGCTATCAGAACTTCAGCAGTCCCAAGAGGTGAAAGGGTGACTGTAGATGGTTGGTTGAAGGAGATGCCGAATG
>CAUZSM010000163.1:0-3357 GCA_963582685.1 Candidatus Thalassarchaeaceae archaeon | reverse complement strand
GAGGAATGCTTCCTCAAGTGTAGCCGCGCCGGTTGATTGCATGACCGCGGCCGGTGTATCCTCAGCCAGAAGCAGGCCGCCGCGCATCAGGCCGACTCTGTCAGCCTGACTCGCCTCATCGATGTAATGAGTGGTGATGACTACGGTGACGCCTCCGCTGGCGATATCTTGCAGATGCTCCCAAAGACGGGCTCGCAGTTCGGGGTCAACTCCAACCGTCGGCTCATCGAGAAGCAATAATTCAGGCTCGTGCAGCAGCGCGACCGCCAGTGAGACTCGACGCTTCTGACCGCCAGATAACTTGCCGATGGGGCGCTTTGAGTCGGGTAGGTCAAGCAATGACACCAACCAAGATTCACGCTCGACAATCGACTGACTATCCATGCCGTGTAGCCTTCCGTGAAACCGCATGGTTTCTGAAATCGAAAGGTCGTCGTAGAGAGCAATCTCCTGAGGGGAGTAACCTACCGCTGAGCCGGGTACAGCTGAACCAGTCTCCCCCGGGGTGTCTCCGAGAACTCTGACGTCGCCAGATTCGGGAATCAGACGGCCCAGAATGACCTTCAGTAGCGTGGTCTTTCCGCAGCCGCTTGGGCCCAACAAACCGTAGATTGAACCGGCTGCTACTTCCATTTTCAGGGCTTTGAGCACATCGACGCGCTTGTTGCCCGAACCGTAGCCACGCTGCAGTGAATCGACCAATATTGCAGCGTGTCCTGCCGCCATGACTGCCGCTTCTGACGCAATCCAATTAACAAGACCGTTGCCCTGATTTAGGCCCGCGATACGTGAGGAGTGCTTTCACAGCATCTTGAACAATGCATCAGTCGCACCGGCAGCCAAGCCGAGCACACAGATTTCCTCGCCGGATATCAGGCTGGCATGGCCTCCCATAGGTCCAGCCAAGTCGTAACCTCCTGCCTTTCCCCTCCAACTCTCAGATGCGACCAATTCAGCGAGTTCCTCGTCTCCAATCTCCTCAATCTCTACTGTAGCGGACTCCATCCAAGTCTCTGCGTGCCAACCGCCTGTGTTGTCATCCAACGGGGTGAGGATAGCAGTGCCAGACCAGACGATGTGGCGTCGACCTCGGAGTCTGAGCAACGTGGTGAGAGCAGCATTCGTATCAGCCGGTTTCCCTAGAGGAATTGAAGGGTCATCTGGGTCCTCAACCAACGTGTCTGCGACTACCACGACGTGGGGTAGTTGAGTTGCACTTTTGACGCCTTCATCTATCACTCGCGCCATCAATGAGAGTTCAATGCGAGCATTAGCGACCTTCTCGACTAGAGTTTGTGCGACCTGAGCGGATACTGGAGCACCAATCGTCGCCACCCGCTCTTCGGTGAGTAAAGGCCTCGCTTCGAAAACCACGTCATCAGGTAGCCTTGCAGCGAGCCATTCTGCGCGTCGCGCGGAAGCCGAGGCAAGCCATATCCGAAAGCAATCCCCCATACAACCACCGACGGTAAGGAGGCGAATGAAACCTTGTGAGCAAGCAGAAAAAGTCTGCGCTTTCAAACGTGGTGTTTATCGTATCATGGCCGATGGGACAGCCGGTGAGCCCATGCCTGACGCCATTGAGAGAATACCAACCTATGTCACTGGAATGGATGACCATTTGCAAGGGGGCATCCCAAAGGGGCATCTCGTTCTGCTCGCGGGTTCCTCAGGTTCAATGAAGTCCAGCCTCGGTTTTGCCATGCTGTACAACGCTGTGCTTGAAGGTAAAGCCTCGGGAATATACGTAACTCTAGAGCAGTCCAAGGATAGCCTTGCTGGCCACATGGCCGTCATGGGAATGAATGTCGAAGACTCGCGCGTGCGCTCAAACATCGCTATCATTGACCTTGCAGACCTACGTGTGCAGTTGCACGCTGCGGGTACCGCTGATCAGGTTGACTGGATGGGGCAACTCATCAAACAGTTGACAAGTTACCGTGAAAGCATTGGTTTCGATGTGTTGGTATTCGACTCACTGGGAGCATTCTTCACCCTCACGCAGATGGATAATCCACGTGATGAGACCTTCCGCTTTTTCGAAGCCTGTCGCCGACTCGGTCTGACGACCATTATCATCTGTGAGATGATGGGTGAAATGAAGAATCAGTTCGGTGAGTTCGGCATTGAGGATTATCTCTCAGATGGCGTTATTCACGTCACGATGGAACGCCACGGCGACGCAATCAACAGGAAACTCTCAGTGGTTAAGATGCGTCACACGCATCACCAACTTGGATATCGAGAGTTCTATTGGGATACTGACACCTGCAGGTTCGCAATACGCTGAATCACTCGACTGTAACCGACTTCGCTAGGTTGCGGGGTCTGTCCACATCACAGCCAAGAGCCAATGCTGTGTGATATGCAAGCAACTGGGTCGGGAGGACTGTGAGCAGTGGTGTGAGCAACGGTTCGGTCTTTGGCACTACAATGGATACGTCAGCTTGTTCCGCCATTTCACGATCCCCATTGTGGATGATTATTATTTTCGCACCTCTAGCCTTGCATTCCTGAATATTTGAGAATGTCTTGTCGCGATGCTCATCTTTCGGTGCGATGACTACAACCGGGCTTCCTTCTTCCAGTAGTGCAATCGGTCCGTGCTTCATCTCACCCGCCGGATAGCCAAGGCATGGGATATATGCAACTTCCATGAGTTTCAGCGCACCTTCTCTGGCAACTGACGCTGAGGCTCCACGACCAAGGAAAAGTACGCTCTTAGCATTGCTAACCGCTTTGACAGCCTCGGCGATGGGGCCTGGGTCAGCCAAATACGCCTCTATTTGGTCAGGAACCTTGTTCAGTGCCTTGATTAGAAGTCGGCCCTGTGAGCGAGACAATGTCCTCGCCCTACCGATTTGTATGGCGAAAATGGACAAGGCAGCAACCATGTTGGTGAACGCCTTGGTCGAGGCCACAGCCTGCTCAGGCCCGGAGTGAATGTACACGCCGCTTCCACATTGCCGAGCAATCGATGAGCCAACGACGTTGATGACCCCGCGAACTCTACCTCCTTTGAGTTGAATCTCTTTCACAGCGGCCAAAGTGTCTGCGGTCTCGCCGCTTTGACTGACCGCGAAGTAAAGTGCATTGGAGTCAATCACTGGGTCATTGTGTCGGAACTCACTCGCGACGTGTGCTAACGCTGGCACTCGAGCAAGTTTCTCGATGGTCAATCGTCCGACCTGACAAGCGTGCAACGCTGTTCCGCATCCCAGCAGGCGGACATGCGAAATACTCTGTAATTCATTCGGAGATAGTCCAAGCCCACCAAGTTTTCCTGTTCCTTCCGAGAGAAGGGTGCGGCCGGCGATGCATTGGCGCAGTGCCTCGGGTTGATCGTGAATCTCCTTG
>CAUZSM010000162.1:0-3605 GCA_963582685.1 Candidatus Thalassarchaeaceae archaeon | reverse complement strand
AAGAGTGCGTGTCGGCGCAGAGATGCTCACTCCGCCACTGACCAACGATGAGGAAGAACCAGCTCCGTCCTGTCCAAGATGTAGAAGGGAGGTGCCGCCACTGGTGAATGCGATGTGGTGGTAACCGTTGGAGTCCAAAGCGAGTGAAGAATAGCCAGCGGTATTGACTGAAGTGACCGCATTACGCCCAACAAAAACGCCTCCTATCTTGTTCAGATGCTGGGTTTCTGTCGAGGTGCCAAGCATCAGGTTTGGTTGTCCTGCCGGAGAAACCGCAAGCGCGCTTGACGCTGGTCCACCTGCGCTCTCATCCCAGAATACTGAGTAATCCCAAGCAGCGCCAGACGAAAGTGCCTCATTGGGCCTCTCCATGTGGATGTGAACTCCATCAACTGTGACCAAAATGTGAGTCCGGCCCTGCGCGTCAACCTCGAGGTCAAGGTCTGATGCCACCCCATCGAGTGGTAGTGAATTTAACTCCCAATCCCGAGTCTCGATGATGCGCACTTCTCCGTGCAGACTACCATCGCTATTCGATTCAGGGGTCGCTAAAATGAACTCATGAGAGCCATCTCGGTCCATGTCACCGCCGATGGCCAGCACGCTGCCGTGGTGCTGCCCTTGCGTGCCGCTCCACGACATCATCACCGGGCCAAGGCCATCACTCCGGCCTTGGTAGAGTGTCACATCGCCGCCGGAATTACCCGAGCCCTTGGAGCCGACCAATATCTCAGGAATGCCATCGTCATTGATGTCGCCGACGTTGGCCATCGCTGAACCGAGAACAGAGCCGGTGTTACTGCTAGCGACCGTGAATGTCGGCGAAGATGCATAGCCGGTAGAAGAGCCTTGGAATACCCAAATGGTCGGTCCAGAACTGTTCTGTGGCTCACTGACTGCGATGTCATCGTAGCCGTCACCGTTCATGTCGCCCAACGCAGAGAGAATCATGCCGAACTGGGTCCATTGCTGGTTCATCGACCATGTGCGCGCGGGAGAGGAAGACAAGCCGGTTTGGCTACCAGCGAACACCTCGACTCTCCCATAGGTCGAGAGTGCATCCCAATCCTTGCATCCACTGATTGCCACGTCATCGTAACCGTCGTTGTTCGCATCACCGACACCGAGAATCTGCCAACCGAGAATCAGTCCACTTGACTCGCCAGTCACTGACCAGTCCACATCTCCAATGTTGGCCGCACCAAAGTGCAGGTCTACTCTGCCCTCACCGGACCCAGAGCCATCTGCACCATGTGATGCGATGAGCAGGTCATCCGTTCCATCTCCGTTCACATCGCCAGCGTTGGCTACGCGGGCGCCGTACAACTCACCATCCACAGTTCCTGTGCGGGTCCAAACCGCTGGGGTCAGCAGTCCGGTAGGGTGGCCGCGGTACAGATGGACTGCACCGGTCGAGTTGCCTGTACCATCTTCCTCGCCCGGTGCTCCAATCAGAAGTTCCGGGTAGCCGTCGCCGTCGAGGTCGCCGATTTTTGCCATCGAGGCTCCAAATCGTGCACCTACTCCGACTCCAGTAAGAATCAGGTCGGCAGCACCGCTTGGCGCCGCCTCTGTGCCATACCACAAGTGAACGGCACCGGTCGAACTACTCGCATCCGGCTCGGCAATCAGCAGGTCGGAATAACCGTCGCCATTGTAATCAGTATCAGCGATGACAGAGGAGCCGAAGCCAGCATCTTCTGAGCCGGACAACGATGCAAAGGGCTCGGGATGCAGACGACCGTCGTCTCGACCAGATAAATCACGCACCAGACTCAGCGAAGTGCCGTTGTCGATACCGTAGACCAACTGCGCTCGGCCCAACTCATCCAAATGATGGCCGAGCGGCTGACCAAGCCCCTCACCGGAGTCCACCACTGAGGTTGTCCGCACATTGCCATCAAGAGAAATCACCGTGACTCTGTCGGCATTTTCATTGAGGTAAGTGAGGTGCAGTACATCATTCACGTCAATATTGAGAACAAAGTCGGAAGCAGCACCAGAAGACACCATCAGCGTGTGATACCACCAAGAACCGGTGAAGCGAGTCAGGTGCAAAGAGCCATCCGAGTTGTTGCGATAGGCCACCGCCTCAGTGCCGTTGCTGTACACATCGACGGCGACGGGAGTGATGATTGTCGCATCATCGACCAAAGTTCGAATCAACCAGTCATCGTCGAGGAACGGAGTCGGCGCTGCCTCTCGTGCAATCTTCACCGATTGAGCGTCCAAATCGAGATAAGCAATTCTCGCCCTATTGTTGTGGTCAACAGCAACCGAGCATCCTCGGCCCACATTTGCTGCATCGTCGACCTCTACCACCGAAAGGGTGCCGTCCAACTCCTTGCTGTGGAATTCAAGGCTTTGAGAGGTCAAGTTGTAAGCGCAGCCAAGCACTCTGCCACTATCATCAGTGACCAGATCAATATCGAGCAGCGGCCCAGTTCCGGTCTGTGTATCATTGAGCACAAGTCCGCTGCCTCTCTCGGCTCGTGTGGTCCAGGAATCGCCGCGCCAATCGATGCTTGTGCCAGCCAACTGCTCTCCCCAACCGGAAGTGATTGAGGTGGAATAATCCGAATCTGGCTCTGAATCCAACTCAATTTCAACTAAATCAGTGTCTGCAAGTTGAGATAGTGCAAGCGGAGTGAGCGACGCTAGAAGCATCAGAATTGACAGAAAAATACCGCGGCATCGCATCTAATCGCCTCCAAAGGTGAAGTCGCTCCAGACTCGACCCCTTACGGGTCGAGGAAACGCGGGGGGTTATTCAGCCGTGCGGAATCACGACCCAAAACCCCCACAATTTGATTTTCAGCGAGAATCGCTGCACGGCGAACCTATTGTATGCCTAGCACAGTGCCGGTGTGATGACTGGAGAGCGTCTGGTCCTTTGCTGCGCTGGCGAGTGGCCGGCAGAGGAGGTTTGGGGACCGCTGGTCAAGGCTGCTGACCGGGTGGTTGGAGTCGATGGTGGAACCGACGAAGCGATTGCACGCGGAATCGCTCTCAGTGTCGCGGTTGGTGACTTCGATTCCATCGAGGATTCAGACATCCCAAGACACCCTTTGCCGGACCAACATTCCTCCGACCTTGCCAAGGCCCTGCACTGGGCTTGCGAAGCGGGTGCAACAGAGGTTGATGTGGTGGGCGTGTCAGGGGGAAGAACCGACCATCAGTTAGCAGCATTTGCCGCACTGGTTGAAGCGCCTGCTGAATTGGAGGTTCGCCTACACTTCGACGACTTCATCTCGTTGCGCTGCGACGATGAAATTCACCTGCATCTGCAAGAGGGAACACCCATCTCAATTTTCGCTTTCACACCCTGCGCGCACATTACCCTCACAGGAGTGGAATATCCGCTGGAAGAACAGCCTCTCGCCTTCTCCACACGCGGATTGCACAACACTGCGATTGGAGGAGAAGTCGAGTTGAAATCCGACGGAGAAATCGTCATCCTATTGGGTCGAACGCCCGAGTGAATCACTCATCAGAATCGTCAACTGCGGCTTTTGGCGCTCGTTCTGAAAGCAGTATGGCGAACGGTTTGGTTCCGTCAATCTGGCTGAGCACTATCTTGGCGATTACAGCCATCGGCACAGCGA
>CAUZSM010000161.1:0-3707 GCA_963582685.1 Candidatus Thalassarchaeaceae archaeon | reverse complement strand
CCATCAGTGGCACCTGTATTCAGCCGCGCTGCGTGAACCGCATGAGAATGACACCTTCGATTATGAGATTGCAGCATGGAATGAGGATGGCACCCCAGAAGCATTGCACACAGTCACTCAGTATGAGGAGGACAACGGGGATGTTCACGCGCTGCACGACTTCTTTGAGACCGTCATCTCACCTGATGGGACTTGGATGGGCATAGCCTACCAGCAGAATATCGGAGCCCATCCATTCGAGGACGATGAGGAGCAGCGATACATCAAATTCCTCCGCGGCGACTTCGACGTCTGAGGTGGGCGCATGGAACTCATCGATGCAGACATTGCGGCTGCACACACTCTGCCCTCATCCTATTACACCGATTCAGACACTTTTCAGTCGGTATTGTCCACCTTTGGTGGACACTGGCACTTCGCTGCTCACAAGAACCAACTCGCAAACGCGAATGTGCTTCCTATCGACAATCCGCTGAATGAGGCGATGTTGCTGTCCATGCATGAAGGGGAATTGCGAGCGTTATCCAATGTGTGCACTCACCGGGGAATGCTGGTTTGCACGGAAGCAAGTGAATGCAAGCAGTTGCAGTGTGCCTATCATGGCCGTACGTTTGGACTGGATGGCACCTTCAAGAATATGCCCGAGTTCGATGATGTTGCAGACTTCCCCACCCCTGCAGATAATCTTCGCACCTTTCCGTTGGCCGAGTGGAAAGGACTGTTGTTCAACACGGTAGACTCTGAGGATTTTCAGGGATTCATCTCAGTGGTTGAGCAGAGAGTAGGTTGGCTTGCAATAGAAGAATTCCAGTATGACCCGTCTCGACATCGCGACTACCAAATCGATGCTAACTGGGCATTGTACGTCGACAATTATCTCGAAGGGTTCCATATTCCGTATGTGCACGGTGACCTGCATGACGTTCTCGATTACGATGGTTATCGCACCGAGTTATTCGATGGTGGCGTGCTGCAGATAGGCATGGCCAAAGACGGAGATATTTGCTTTGACTTGCCAGAAGGCCATCCTGATGCAGGTCAACGCGTAGCTGCCTACTACTTCTGGCTGCATCCGGGATTGATGTTGAATTTCTATCCGTGGGGTCTCTCAATCAATCTTGTAATTCCCGTCGATGTCAATCGCACACGCATAGTGTATCATGGCTTGGTTGGAGATGTAGACCAACTTGGAAAGGGCGCCGGCGGCGACCTTGACAAGGTGGAGGCGGAGGACCAATTCATCGTCGAGTCCTGCCAGAAAGGAGTTCAGTCATCCGCATACCAACGCGGTCGTTATTCTCCAACTAGAGAGTCAGGAGTGCATCATTTCCACCGAATTATCTCATCGGGCTTGAGTCGTGAAGTCTAAGGATGGTGCAGCCGAGGGGTTCTCATGGTCGCGGTTCGCACCCTTTCTGAAACTGATCGCGACGACCTTATTTCCTGTTGCAAGGGTATTGCTGATACCGTTGCATGGTTGGATTCCATTGACCGTCGGCCTGGTTTGGATGAGATTGGCGAGAAACTGACATCGATGCCAGTCAATCTAGAGGCTGTGAGGCGACATGTCTCCTATTCCGAAGATGGATACCAACGCAATATCATCAAGAAAACCGAGCATTATGAGATGGTTGCAGTATCATGGAAACCGGGTCAAGACACCCCCATCCATGACCACAAAGGAAGCGACTGCGTATTCCTCATTGTCGAGGGTGTGTCAACTGAGACTGTCTACGAACTCGATGAGGACGGACTTGCCCATGCGAAGGGAGTTCGCCTCTACCAACCTGGTGAGGTATGTGCAGCCGATGAGCCGGACATCCACCGCGTATCCAACGATACTGACGGCAATCTGATCAACATACACATCTACACGCCTCCATTGAGGGGCTTCGGCATTTATGCCCCCGCTGAGTGACTCATAACGAAAAGTCGCTGAACTCATCCTTTGGCTGTTGATATTCAGCTTGTTGCAGTGCCAGAGCCATCTTTTCCTCAGGGCTCTTTATCGTCAATCCGAGTATCAATCCGATTATTGCAAACAACCCTCCGCATCCACAGCACATGCTGCCTCCAATAGTTCCACCCATCATGGTGCCGATTCCACCAATAAGCGCGCCTAATAATTCGTCATCATAAGTAACCCAAACAGTAGTGTTCGATTCAAACTCCAGTGTGCCTTTGTAACAAGCCAAACAGGCTCTTCCTACCTTGATGAGCCCTTCACCTTCGCGCTCGAAATTCTTGTTAATGTCGGTGGCTTCGCATCCTTGACTGGACTGAACTTCATAGTAGAACTCACCAGCATATTCACCACCCCAGTCTGTGTTTACACTTGGATGGTTGATGATTGAGATATTTGTAGAATTACAATGGTCCCAATACCCGTCCTCATCCTCATCCAGATATTCGCCCTTAACCCAGAAAGTGACCCCTAAATCTCCTTCCCCATCATCATCTGCAATCTGTATGGTTCCTGATGTTTTGTTCTCTACGGCAAAATTTCCGAGTTCTTCAAAATCACCTACACCTTTTGCAACGCCGCCATACATCAGTGCAGCACCAAGTATCATCATGATGATTCCCGCGGGGAGCAGTATCTTGCCACTGATGTGCATAATTGTTCGCGGCACTAATTTAGCAATAAGGCTTCAGTAGAGACCCTATCTCGTGTCCTTGAGCATTCCCTCAAGGCGAGTCAGGCCGAGGTCAACATTGTCCATTGGTGGGCCAAAAGAAAATCTCATCCACTGGTGGAATGGACTCTCTCCCTCTCGCACACCACCCGGATTGACATCAAAGAATTCACCGGGGACGGTCATCACTTGCCGGTCAAGTGCCTTCCAGAAGAAGTCCATTCCGGTGTTGTATCCATCTGGAAGTTGGTCAAGACAAGCCCAGACATAGAATGTGGATTGACCGGGCAGGCAACGGATTCCCATTGCGGTAAGCCGTTTTACCATCATTGCCTGCTTCTTGGCAAATTCAGCTCGCAACGCCTCGGTCTCCTGATTGGCTTGGTTTTCTTCCAGCGCCTTCAGTGCGATGCGCTGGGTGACTCGGGAAGGGCCACCATCGATGGCTGATGCAGCGCGTCCCAGAGTCTCAATCAGTTCGGGTGGGCCAAGCACCCAGCCCATTCTCCATCCCGGATAACGGAATGACTTGGTCAGCCCATCGATGCAAAGCACCGGGTCAGTATCTGGGTCTTCCACATACCTAGCGGCAGTAATTGCTTCATCGGCAGCGTAGTTGAAGTGCGAGTAGAACTCATCAAAAATCATCGTGCAACCGGTTTCTCTTGCTGTTTTGCAGTAAGAGTCGAGAGTATCGCCTGTGATCGCATAACCGGTCGGATTGCACGGATTCGAGACGATATACGCATCTAGATTCTTCGAACGCACCGCAGCATCAAACGCCTCAGCAGGAACTGAGAACCCATTTTCTTCGGTAGTCTCAACCAAGTGGTAATCGCAGCGAGGTGCAGCGTAGTCCATCATATCTTGATAGGCGGTATAATCAGGAATCTGGTAGCCTACTCTGCCGGCCAATGCCCCAAATACTCGTGACAGCATCAAGCGGCCGCCCTGCGCGATGCCTACATTCTCCATTCTGTATGGTTTCTTACCTTCTCTGAAAAGTCGGTTGTAGTGACCAGCCACCGCCTCTCGTAATTCGTCGATGCCATTGATGGGTCCATACGCTTG
>CAUZSM010000160.1:0-3731 GCA_963582685.1 Candidatus Thalassarchaeaceae archaeon | reverse complement strand
GTTCCCCAAAGATTCCGAAGCCGCTGCTATCAGTGAGGTTGTTCGCGATGACCGAACGACCCCAATCCGGGTTACTCGGGCCGTTGAGTTTGCAGCCTGTGGCCGCCTTCGCTTCAGGAATCACATCGATACCAAAAGCGTCGAGAGCGGAGGCTAGAATCGGTACTAGAAGAAGAGCAACGATGCTGAGCGTGAGTCGCCGTCTTCGTCCGCATCTCATGCGCGCATCAATCATCTGTGTCTCACCGCCGGCGGCGACTGGTCACTGGACGCACATAACCCGATTCCCTGCTGCGCCTGTCATCCTTGGTCAAATGCTTGGGTTTGGGTGGCGGCACGTGCTGGTCCATCCCGAGGATTCCTCCTTCGGTGTGTACTTCGGCAACATCGTATGTTGATGCGGCATCCTCAGCCGCTATCTCGACTTCCTCGGGCTGCCGCATCACCAGCCAACCCAATAGGAGAACCAGGGTAATCAGCACTATCATCCACAGGCCTCCATCGCCGGAGGGCAGCAGGTCGGACCAAGACAGGTCACCCACACCTTGGTCGATTGAATCGGGGGACCGCACTGTAATGACAAAGGCTCGTTGAGTGCAGACACCAGTATCGTCACACACTTTCAAACTGATTGTGACAACGGTTGACTCATTCCACAGCATATCGATGCCTTTGCCCTCTCGGGCTATTCCTTGTTCCCAGTCATCGTGCAAATTGCCATTCTCATTCGCATCAACCGAGTCATCGGTATCCCACCAGTAGGTCAATGCCTCATTCAGTGGGGTATCCGGGTCGTTATCGAGAATGCCATCTCCATCGGAGTCGTTGCCCACATCATCGTCACGCCATGCAAGAATACCACCCAGCAAGTCGGCATCTTGTGCCCATCCCTCGAAAACGTAGGTCTGTTCAGTCAGAACGTAATCTGAATCAATGATATTGTCAGAGAGGATTTGCGGTGCGTGTGAAACCCATACAGAACGTTCGCTGGTGTTAGTGTCTCCAGTACCGAATCCATCACGTACAGTTAGGGTGATTGTGTACTCTCCGGGAACGTCGAATGTGTGCCATGAGTTTGGCGAGTTAGAGGGTGGTGAGGCGTCGCCGAAGTCCCAAGTATACTCGACGATGCCATTCCAGTTTGGCGAGCTGATGTTTGAGTCATACATGCCATCGAAGGCGGCGTCTGCATCCCTGCTTCCTTCTGAGGAGAAGCGCAGGACGGTACCCGGTGCAACGAATATTCCTCCATCCGAAGTGAAGGAATGCCGCCATTCGTACGGCAGGTCATCAGGCCCGGGTGCTAGGATTGGCTGTCCGTCAATCCAAGCCTCATACACAGACATCACTGGCAATGGCAGGGGGTTCGCGATGTGGATGATGTAAATCTTGGCCAGAGAATCCAAGCCGCGCTCATCGGTCACAATCAGTGTGACGGTGTACTGTCCGGGCTCGGTGAAGGTGTGGACCACGGAATTCTGTCCAATGATCGATGATTCCATGTCTGACAATGTCCAGTTGTGGGTCAGGTTGCCCGAGTTACCATCCGGGTCGAAAGACGAGGAATGGAATGCATACTCTGTCTCTGTCGTGCCATCTGATGGCCTTTCAAAGATGGCGACTGGTCGTTGATTGAGCACTGTAACGGTCAGAATTGCGACTGAGGAATTACCAGCATCATCAGTAGCGGTGATTGTGATGTTCTTCACTCCCGGTGTGCGCCATGCCGGGGTCGGATTAGGTTCAGCCGAGAAGTTACTAGAGAAATCACTCGACATCGTAACGATTCCACCAGCGAGGTTCACACCCTCATCGAACTGCCACAGGGTTCCGATAATGATTCCATCATCATCGGTGAACACGTCAGGCATAGGCAGCGGAGTGAGAGTGTAGGTCGTCATGGGCTGGAAGAAGACCTGACGTGGCACTCGGTTGTACACCAGCACGGTGATTGACATATTGCCAATGTGGGTGCCGTCATCAACTGTCAGAGTCAAGTTGTATGGGGTTCCATTAGCTGAACCAATCGCCCACTCGTGGGCTGCTTCATATTGGCCAACACCGCCTTCTGTAGGCCCATCTCCCCAATCCCAAGTGAATGTCAGGTAGTCGATGGGGACGTTGTCCTGAGTAGTAATTCCACTGAATAAAACTCGTTGAGAGGTTAGTAACGACATCGTGGATTGAACTTCTTGACCGCCGACAGTTATCTTGACAATTGGAATTTGAGTGTCTTGCACGTCAATCGTCCAATTCTGTATCTCGCTCACGCCATTGCCTTGGTCAACCACTTGCAGGGTGACGTTGTATATTCCCGGCGATTGCCAAGAGCGGAGCGGATTCTTCAGGCCAGAGCCGGGCAGACTGTCGCCGAAGTCCCAGATGTATCCAGTTGGCGACACGTTGTGGCTGAATGACATGTTGTCCATCGCCAATCCCCACAGGTCATAACCGGCTCCGAAGAACTGTAGCGGCAACCAAGTCTGGGTGCTGTTGGCTGCGGCACTTCCAGCGGCCATTGGCGCCATATTGTAGAGGTGTAAAGGTAGAGTGAGTTGCTCATCGACCACAAAGCCGAGTTGGTCACGCATGCGGAATGCCAGAGTCCAATCACCCTCCCACGGTGGCGTATACCAGACCTTGTTGGTGACATCGACACCGCCACCTGCTTCGACTTGTATGTCGATGGTGTCGTGTAGTGTATTGCTCTCAAAGGCGAGGACCTCGACATCGAGAACCTCGTAGAACGCAGTTGAGTTGACGCTGAAGGTAACCTCGACCGAATCGTGGTCAAAGTCGCCATCTCGGTCGTAGGTGTATTCCTGATCAATGCTGATGGAAGCAGGTTGTGTAATCAATCCGGCAAAGATGTCCACGCTGGCAATCGGATATGCTGTTGAACCGCCGGGGAACGCGCAATTTGGCGAGGAGTAGTCACAGTCATCAACCCCACTTTCGTACCAAACCAGTAGATAGACATCGTCGCTCTGGTTACCGAATCCATGCACCAACCCAGTGCCGACCCCAGTAACTGGGTCAAATCTCAAGTCCTCCATTACCCACGCATTGCTTGCGACATCATGCCGGAGAATCTTGCCGTTGAAACCATATTCAGTTGGTAGCACCATGATGTTGAGCGGTGCACCTGTGCCGCCGAGGAAGCGGAACGCGTGAACTCCCCAGCCTTCGAGGTCATGATTGGTCGATTGCCACATACTACCCCAATTCTGGTTGGTATCAGAGAGTTGCAGCCTACAGAATTGATTGCCGCCACAACTCTGGTACATGTCGATATTTGACATCCCGAACTGGGTCGTAGTAGCATCATCAAGTGTTATGGCAGCGGTGAAATTCGCAAAAATCGACGAGAAGTCAGCGCCTATGTCGTTTGAGCCCGGTCCGAGTGTATTTGCAAGGTTGACGATGCCGGTGCCACCGGTCGCTGAATCTGCGACCAACTGCTGGATGGCGGCTCCACCACCCAACTTGTCTGCAAGGAACAGCATGAACAGGAATCCCGCACCATAGTCACCGAGCCGCTGATTCCACCAGCGCACCGATTGGCTGGCGTTCAGTGTCCATGTGTTTGCATGGCCAATGACGGCGTTGGTAGCGCCAAAGCACAGGTAGGCTGCCATGTCGGCATTGCCCTCATCAATCCAGATGTATTCAAACGGGTCTCGTGCGTTGTGCAGCAGGTGCTGGAACTCGTGCGCTAGGATGGTATCTCG
>CAUZSM010000159.1:0-3746 GCA_963582685.1 Candidatus Thalassarchaeaceae archaeon | reverse complement strand
TCCATTCAGAATCAGCATCGCCATCACGACGATGATGGTCATAGGGTTGATATTGGCGCCAGCAGAATCTTGCTTGCCGCTGGATGGATTGTCATCATCACGGTCTCCTTCATCCCCACCAGGTACTCCACCGACATCTGGCTCATCAGGAGGAGCGGGCCAAGTTACCGAGATAGATTCCTCAGCCCAAGCGGACTCCACTTCAATTCGGAAATCGAAATTCATTGAGACCGGTCCAGGACCGACAATTTCGATATATTGTGTGCCGTTGCTGACCAATTCTGAGCCGGATATTGATGACAGCGTCATCTCACAACCGCTCTCACACGAGACGGTTATCGAGAAGTTAGCCTTCTGGTCCCAGATGGTCAGTGGTGTGATGAGTTCGACTTCAATTGATAGAACCGGGCAACCTCTGATCGAGCCGGGGGTGGTTGGACATTCATCATCCGCATCCCTTGGCCCATCTCCATCGGTATCACGCTGAGCATCTGAGCACCCATTCTCGTCGATATCATTGGCCAGCCATTCAGTATTCGGACATAAGTCCGCATCGTCTGTAATACCGTCCTCATCGCTGTCGCGTTGTCGGTCAGAGCATCCGCTTTCATCCACAGTAGAAATATCAGCAGAAGCGGTTCCAGGACAGATGTCGTCAGCGTCGGAGACGCCGTCTTGGTCGGTATCCAATTGGCTGGTAGAGCAACCGACGATGTTTACCGCCTCGCCTTGTGGTGTGTCTGCACAAGCATCTGCATCATCGGTGATACCGTCCTCATCGGTATCCTTCTGGTAGTCTGCACAGCCATCGCCGTCCACATCCCAAATCGCATCGGTCAGTGGGCAATCATCCTCGGCATTGTTGACGCCGTCCCCATCAGAATCCAGTTGCTCATCACTGCATCCGAAGGCATCTACGATTGCTCCTGCCGGTGTGTCGTTGCACTGGTCAACCGCATCTGATACCCCATCGCCATCTACATCTCGCTGGTTGATGGCGCACCCGTCTTCATCTACTGGTAATCCATCGTCAGTTTCTGGACAGTCATCATCTTCATCAGGCACCCCGTCATCATCTGCATCAGGTGGCGGGAGGGGGCACCCCTCAGCAGTAACCTCGATTCCGAGGACGGTGTGAGGACACTGGTCTTGTGAGTCTGCAACTCCATCTCCATCGTAATCTGAGATTCCAAAGGTTTCCTGTATCATTCGTGCAACCAATTCGTGAGTTGTCAGCGTAGGATGAAGGTCGTCGAAGAATATGTACTGATGCGCGTTTGGCGCAATCGGGTCGCCGTTGGAACACGTCGCACCGCTGTGCTCGCAGGCAGCGTGGGTGACATTCACCACATCGACGTAGTAGGAATTCCAGTAAAACATCTCAAAGTAATCCCAGACTGGAGCTACAGAGATGTTGACACCTTGACTGGAAGCGAGATTATTTGCCATCACATGTAACTTGACGTTAAAGTCGAGTACCCTCTGATGCATTGTGTCCTTGTCGGCTTGACTGTTATCCCGCATATTGGGGACCTTCTCCAGTGGAGGCATTTCAAACAGCAAGACATCTGTGGTTCCTGCTGCAATTAATTGTAATGTGTGTTCCTGCAGATTGTCAACTACGGTTTGGGTATTGGTTTGCCCATAGTTGAGGAAGTCATTACCGCCAGCCCAGAGAGCAACTCCGGTGGTATTGCTGACGGCATGATTGTTCAGGTAATCATCAACCTGCTTTCCAACATTTGGTATGGTCCAGAATGACAATCCATTACCGCTTGATGCACCACCAAAAGCCCGATTGTTGCCGCTTACTGCATCCCTGCCCGTAATCGATACCAATCCCATCCATTCGTGTACACGCTCGCCCCACATCTCTCCATTCGAAAAGCGACCTTGCCAATAGGGTGGACTATCGGGGGTTCCCCATGCAGCGTAGGAATTACCAGCATCGGTCAGGCTATCCCCAAACAGGATGAAGTCGCTGAAATAGGGGGAGATAGACTGCCTGAAAACTGCGATTCCATTTTCAGATGTTGCTATCATACCAGTGGAGTCAGAGAACGCACATAGGAATCTATAGAGGTTGAAATTGGTACTGAAGTGCGAAAGGGTCAGGTCGATTCGCTGGGTTGTGCTATTTGCATTGAAACTGATGCTATCGTTCAGAATCATCGCACCACTGTTGCTTGCGGTTCCATTACCCTCAAGCAGCATCCACTCCATGACATAGGTGTTGCCAATTGTCAGATTAGTCATCAGTATACTCGGCGTGAACGGATCAGCAGATGAGTGACGCCACTGGTTGAGAACAACGTCGAGTTGCTCGTTGCCGCCAGCGAATGCACTGGAATCCTCGTCAGGAAGGCGATTCTGTAGAGATGTCGAGAAGATGGAAGTCGCCAGCATCGTGGCCAAAATCACGACGAACAGTGCCCTTCTCATTGTCTGAGCGAGCGGTAACAACCTGTTGAATCTGCCGCATTTCCGTAACGCACACACCCGCACACACACGGAAGGGTGGGCAGCAAGAAGCGCTAACCTCCCTCAACAGAGAGTACTGCGTCTATCGCCGTTTCATCATCCACAGTGACATCTGTGTCAAAGTCCTGATAGGCTCGCTTTCCTGTAATCGCGTGAACCATGGTGTGCCAACCAACAATGAACGAGGGCAATAGTAGGGCTGATGTCAGCAGGGCTAGTGTGATGAGAATCATCATCAGCGCGAAGAAATTTCGCAGCGCAGGTATGTCGACCAACAAACCGGCAGCAAGTCCGGCACATGTGGTGGCGGTGGTCTCAAAGATGGTTTGTCCCGTTCTTGAGACCGTCTTGACGATTCCACCTGGAGTCTCCTTCTCCTCTCTAATTCGATCGATGATGTGAATTGAATCATCGACCCCGATTCCGAATACAATGGTGCTGACCATGGCGGTGAACACGTTGACATTCACATCGCCGCCCCTCATCAAAAGAGGCTGCCAAAGCACAACAACGCCAACAGCAGTCATGGTAAACAGTGCCAATCTTGGTGAGCGGAACAGCACGGTCATCACAATAGTGAGCACTAACATTGTCATTAGAGTCGCATCCAACTGCGCATCGTGTATGCCCTTGTTGATGTCAAGCGACAATGGCAGCCCACCAGTCAATTGGGTTACAGTCACGTCATCGATGTTGGCAAATCCATTGGCCAGAATACCGTCAATTTCCTCTCGCAATGCTGCAGCAACTCCGAGGTTGATGTATGGCTGATTCACATAGACCAATGTCCTAGTTTCCCCACCCATTCCCTCGTCTGGCTCATTCATCAGCATTGAGCGAACCTCAACCGATAGGGTATCGAATGCCACGTTGACCATCGCATCACGTGTCGTGAGCGTGGTCATGAATGCATCACCGCTGGTGATGCATTGTGGCTGCAAAACGTCGTCCCAGCACGGAGAGTGCAATAGCCCCCATAGGCTGTTGTCGTAGGCTTGGAAGCCACCAATTTCCACTTCGACGTGAATAGCCTTCAATATGGTGACTAGGCTAATCGTAGTTGTATCGGGTACGGTATCTATTCTGTCCTGCATTACTTCAATTTCGTCTAGTACTGCTAAGTCACGAATAGGGGCAGTCCCATTGATTGGGGTGTGATTGCCGGCATCTATGATGAACATGTTCGTCTGCCCACCTTCGAACACTCGACTGTATTCAGCCAACGTCTCATAGGATTCAAGACCGGGTGGAACTTCATCTTTAGA
>CAUZSM010000158.1:0-3803 GCA_963582685.1 Candidatus Thalassarchaeaceae archaeon | reverse complement strand
GCCCAATCAATATGGAAAGCAAAGGCAAACAAGCAACTTGCGGCACGGGTACAGCAACTTTGGAAGGAAGTTGAAGCGATACGAGGTGTCGAGGCTGACCATGTTCGTGCGCACCGTGGACACCGTTGGAACGAAAGAGCAGACCATCTTGCTTGGCGGGCAGGAACTGGTGAATTGCCATTACCACTGCAATTCTGGAAACCGGGTAAGCGCTGACTATTCCTCTTCATCGCTGCCTACTAATGGTCCCGCACTCACCATCCACGCATACAATGCGAGTAGCAGCAATAACAAACCGAACAGGATGACCAACAATGCTGTTGGTTTTGGTAGAAAACTGGCTTTGGTGCCTATCAATCGCGATGCAATAACCGATACTATTCCTAGAGCGGTAAGGATTCGTATTGCTCTTGGAGCATCCTGCCAACTCTCGACTGGAGGCAACATGATTCCATCCCTGCCAAACGTCGCTCGATACCAAGCCCGATACAGGAAATAACAGCCAATGAGGCCGAATACCCCGCGGGTGAACGATTCATCGCCCCACGGTCCATTCGGTGCCCATCCAGGTACACAGGCAGCGAGCAGCAAGACGCCTCCAAGCGCCGTGAATCCCCACCAAGGGGGGATGCTTCGCTCGGCCTTCGCGTCTTCCATGCCGCAGCGAGGCTACTCGTGGTTGAAAGAAGCGACGCTACTCAGGGTAAGGGGCCATCAGAGAACAAATGCTGTTTCCACGCTTCGCAGCGGTTAGAAGACCTCACCCCCATAACCATCCACAGATCATCAAGACTCTGCTCTCCAGCCTCAGCACTGATTCTCTGTAAAATCGATGAAAGGGCGGACGGTTCCACCTCATCTATTCGAAGTAATAATTCACGTAACCGACTGCGTACCACCTCATCTCCATCGTTCCACAAGTGAACGGTTAGACCACGGCCATCTGCCACATCAATCTCAAGCAATTCGCGCAAACACGTCTGGGCAAATCTCCGCTTCACACCTCTGTCTTCGTGATGAGCAAGGCCATTGGCCCTCTCCATGAAGGCGTTCTGGTCGAACTTAGCCACCAATGCGAGACTGCCTGTCGCAATACGAACGACTTGGTCCTCGTTAGAGGCAAGTAACTCATCAAGTAATGGCAAGGCATCTTTTCCTCTTCGCTGAATCATCATTTCAGCAGTATCGGCCACGGCACAACGAATCGGGTCCTCTCGACTGAGGAGAATCTCTTGCAAGCGTAGGCTTTCTATTGGGTCTCTATCCCAAGCGTGTGGTAGCATCGAGGCAATCCGGCTGGTGAGTGAGATGTTACCATCACTAGCCATTCTGCATAATCGCTTGAGTATCGCAAGCGGTTCAACCAAAGCACCACGCACCATTGCCATCTCAAGCCATTCAACCAACAGCGGGCGTGGAGGGTCGGCCTCCTCCATTCTATCCAGTAACCATCCTGCCGCAAATATTCCTCTATCATGTACGACAAGGGCATCGATTGATTGCATATCAGGGGACCAATCAATGAGGTGTGGTCCGGGACTGGCACCTCCATGCCAACCACCAGGGGGCTGGGCAAGACAGATACTCTCAAGCAAATGGTATCCTTGTTGCCGAGCAACCGGGCTATCTTGTGATGATAAGCCGTTGAGCAGAGCGATTGCTGACCACCACCTGTCCACATCAGGAACCTCACGGTCTAGAGCCTGTGCAAGCATGGTTTCGAGGCGAGAGAATAACGCTCGCTCCGCGACCTCATCCGCTCGGCGCCCAAGCCACTTCCTGCCTTCCCTCGCCGGGTCTGCACTCAATGAGAGGCGGTGAGGAATCAATGCCTCACCTATCGCCTCCAGATCTCTGTCGAAAGCGGCACGATTTGCATCGAGTAAAGCGAGTGCGATTTTTTGTAGGTGCCCTGGGGATTGTGGCGGCCTTACTGGAAAATCCGGGTCGCTAAGAGGTGGTTCAGGTAAAGGCCAATCCTCACAGCCTCGCTGCATGGCTTGCTGCAACGCCTCTCGCGTAGTCTCAAAAAGTCGCTGTGAGAGATCTTGACTTTCGCGCCAGTCACTCATATCATCACCTCAAATAATACTGCTATGGGAACTTTCAGCCCATTCCTTGAGAGTCTGAGCATCGGATGCTACAGCCTTTGAAACCAATATCCAATGTTTTGTCATCCACCCACTGGGACACCATCGGTCCGAGCCATCCGTCGCCATGCGCGACTCGAATTCGGTGGCGTCCACGAACTTGAGACCAATACGGCCATCCTTCCAAATTAGTCCGAAAATTGTGCCGTTGCGGAATACTACCCCACAGCCAAACATATGCTTCCAACCGATGTCAGTCAAGCCATCAACTACCTCATTCAGGGCTACACGGAGAATCTCCGTGTCTGGCATCTGAGTTACCTCAAATATCGAGTTCAATGTTGAGATTCTGAATCAGTTCCTTGTATCGATTCCTGATGGTAACTTCAGTCACACCAGCAACCTCAGCAACCTCGCGCTGGGTTCGTCTCTTACCACATAGAACGCTGGCGATGTAGATAATTGAGGCAGCGATTCCAGTAGGTCCTCGTCCACTGGTCAACTCTTTCTCCTGAGCGGCTTTGATCAATTCGTAGGCCTTGGACTCAACTTCAGCGTCAAGACCCAATCCTGAACAGAATCTGGAAATGTAATCCTCAGGCCCCGTTGGCATGATTTTCATCTTCAATTCCCGCACCATAAATCGGTAAGTTCGGCCAATCTCCTTACGACCGGTTCTGCTGGCTTTACCAATTTCATCCAAAGTCCGTGGGACGCCGCACTGACGGCATGCTGCGTACAGACTAGCGGCAGCGACTCCTTCTATCGATCTGCCCCGAATCAAGCGCTTTTCAACGGCCTTTTTGTAATTCACAGCTGCCGCTTCACGAACAGATTTTGGTAGTTCCAAACGACTTGCCATTCGATCTAATTCTGCGAGTGCCATGGCCAAATTACGCTCGGTAGCATTACTGACTCGCGAGCGCTTCTGCCACTTTCTCATCCTGTAAAATTGTGAACGATATCTGCTGTTGATTGTTTTTCCAGAATAGTCTTTATTCTGCCAATCAATATCGGTTGACAGCCCTTTGTCGTGTAGCATCACAGTCATCGGCGCACCCGTACGCGCGCGCTGGTCACCCTGCTCGGGGCTGAACACCCTCCATTCTGCACCTTGGTCGATTACATTGTCCTCAAGTACGAGGCCGCAATCTTGGCAAACAATTTCTCCACGTGTTTCGTCGCGATCTAAAGCGCGACTGTTGCATTCCGGACACTTGACAGTGTCTTCCACTTGCGTTTTTTTATCCATAAAATCCCTTCCACTACCCCATATCATTATGGGAAGTTGTTATAACCGCCCATTTTAGGGTATATAAACATTCACGGAGAAAACATCTGGGCCCCTCTGAGAGATGTGCATAAAATCTGAAATTCCAATTCATAGGCTCAACTGAGATTGTCACGCTTACCATTACCTGCACAAGGGATTAGCCAACGGTAAAATAACCCTCTATCGTCGAGGAAACTGCCCCTAAGGGGCAGGTGCATACAATGAGTGAAAAATGGCCGCCGGAACGGGTTGCTCTGAACCCGGATAAACGCGTTCTTTTCCTCACAAAAGACCTCTCACTCATCAAGAAACAACTCTATGAAGGACTTGATCTGCAAATGGAAGATCTCAGTATTGATGATCTGCTAGATGACATCAATACCGATGTGATGACCCCCGCGTGGGTTTGCTTTGATCACGATCCGGTCCTCATTGCAGAA
>CAUZSM010000157.1:0-3943 GCA_963582685.1 Candidatus Thalassarchaeaceae archaeon | reverse complement strand
TCGATGACGGCAGCGACTTCATCAGGTGTTCCGAGCCGCCCCATTGGAATCTCAGATTCTCGCTTTGCCCTTTTTTCAGGAGTATCTCCTGCGACAAGGTCAGTCTCGATGGTTCCGGGCGCGACCACGTTGACCCGTTGCCCCTTCTTTGCAACGTCGAGCGCAAGGCTTCGAGCCCAGGCGTGCAGCGCTCCCTTCGATGCGGAATAGTCTGCTCCGACCGGTGTTCCTTTCAGTCCCATCTGACTACCGAGGACTACAATGCTCGCATCATCGGCGAGGTATGAACTGAGTCCCTTCCAGACTAGGAAAGCCCCGGTAAAGTTGACGCTCATCGTTCGCTCTAATTGTTCGGGAGTGAGTTCGCTAGCCCGGCTGCGCACATACATTGCATGATTGAGCACCAGCGCATCAACACCCTCCTTTACCCAAGGGTGGTCGGCTAGCACCATGACTTCAGCAGCATCGCCACAATCGACCTTGACCGCGACACAATCACAGCCATTTTTGCGGATATCAAAGATGACATTCTCCGCCGATTGCGAGTCGGTATTGTAGGTGATGATGAGCCTATATCCAGCATCGGCCAAGCGGCGCGTGGTAGCTGCACCAATGCCGCGCCCACCACCTGTAATCAATGCTAATTTAGTCATCCAAATCCCTCAATCTAGCAACATATCATGCTCATACACCTTGTTAGCGAGGCTGATGAATAGTACCCAACCAGTGGCCATCGAGGTTCGGAATAATGTCTTCTGAAATCTACCCATCGCTTCCTCATCTACCCCGGCTCCTTCTGCCCCTTGTGTCATCACGTAGAGGTTGGCTATTGCCATGATAGCAGCAGCCGGCAGCCATAGCGGGTATTTTGTGTATCGAATGTCAGTCACCTCGTGAATACCGGCGAAGAAGAAGCAGAATAGCCACGCAAAAGTCAGCATCACACTGAGATTGCGTGTCGCTGAGAGGCCAAAGCGAGAGGGAAAGGAGTGAATCCCCTGTGCGCGGTCATTCTCAACATCCATGCGAGCATAATTCACATCGAATGCGGTAATCCAGAACATCACTCCCAAAGATATCCAGAATATTTCCGGGTACCACAAGAAATCAGTGTAGCCATAATGCAATCCAGTCAGTGCCGGCCAACCGGTTTCAATGGCCTCGATAGCGAGCCAAGCGCCCGCTGGGGCAAGCCCGAGACAGAGCCCCAACCAGAAGTGACAGAGCCAAGTGAAGCGCTTGGTGTATGGATAAATCACGAAGACAAGCACCGGCAGCCAAGCCATCTTGAGAGCGACTTCGTTCAATTGCCAGGCCCCGAGCAGAAGCATTCCGAGGAATACAGCGGATAGAGTCCAAGCTGTTTGCATGCTCAGCAAGCCGGAGGCGAGATGGCGTTCCGCCGTACGTGGATTGTCGGCGTCGATATCGCGGTCGATGATTCGATTGAGGGCCATCGCCAGTCCTCTCGCTCCGACCGCGGCGACCAAGATCCACAGCAGGATACTCATCTCAAATTGCGGTGGATGCCTTGCAAGCACGGTTCCGATGAAGATGAACGGGAGTGAGAACAGGGCGTGCTCGATTTTGATGAACTCAAGAATCTCTTTCACTCCCATCATAGACCCTCCTCGGCCATCCAATAATCGACCTTGTCCTCGACCACTGGGTCGTGCAAGGTCATCGCCGGCCAGCGGCGAATAGGAACCGGGCCAGTCAAGCAGGGTATCGGTGCGGTCGCATCCCAAGCGACGCGGGTGTGAGTTGCATCGAAATGCAGGTCACGGCTGACCTCGAATCTGCAGAAAAGTTGCCACAACAGGCGGCGTCGTGAGCCGGGCGCATCGAGGTCCAATTCAGCGTCGGTTATGAATAGCCAGCGTAGATTGGCAGAATTATCCAATTGCCAAATTGAATCTTCCAATTGGGAAATATGCACTCTTTGTGCCGCTGCAGCCACCTCATTGGGTTCCTCCATGCTTGATTCAGGCTTCGGGCCGTCCTCGATGTTGGTCGTGACTACCAAAATTGAGTCCCGCAGCATCCGAGCCTGCACCACACCGGTCACCGCCGCGGCGGCCTCTGCGAAGGATTCGCCTGGGCCAGCGGGAATCTTCTCACCGAATCTCGGGTCTCGTTCGGGCGGTGTGCTGGCATCGATGAGCAATTTGCTGTGTACATTCTCATACGGAGCAGCATGTGCAAGTGTATCTGCCACCATTCCATCAAGAATCATCAGGTCCTCAGCGATGTTCACGTTCCCTGCAAGAACGTCGAGTAATGCGTCAAGGTCTTTGACCGGATGACTTGGATCAGCAGCCACGATGACCTTCAGGAACATCATTTGACCTGCGCCAAGCAATCCGAGTGCGGTCTTCCTCGCTTGACGCGGATAGCGCTGCTTTGAAGCCACAACCGCTAGATTGTGAAATCCAGTTTCAAGCGGCAGAAACAGGTCGCGGACGTCACGGTGTTGGAAGCGTAGCACGGGCAGGAAGGCATCACTAATCGCCTCTCCCAAGTAGCCATCTTCCATTGGAGGCAGACCAACAATGGTCATCGGGATAACTGCATTCTTTCGATGAGTGATTGCAGTCACATGCAGCACCGGATAGGGTTCCGCAAGCGAGTAGTAGCCGAAGTGGTCGCCGAATGGCCCCTCTAATCTTGTCTCTCCTGGAATGGTGTATCCCTCGATGACGACGTCGCATTCAGCGGGTACAAGCAGGTCCTGAGTCAGGCATTTGGTTAGCTTCAGTCGCTTTCCTCCGAGCAATCCAGCGAATTCGTATTCTGAGAGGTTATCAGGCAATGGCGAGATGGCGCTGAACATCACTTCTGGTGGCCCCCCTAGACAGATGGCGACAGGCATTCTGCCGTCCTCACCTCCATCAGCAGCGGCTGTTGCATCAGCGTGGTCCGCTCCATGCTTGTGGTGCTGCCAGTGCAATCCGACCTCCTTCGGGCCGAAGATCTGACCTCGATACATACCGAGATTGTGCGCCCCGCTGCTGGGGTCTTTGGTTACTACCAATGGCAAGGTGATGAATGGTCCGGCATCCATAGGCCAAGTGGTTGGAATGGGTAACTGCGTGACATCCGGCTGAGATATCCTGACTTGTTGACAGGCTCCTTTACTCACTGTTTTCGGTGCCATCGACATCCCTTCGCGGGCCATGCCAATTCCTTTCCATGGCCGTTTTCGAATTCCCGCTATGTCCGGTTTCATCAGAGCAACCATGCGCTCGCCGATTTCGGATGGAGTTTTGACTTCCAGTGCGAAGTTGCACCGCTGGCGGGTTCCGAACAGATTCATCACCAACGGGAATTTGGAGATTGTTCCATCAGCCAATCGTGGCTGCTCAAACAGGACAGATGCACCACCATTCTTCACCAACTTGTCAGCGATGCAACCGGCCTCAAGATGGACATCTACTGGTCGCTGGATGCGAAGTAACTCACCACGAGTGTCCAACGCTTCGATGTAGTGCGACAGCCGGCTCCAAGCCATGCCCCGCCGAAGGGTTCCTCCTATGAAATGGCAAGGCTAACGCCCATAGGGCGTCACCGACTGATTCATGAAGCGAGTTCACTGCCTCATCAGATGATGGCGGACGATGTCACCACCTGCGATGTACTCGTCGTTGGGGCGGGCCCGGGCGGTGGATGCGCTGCCCTGCATTCGGCTAGAGCAGGACTCAACGTCATTCTCATCGAGGACCACCCGGAGATAGGCACCCCTGTGCACTGCGGAGAATGCATCTCTGACCTTGCGGTGGCCAACCTCGAATTGAATCTGCCCGATTCTGTAATCTCACTCCGGGTGAATGGAATCAGGGTCATCTTCCCAGACGGCACCGCCAAGAGGCTGACCGAGCACGGTTACGTCCTAGACAAGCATCTGTTTGAGCAATGGATTGCTGAGCAAGCGGTCGAGGCCGGA
>CAUZSM010000156.1:0-3958 GCA_963582685.1 Candidatus Thalassarchaeaceae archaeon | reverse complement strand
TTTCGATTTCTGTTCCATCTCCGCCCACCAATGTCGCAGAGACGCCGAGACCACCGTGGGTAGTGAACTCTGAGATTAGAGGCAGCGATTTTCCTTCTCCATCTCCCTTGACATTGTCTTGGTATGCATCTACAATTGCTCTGGCAAGAGGGTGAGTGGCGTTCTGCTCAAGGGCGGCTGCGACTCCGAGCAACTCCTTCTCGCTCACATCTGCAATTGGATTGGAGGCGACTACCATCGGTCGTCCTTCAGTTATCGTCCCGGTTTTGTCGAGAACAACGGTATCAGTCGCATGCGCCCGCTCAAGCGCCTCGATTCCCTTGATGAGTATACCATTTCGAGCCCCGATTCCTGTGCCGACCATCAGTGCGGTCGGAGTTGCTAGGCCAAGCGCACAAGGACAGGCAATGACCAGCGTTGAGACCATCACCAAAATTGCCATTTCCAAAGCGGTCAGGTCCAATCCGGCACCCCAGACACCGTGTCCGTAAAGTCCCCAGAATGCTGCCGCCCCAAGTGCACACAGCACGACCACGGGCACGAATATGGATGAGATGCGGTCGACCAGCCGCTGAATCGGAGCCTTGCCAGCCTGAGCAGCCTCGACCAGTGCGATGACCTGTGCGAGCATGGTATCGTCACCCACCCGCGTGACCTCGACTAGCAGCGTTCCTTCCTGATTCATCGTGCCGCCAATCACCTCGTCACCCACCGTCCTGTGAGACAGCCGCGATTCGCCAGTAACCATCGCCTCATCCACTGAAGATGAGCCTTCAAGGACGGTCCCATCGAGAGGGATGACTTCACCCGGCTTGACTCGAATATGCGCGCCGACTGAGATGGAGGAAGTGGGTACCATGCTGCCTTCTGCATCATCGGTGCTACCGTCCGTCCCAATTCCACCGACCAGCCTTGCTTCGGGTGGCTGCAATTCCATCAATGAGTGAACGGCGTCGGTGGAGCGCAACTTGGCGCTGGCCTCGAGCCAATTGCCGAGCAGTACCAACGCGATGATGATGGCTGCACCATCGAAGAAGACGTGATCCGCATGAGCGAGCAGAGAGGGTGGGTCGGGGATGAGTGGGGTGAGGGTGACCAGACTTGACCAGAGGAATGCGACCGTGGTTCCCATCGACACCAGCACGTCCATGTTCGCGCCGCCGCGTCGAAGCGATGATATTGCGCCTCGATGAAAATCGGCTCCTGAATAGAAGTAGACGACAGCGGTAGCTAGCATCGCCAGAACTAGACGAAGGTTGAGTGGCCCGATTACACCGAAATCATCGATGAACATCGAGAGGGCTAACACAGGCAAAGCGAGTACGATGGCGATAGCGACCTTGCTGCCCAGCAGCGACACATGGGCCGCCGCCTCAAGCCGCCTCTGCTCAGCGCTCTCCGCCCGTCTGACAACATAGCCCGCGCCTTCGACAGCGGCCTCAAGGTCGGCGCGACTCACTTCAGCCGACGCCTCATCCTCATCTGCAGTGCTCACAACCGCGCGCTCAAGCGCGAGATTGACCGCCACTCCCGTGACACCATCGACCGCATTGAGTGCCTTCTCCACCGATGCAACGCAAGCGGCACATGTCATGCCGCCTACCTCGATGACCACGTCGTCGCCCATCACGCTCACCCCGCTGTATCGGTACCCCGCGCATGGCGGGACTCGGTTAAACCCCCTCATCAGATACCCGAGTGAACCCGTCGCATTGAAAGCGGGACCATAGGTCCCGCGCAACATGACCGTCCCGTCACCGGCCGGAGAACTGGACCCTGTTGCCATGGAGGAGGCTTTGCTCTCCACTTGGGCTGAAGAGGGAACTTTCCAGTCTTCTATTGACTCCCGCAGTGACGGCTCACCTTTCATCTTCCTTGAAGGGCCACCTACGGCAAACGGAAAACCCGGCATCCATCACGTCGTTGCTCGCACCTACAAGGACCTCGTATGCCGCTGGAAGGCGATGCAGGGCCACTTCGTCGAACGCAAAGGAGGTTGGGATACTCATGGATTGCCGGTCGAAATCGAGGTTCAGAAGCGTCTGGACCTGATGAGCAACGAAGCGATTGAAGAATTCGGCATGCAGCGATTCAATGAGGAGTGCCGCAGCAGTGTTTGGACCTATGAGGATGCTTGGCGAAAAATGACTGAGCGGATGGCTTTCTGGGTCGACCTTGACAACCCATACATTACTCTGCAAGATGACTATATTGAGTCAGGTTGGTGGGCTTTGCAACAAATGTTTGAGAAGGATTTGCTGTTCAAGGGACACAAGGTGTTGCCGTTTTGTCCACAGACCGGAACCTCGTATTCCTCTCACGAGGTCGCCCTTGGCTACAAGGAGGTCGAGGAACCTTCTGTCTATGTGAAATTCAAGCTGGTTGGTGATGATGCAAGCATCGTCGCTTGGACCACTACCCCGTGGACTCTGCCCGGTAACGTCGGGTTGGCAGTTGGACCTGATGTCACCTATGCTCGAATCCGCATCGCAGAGGAGACCGGTGACCACTGGGAAGGGCGAGGAGGTGCAAAGGTAGGTGAGGAATTGATTCTCGCTGAGGACCTGCTCGCTGAGGTTCTACGTCATCAGATTGAGGTCATCGAGACCTTCCCCGGCTCCGAGTTGGTAGGCAAGGCCTACGAGCCACTATTCCCCGGCGCAGTAGACCGAAATGGCAGTGACACCGCTTGGACTGTGGTCGAAGCCGACTTCGTGACTACGACTGATGGAACCGGTGTGGTTCACACCGCTGTCATGTATGGTGAGGAAGATTACATCCTTGGCATGGAAGTCGGATTCCCCGCCCAACACACCGTCGACATGGATGGCCGATTCATCGCTGGAACGCACAACAGTCTCGACGGCCGCTATGTGAAGGACTGCGATGACGACATCATCGACCTGCTGCACTACGACAATCTCCTATACCGCGAGAAGATGTATTCTCACGACTATCCGCACTGCTGGCGCACCGGCCATCCACTGTTGTACTACGCGATGGACTCCTGGTTCGTGCGAATGACTGCGGTGAGGGACAAGTTGATTGAATTCAATTCCCAAGTCGAATGGGCTCCCGACTGGGTCGGAGAGAAGCGATTCGGCGATTGGATTTCCAACGTCAAGGATTGGGCGATTTCGCGCGAGAGGTATTGGGGGACTCCATTGCCTGTTTGGGTTTGTGAAGAGTGCGGACAAATGCACTGTGTTGGCTCACACGCTGAGATTCACAAGATGGCGATTGATGCTTCGGTAGTTCCAACTGACCTACACCGTCCATTCGTTGATGCCGTTCACCTGCACTGCACCGCCGAGGGATGCTCAGGCCAAATGGTGCGAGAGCCGTTTGTGATGGATTGCTGGTTTGATTCTGGATGTGCAACCTTTGCGCAGTGGCATCACCCGTTCGAGGATGACGGCAAATTAGCGGCCAACTTCCCAATCGACTACATCTGCGAGGGAGTTGACCAGACAAGAGGCTGGTTCTACACGCTGCTTGCAGTCTCTACCACCGTTCTTGACTCGGTGTGCTACAAGCGCTGTCTGAGCCTAGGACTGATTCTTGACAAGGAGGGCAAGAAGATGTCCAAAACCAAGGGCAATGTCGTAGACCCATGGGACCATTTCAACCGCGAGGGTGCTGATTCTACTCGTTGGTACATGGTAACGGCAGGAGCGCCGTGGAATCCGATGAAGTTCGATTCAAACGGCGTACGCGAGACCTACGGCAAGATGTTCATGACGCTTTGGAATGTCTACAAGTTCCACGCTGATTACGCTGCTCTCGATGGATTTGACGGTGTGGCATCAGCCGGTTCATGCCCGGTTGAGAGTAGACCACCGCTCGACCGCTGGATCCTGTCTCGGCTCAACTCGGTAGCGCGCGATTACCACGACCAATTCGTCAGTTGGGACTTCCACAAGGCCGGTCGCGACCTTGAGAACTTCATCGTCAATGA
>CAUZSM010000155.1:0-3979 GCA_963582685.1 Candidatus Thalassarchaeaceae archaeon | reverse complement strand
CAGACCATGGGCCGTTTGTCTATGATATCCAAGAGGCAGAGGGCGGTGCTCAGGGTCGAGCCATCGTCTGCTACGGCACTGGTTCTTGGGAATACCACACCTACAAGGATGACATGAGTCACTTCAACGCGGAAAGCCTTGCAGTATCAGGTATCATCTACGGCACTTATGCCGCTGGCCTCTCTTGGGGCTGAAACCGCTTCCGCAACGGTCATGTGCAAATGGTCAGAGGTGCGGGCATGGCGATTCGGCGAGCTCATGCGAGCCACATTCTCGTACGGGCCAAGTCAGACGCTGTTCGGCTATTGTCTGAGATTCAGGAAGCACGCAAGCCGCTGAAGACATTTCAGAAGGCTGCCAAAAAGCACTCCACGTGTCCAAGCGGCTCAAGTGGAGGCGACCTCGGTTGGTTCCAAGAGCGGCAGATGGTGCCTGCGTTCAGCGCAGCATGCTTTGAGCAGCCGGTGAACGACTGTGACCGATTCATCAAGACCGAGTTCGGATACCACCTAATCTGGGTGCATGAGCGCGACGACTGAGGTGTGCGAATGGCTACCGTCGTCGCTGTTGAAGGCTATCGTGTAGAAGGGCCACACGGGGTGTATGACTGGGAGCGCGAGGATCCGCAGACATTCGTGGTCTCAGTTTGGGCTACCCTCACTTCTGATGCGAGTGGTGATGAACTCGCAAACAGCATTGACTACGGCACATTGCAGAAAGCGGTTTATTCGGTGATTACCGAAGGAGATTCTGTCAGGATGATGGAAACTCTCTGCGAGAAGATAGCGGCACTGCTTCGAGCAGAGGCGAATCTCGCCTCATTGAGAATCCGCATCGAGAAGCCGGACGCACCGATGCCCCACGAAGGCGGACTTGCGGTGGTCGAGGTCTGTTGGCCGTAATCAGGCGCTCAGGGCTGCGAGCACCGCACTGTAATCGGGCTGCTCCCCTGGACTATCCGCTACCCACTTCCACATCACATCACCGTTCTCGTCGACGATGAAAACCGCCCGCTGGCTTGCTGTATATCCGGCCATGCTGGCGAAATCATCCAATGCGACCCCGTAGGCGTTGACCGTGCTGCGCGTGTAGTCTGATAGGATGGGGAACTCGACACCGTTTGCCTCAGCAAAGGCGGCATTGGCGAATGGAGCATCAACACTGATTGCCAGCACCGTTGCATTTGCGGCATTCAACCTTGCAAGTGAGCCCTGAAAAGTACACAATTCATCCTTGCACACTCCGGTGAAAGCAGCAGGGAAAAAGGCCAGAACCACTCGCTGCCCACGAAACTCAGAACCGGTCACTATGTTGCGCTCTCCATCGTGAAGAGCAAAATCAGGTGCGTCATCTCCGACTTCTACCATGTGACACTGCATCAGCAGCGCCCATATGAACGTGCGTCCACTGCATTGAGGCGAGACCAATGCGATTCGACGAAAATTGGCGAGATGCTTGGGGTGCACCTTGCGGACTGCTAATCTTCTCTGGCCGTGACTGCCTCAACTGCACAGAATTAGCTGCTCATTTACAGGATGTGCAGCCATCAGACCTCAATCTTCCAATTGCAATGGTCGCATCATGGTTGGAGAGGGAATCATCAGAAGCGGCTGATTTCCGCTCTCTGCATCCCGGTATTGTCGCTGCAATCGACGTGCTGCCCTTCGCAATCTTCACCTCGAACGGAGTTCCTACAACCTCTGTTCGCGCGGCTACTGTTGAACGTCTCACCGCTGCTGCCAACAATCTCTGAAACCCTAGATATCACCTAATCACAAAGCGGTGGATTCATCCGCCACGGGTTGGCTGGCGTCACCATGGCAGAGGGTAAGCAGAACGTGTATGTGCCCTCGGTCAGCAATGGAGGGTCTGAGAAAACCGTCCTCGGGATATTCAACAAAGAGGAAGATGCATGGGACGTAATGCGTGGATTCCTGTCGAAAGCCGCAACCACAGATGCGATAACTGGAGCGATTACCGTTTGGGAGATGAATTTCGTTGGTGAGGATGCCCACGTCGACCTAGTCACCTTTGACCGCAACGCCTGCCCAATATGTCGTGAAATCACCTTCTGGATTGAGGGTGATAAGGAGAAGGCGCGGTGCTACAATGCCCGTTGCGGTGCGTGGATTGAGGAGAATGCCTACGAAATAGGCAGATGGGATTGCGGTTGGCCGGCAGCACAGTGGGACAAGCGTGCTGACAATTACGAGCAAGCGCGCAGGAGGTTGGTCGAGATGCGAGGTAAGAGCGTGGCGGCTGGCCACAATCTCGAAATGACACCACGTAAAGATTGGATGGCCGGTAGAGAAGCCGAACGCCGTGAAATCAGAGCGAAGAATGTCGAGAATATTCTAGATGAGATGATGGAATGAAAATCGCGACGGTTTTTGTTCTGCTGGTTCTAGTCGCCGCCCCTCTATCTGGATGTCTGGGTAATGACCTGCCCGTCGATGAGGAGGAGATTGTGTGCGACGAGCAGCAATACTGGCAGCAGATTTCTGCAGAATCGCCATACCCAGGCCTCGATTGTGATGTTACAGGCCCCACAAAGACGCTCGCAGTGAATTTCTTCGTCTACAAGAACAAGAATGGTGTTGATTGGCTGGCCAATGAAACCACACTGGATACGGGCCTTGAACTCATCAACAGCGTGTACAATCCATCTGGCATCCACTTCGCCCGCGCCAATATCGTGTATGTGGACATGATCTTCCCGAATGTGACCGACGATTATCAGGGTCAACCACTGGAGAATCGCACCAATGATACCGCTGCCGAAAGTGGTGACAACGTCGCCATCGGGCAACTCGGAGATGGATTCACCGAGGGGTACGAGCCGACCATGGCCAATATCGTGCTGATGTCAGATGGATGGGGCGCGTACAGCCAGTATCCATGGCACGCGCGCGACCATTACGTCGCCTTCGTGCGCGCAGCGACCTTCGCCACGAGTTACATCCCGAGCCATGAACTCGGCCACTTCCTCGGTTTGTACCATACCCATCAGTTCTACGACAGTCTCGGCTCGGACTCGGACCTTGACCGCGCATCATCAACATGGGCTGATGACTGGGTCGTCCCTGACGAACTATGCTTCCGCACAGGGGACTTCATCTGTGGAACTCCCTATGATTGCTACCGCTGGTGCGAGGAAGTGATTGCCTGCAATGCCAGCGATTTGTATGAGGGTGAGAAGCCCGGCCAACAGACCAGCGAAGCCCCACAATGCACCGAGGAGCAGCACAACCCATCTCTGACCAATTTGATGAGCCGTTACGGCGACCGTAGCGAAATCACCGATGACCAAGGCGCGCGCGCACGTTACTTCGTCCAATTCATGATTGATAACGACCGCAATGGCAACCATCTCGTCCTCTACGAGTGAGAGGGTAGCGTCTGAGGCCAACCACTGCGCACCCATTTATTCAGTAATTCCGAATGCGAGGGTGTTATGTTCATGCTCATTGAATAATTTGTAATTACGAATATGTGATTAGGCACCGCTTAATCGGATGCATATGTCGAGTTGGATTTTTCAAGGTGATCCTGCAACTTTCAGGATAGATGATGCAGTAAGAGAACTTGAGAAGACAACATGGTTAGTTAAGAAGAATCACAGAAAGATGCGTTTAGGAGATACCGTTTTTCTGTGGCGTTCTGAGCACAATGGGAATCCTGCGGGAGTGATTGCAAAATCCGTCATGATTTACGTCGTCACACCGATGTTCAGCCCCCCTGAGGTAGTTGCTTATTGGACAGATCCCACTATGGAAAATACGAGACAAGAACAGGTTGAGTTGGAAATCTTGGAATATTGCACCGATGAAAAACCAATGATTGAACGTAAGGATGTTCTGGAAGACGAGGTTCTTTGCGAAATGTTGGTGATTAGGCAACCGAATGGAACCAATTTCGAATTATCTGAAACTCAAGCAGAAGTTCTCGAAGCACTTTGGTCTAGAAATCAAGAATGAAG
>CAUZSM010000154.1:0-4007 GCA_963582685.1 Candidatus Thalassarchaeaceae archaeon | reverse complement strand
GCCTTTGCTTTCCATATTGATTGGGCGATATTCAGTGCGTATTGCGAATCGCCCCGAATTGAAATTGTTCCTTCACCATTAGAGGTGAGCATCCAACGCAGTGCGTGTGCCAGCGCGCTCAATTCGGCGGTATTGTTACTACCAACCTCAGCACCAAGCCAACCCTCCAGTTCAAGATCAGTGATTACCTGCCCTGAATCTTCGTGGATGACTTCACCACCACCTTTGCCGATTCCCGCATCCCCCCTCACAACAACGAGTCCCCAACCAGCGGGTGTGTCTGCATCGACATTGCGATTTTCTTGACATGAC
Source organism: Candidatus Thalassarchaeaceae archaeon (assembly GCA_963582685.1). Taxonomy (GTDB): domain Archaea; phylum Thermoplasmatota; class Poseidoniia; order Poseidoniales; family Thalassarchaeaceae; genus CAUZSM01. The sequence continues at coordinate 3,695 of CAUZSM010000154.1, read as the reverse complement.
CCATCGATGTAGACAGTCAATCGTTCAGAGAGCGGTACCGTGCCCTCCGAAGCCATTTCATAACTCACTCTCCAATGGTTACGGAATAGCCGGCTGCATCGAGCAGCCCGTCGATAGATGAGGCATCTTCCAATTCAAATCGAGCAATCCAACCCTCTCCGTAAGGGTCTGAGTTGATGCACTCTGGTGTGTCTTGCAGGATTTCATTGACAGCGGTTAGAGTTCCCGCGAGCGGAGCGAAAATTTCTGACACAGATTTTACCGATTCCACACTTGCAAAAGATTCCAACTCAGCGACGGAATCACCAATATCAGATTGGAACTCAACCCAGACGATATCGGTCAGCGCATTTTGCGCGAAATCAGTAATCCCGATAACTACCTCATTGCCATCCACTCGAATCCATTCATGCTCCTTTGTGTAACGCAGTTCTCCAGGAATGTCGGACATGGCCCACCCTCTCACCCCTCTCGCAGTGAGGGAGCAGGGTCAAGGTTTCGACGCTTACATCCCTGCCAGCCGAGGCATTCATGTCTATCCACCTGTCCACGCAGTTCATGTCGACTCCAGCCAAGGCGGGCGAGCGCATCATTCTCGGTGTTGGAATCGTATTGCTGTTGACAACCGCATTCGCTCTGATTGATGGCCGCCTACCACCTGCCGAATGCCCCGATGAGGGCGAGTTAGGAGCAGGTGAAGATTGCACGTCTTCTGGTGATTCTGGATGGTTGATTCCGACTGCTGCGGTTGTTTGTTTCGCTGTAGTATTAGTTTCTCGCATCTCTCGTAATAGCGGGTCTGAATTGTTTGGCCGCACATTACCTGATGAGACCGATGCGGAAATGCAGAATCGAATGGGCGCCGATAATGTCGACAAGCACGATGATGAAAGATTGTCAGATGCTTGGGCAACAATGGAAACAAAGATGCTCTCAAGTAAGCATGATGAGGAAGAATAGAACCTCAGTAGGTCTCACGAATCAGCTTGTGAATTTTGTAGGGTAGTAATGCCCGGTTTACCGGCGTGACCTCAAGTATGCGCGCATCGTCACGCCGACGAATATCTTGTAGCAGCGGATGACGGCTTTTTTTGTGGAGAGTGAGAATAGTTGGTTTATCAACTTCAAGGGCCGCACGAACAACGGCGACGAACGCGTCACTTTCGACGCTGAACTTGCCGATTTCATCGACGACAATAACCTCGTAGTTTTGCATTGCATCCACAAGCGCGGGAACTGCAACCTCGTCCAAAGCGCTCGGATTTATTCCATAACCGAGCACACGCAGGCGTGAATCGATGTCACGGTGAGCCATCACCGCTTCCTCATCAGTTTGGAAGTTGATACAGCGGAATCCTACTCTTTCTCCATTCACCAGCAGAGGTTCTGTTCGGATTCCACCGAGAATTTTTGCTTCGGTAACATCCTCTCCTCGGGCCCGCATTTCAGCACGCCGCTCATCCTCGAGCATCTGGACAACTTTCTGCATAACTGCGGACTTACCACTTCGAGGCAGACCGGTAATTCCGATTTTTGGATGAATTCCCATAGTTCCGCTTCACCCCTACGTTATTCCGTCATTCGACCTATGGCGGTGCGTAGCCTAATGAACTCTTTGATTAACACCTATTCCGCCCCGAATGCCGGACATCCACATCCGGAAGACAGTCATTCAAGCCAACTGCTTCGGAGCAGTGACCTCTGGAGGGGGTAGCGGTAGCATCTCAAGTTCGTAATTGTTGACGTTATTATTAGCAGCCCATGCCCTTGCCCAAGCATCCAGACTATCACTGTTCAATTGCTTACATAGCCAGTCTAGTGCAGCGTCCAGCGAGCCATGTTCCATCACTAGCCGACGTGATACGCTATCTGGTAGTTCGAGATGGTTAACCGAATTGCCTAGTACACATCCAGCGGGCAGTACAACCCAGCGCAGCCGTCGAGATTGTTGGGCATTCACAATTGCTTGACAGGCGAGGCGAGGATATTCTGGGGCGGGAATAGGACCACGCCACTGAGCCTGCTTTCGCTCACTCGCTTCGTGGTCAAGGCTGGAATCAAATGATGGGTGTGACAGCCACACCTTGCCCTCATCGCTGTTGCGGAAGTGGATGCCTCGGATGAATGGTGTTCCACGACTCCCTTTCTTCCAGGGCTTGATATCGGTACTCCAAGTGGTCTGGTCGACCTCGCCAACTCTAACTCTCATTCGTTCTCCATCAGCGAGCCAGTGACCAATATCTGCCAGCCGAGGTAGGTCCGCAAGGTCGTCGATGTTATTCAACAGCCTGCGCCGTTCAAATCTGTCGCGGGGCAGCCTAGGCACAGACCATTCGCCTCTGCTCCAGCGGTGCCAGCGTTCAATGTCCAGCGCAAATCGCGGGACCGCAGGTGACAGTCCGCGCTCAGAACACAATTCATTTGCTTCAGCGGGACCTATGCAATCCAATTCCTGAGTTTGTCCATTTGCAGTGATTCCGAGAACGAGCACACCCTGAGTTACTCCTGTGAACAGGCGTGCAGACTCGGGGAAGGACCAGATGCTTGTCCACTCATGAGAGGTAACTAACAGGTTTCGCAACGGTGCACTACTTTGCTCACGTAACAGCGAATCCGGGACAATGAGCCTTACTCTGCCTCCTGAACAGACAAGTTGCAGAGCCCTTTCTAGGAATAGGCGATACAGGTTCACGTTGCCTCGTAGTGTAGAGAACCTGAGGCTACCATTATCCTCGCGCAATTCTCGCAGTTCTTCACCCAACTCTTTGCGTAGAGTGCTGCCATCGGGGTGTCCTCGGAATCGATCTTTGATTCTCAACCAAGGTGGGTTGCCGATTAGTAGGCGAGGTCTTTTTGACCATGGCCAGTCATGTCGAAGGGCATCTCCACCCTTGACGACCTTCTGAAGAATTGTTTCTGTTTCTTTTCGTCCCATTTGCCCTTTTCGTGGTTTGTTGCCAAGTGATACCAAGCCTTCTTTGATTGCAGCGAGTAGTAATCGCCGGCGTGTTGCCCATACCGCCACCTCGCATACATCCAGCAGTTGCATGTTAGAGAGCAGGGTGCGAGTATCGTCTACTCTCTCTTCAGGAGTGAGGCGGCTAGCAGTGGATGCATGCCAATGAAGTAGACGGGCCGGGAAAAGGCCTCCACCTACAGCGGGGTCACCGAATGGCAGAGGAATACCAGTTCTAGTGCGCTGACCGGCTTCAACTTCTGCCAAGGCCTCGGTATCAATTTCCTCAGAGAAATCGTTGGAGGTGTCGGTGTTCATCCTTTCAGCCTGAGCTCGGAAGGCAGGCGGCAATGCTGACAAGTTGAGAGAAGGTGGTTCATTGGTTGGATTATCAGTGATGGTGACGTCTTGCCGTAATTCATCAGCGAGAATTGCATCTGCGAGACGGGTTGGAGTTGGATGAGCCCCTCGTGGGCTTCGCCCATCACCCTCCGCGTCGTGGCGGCACAGGAGATGGTCAAGAACATGGCCCGGATCTGTCAGCAAACTTGCAGGTAGTGTTGGCCAGTTTGAAGGGAGGTGAGAGGCCTGTGGCAAACCACTTCGGAGGGCCTCCTCCCAAGCGTCCATCCATATTACCATCTGTTCTTTTCTGTTCTCACATTCACGGTCGAGGCGGGCGTACCAACCGCTGACATTCCCCCGCATCCCACTCGCTCCGTTCGGCGGCGTGGCATTT
>CAUZSM010000153.1:0-4054 GCA_963582685.1 Candidatus Thalassarchaeaceae archaeon | reverse complement strand
GTGGACGCTCAGCGTCGAAATCGACAAAAGTTGTGAGCCTCCTAAAATAAACGGATTGATAGAGGGGCTCACCCCCGCAAGGGTCGTGAGTAACATGCGTTGGATGCTGCGCTCCAAGATTCATCGAGCCACAGTGACTGAGGCCAACGTGGACTATGTTGGTTCAATTTCAATCGATGAGGACTTGATGGTAGCTGCTGGCATCGAAGAGTGGGAAAAGGTACACGTGCTCGATATAACCAACGGCGCGCGCCTTGAAACCTATGCTATCAAAGCGCCAGCAGGTTCCGGCAGAATATGCATCAATGGTGCTGCAGCGCGACTAATCCACACAAATGACCTCGTCATCCTAGTCACCTATGAGGCAATACCTTCTGAAGCGGTGAGTGAACACCTCCCCACAATCGTTCACGTCGATTCCAACAACTTCATCGCCGACTTGTCGCATAGCATCGATGCGGCTGAGTATGTCGGGTGCTGATTATTCCCGGTGATAAGGGGAGCCGCGGTCGATTTCACTGGCTCTGTAAAGTTGCTCCAGCAACACTACTGCTGCCATCTCGTATGTCATGGTCAGCGGGCCGAGTGAAAGTGTGTCGCGGCCTCTTACAGCATGCGCCTCAAAACCATCAACGGGCCCAACAGCGAAGTGGACCGTGCGAGAAGAAAGGCGGATTTGCTGCCATTTACTTACCATATCCTCAGTGGTGGCGGCCTTACCATTCTCATCGAGCAAAATCAACTTATCTTCTCCTGCCGCGTCAACCAATTTACCAAGATAGTCATCATGGCTCAGCCGTCCTGGATGTTGGACAAGGCTCACTCCCCGTCCCGCTAATCGCTCGGAATAAGTCTGAATGAGAGAAGAATATGCCTTCTCTCGCGCTCGCCCATGCGTGTGCACCACTATGCGAGCCATGCTTAAGCCAAGTGAACAGTAGTCATCAGGCTTCGGGCGGGCGAAGGCTCAAGGCACACCCGTTAGGAAACAAGGCGGGGAGCAAAGTGGGTTGGTGGCCGTTCAAGCGACGAGAGGTGATACTAGATTCCGACCCACACATCCGTGGCACGCGGGTTTGGTTGACTGATTTACGCGATATTTGTGAGCGTAATTTCAACAGTCACACTGAGGGCCAGAGGTTGATTCGTGAACTGCAAGTTGAATGGAAGGAAGCACATGAATTAAGAGAGGTTCCTGATGAGTTGCTAGAAGGACTTGAAAGGCGTACTTATCGGCTGCTCAGAGCCGATGCGGAGCAATGGCTGGGTTGGTTGGACGACGATGAATTCTGGCTGCCGGGCTGGCGAGGCGACGATGGAGCACCGGGCACATCCGGTGGAATGGTTTGAAATCAGAAAGCATTCGCCTCATGCTCGAAGCACATGTTCGACTGGGTCGCCTTCTTCGCACTAATCGGTGCAATCACCCTGTGGATGAGTCGCTCGCAGCCTTTCCCGGAAGTCAGCGCACGTTACGCTTGGTTCGTGTTGTTCATTGCAGGTTTGCTAGCGATTTCTACTCAATCTCCAAGACCAACTGACGCAGATGTCCCGAGGTTGCTTGCCGCCGCCTTGGGTGGAATTGGAGTCATCATTGGAGTTCGATCAACATCGATTACCCGCACCGACGTCATTCTCGCGCCATTCGCAGGCTTCCTGCTATGTGCAGGGACCATCGCTCTACTGACCTCAGGATGGGATTCCTACCAACGTACGGAGCAAATTGTCGGATTTCTACTCGCTACATTCCTAGTGCTTGGCCAACTGTTTCTGACTTGGAAGGGGCTGATTATCGGGGTCACAGGAATCACGTGGTCAAAAGCAGCACTACGCCAGTTGGAACGTGGCTTGATTGACGGTCCGCGAGGAGCCATCGAGATGTTTGACCGTTCATGGAATATGGAAGATGACTGGCTTAACGTGATGAGTCATTCCGCTCTCGCAGCAATTCACAATGCTCGCGGGGATGCCGATAAAGCATCGATGCATGAACAGAGATTAGCCAGACTTGGTGGCGAAGAAATGGTCGACGAAACCTGGAGGAATAAAATCGCGAAATGCCTCAGAAAAGTAGCGCCATCTCATTCCGAGGAATAATATACTAATTTGTGGGAGCCCAAGGGTTCCTCGACTTGGTATTGATATATGGCGGGGTGCAAATAATACACAGGGGTATAGATGGAAACCGAAAATCTGAAAGTGCGTGGACTACGCATTGGATGGGCTGCGGTGATCATATGGTTCTCCGCTAACCTCCTCTCACAGGCTGTTTACATGGGCCTACATGGTACTCCATACGATGCAACCTCACTGCTACAATCGATTGGAGCATGGTACTGGGTACTGTTTGTAATCGAAATGGGCGTCTGGATTCTTTTCGGTACTCTCTTATTTCAAAGAATCAACAATAACGAGAATGTTTCAGTCGCCTAAACTGGGCTTCTTTCTTATCCGAAAACCCCTTGATTGATACGCATCGTGCCTCAATGTGGGGCAGAGATGGTTCGCATTAACAGAGTGCACACAGGAATCGGTGACAAGGGGGATACCTCGCTGTTATCGGGCGATATGGTGTCGAAAAGTGCTCCACGAATCGAATTAGTTGGCACTGTGGATGAACTCAATGCCCTCGTCGGATGTGTGCGCACCGAATTGGAACGACTTGATTCAACGCATTCAGATGGGGGAAATAGGGCAACTGTGCGCACAGTGAAGAATCTAATCAGGCCTAAACTCGCCCTATTACAGCAGGACCTATTCGACCTTGGAGGTGAGTTCGCTTGCCATCCCGATGACCTGCCCGCACAGATGTCCACTCTCGATGAAGATGATTCTAATCGTCTAAATGAAGAAATGGATGAGTGGCTGCAAGAATTACCGCCACTTGAATCGTTCATCTTGCCCACTGGCTCGCCTATCGTAGCAACTCTGCATCTAGCCCGCACGGTATGTCGCAGGGCCGAGAGGTGTGCGGTCAGGCTACGCGACGCCGATGGTGATGAGGCGGTGACTGCAGTTTCATTGTCGTACATGAATCGGCTCTCTGACTGGCTATTCGTGCTCTCACGCTGGATTACACTGACTCTCGGCGAGGACGAAGTACTGTGGACACCGAAAGGCAAGCGCGCGTAATCACTCATCCCTACCTAGACTGCTCAGATGTTCACGCGCCGCGGATAGAATATTCTGTGACTGCTCAAAGGAGAGTTGTGTCATCGCATCATCCCACTCCAGCCACAGGTAGTTTCTATGCTCATGTGAGAGTTTGATCTCGTAGATATCAGTCTCACCTATGAACCAGATTACCTGCTTGTTCACTTTTCGACCTTTACGCGAAAACGAATACTCGGTCCGCCTCGTCCAATTCTCAATCATGCGGACGTCGTTGATACCAGTCTCCTCCTCCAATTCACGCAGGGCGGTCTTCTGATAGACACCGTCCCGCTCCTCGTAGTGACCCTTGGGAAAGCCCCAGTGACCCTGCGGATATTGCAGCAATAGAACGCTGCCATAATTGACCAGCACGACGCCGCACGAGGTCTCCATGACCTTACTTCCACTTCACTGTTGAAAGGATTGCCGTTCTGCCAATCCGTTCTCTGTGGATGTACACCATGCGCCATGCCTAAGAGGGGGATTCGGGCAGGCCCCACGTCCGGTGGTGATGCGAAGATGGCTCTGAAGATTAGGCGAATCGTGGCTGACGGCGATATGGATGGCCTAATCGCCGCGGCAGTTCTTCGCAACAAATGGCCGGATGCAGAGGTAATTTGGTCTCATCCGGCCGAAATCCGAGCCGGTCTGTTAGATGCTGTAATCGGCTTGGATACTGCTGTTTTGGACCTGCCTTTCCACGCTGCTTGTGGGCTATGGATTGACCATCATCAAACCAATCGCCCTACTGCCGAAATAAGGCAAACCCACGAAAATAAGGGTGGGGTAATTCATTGGTCTGAACGAGATAGTGCGGCGCGAGTTGCCTTTGAGGCGTTTTCAAGCGAAGTTGACCTATCTGGATTTGATGCGTGGTTGCCGATGTTGGATGCGTTGGATG
>CAUZSM010000152.1:0-4096 GCA_963582685.1 Candidatus Thalassarchaeaceae archaeon | reverse complement strand
GCTGATTTGATTGAGGATACTATGCAGCCGACACGCCGGGCGATGAAGGATTCTGGCACGACTGGCAAAGATATTGACAAGGTTCTGCTCGTTGGAGGCAGCACCCGTGTACCTGCAGTGCAGGATGCGATTGAGAAGGAGTTGGGCAAGTCTCCATTCAAGGGAATCAATCCCGATGAGGCGGTTGCACTTGGTGCCGCATTGCAGGCAGGTATCATCGTCGGCGATGAGGGTGTTACAGACATTCTGCTGCTCGACGTCACGCCGCTTTCACTTGGAATCGAGACACTCGGTGGTGTGACCACGTCGATGATTGAGCGTAATACGACAATTCCTACCCGACGCAGCGAGGTGTTCAGCACCGCGTCGGACAACCAACCTGCTGTCGAAGTACACGTGCTGCAAGGTGAGCGTAAGTTTGCCCGTGACAACGTAACTCTCGGCCAGTTCCACTTGGTTGGAATCCCAGCAGCACCGCGTGGATTGCCGCAGATTGAGGTAACTTTCGACATTGATGCAAACGGCATCGCCAGCGTGTCTGCCAAGGACATGGGTACCGGCAAGGAGCAATCGATTCGAATCGAGAGCGCCACCAGCCTGTCCGAGGATGAGATCCAGCAGAAGATTTCCGAGGCCGAGGAATACGCAGAGGAAGATGAGCGCAGACAGGCTCGAGTCGAGTTGCGCAATCAGGCTGATGGCATCGTCTACCAGACCCGACGCACTCTCAAGGATGCAGAAGACAAGATCGACGATGATGACAAGGCACCGGTCGAAGAGAAGTTGACCGAACTTGAGGCACTGATTCAGACCGATGATGGTCCGATTGATGACGACGATCTCGATGAGGCTGCAATACAGGCCAAGGTGTCCGAGTTGGAAGAGGCGATGCACGCCATCTCCGCCAAGTTGTACGAGGCTGCAGCAGCAGCGATGGCCGATGAGCAGGCTGCTTCCGACAACGGTGGTGACCACACCGGCTACGATGATGACGACGACGAAGACGTCGTCGATGCTGATTTCAAAGTCGTCGATGACGACGATTGAGCCAATCACTGAGTGATGAGGCGGTGCAGAGTTCGCACGTGGATACCGGTTGCTCCATGAGCGACCGCAGCATTCGATGAGGCACCCCAAGCGGTTCCAGCAATATCCAGATGGGCCCACGGGATCTGTTCGCCTTTGCTCTCATTCTCACCGTCGGCATTGGTCTCTGTTGGCCTGTCGGGAACGAATTGCTTGAGGAATGCAGCAGCAGTATTTGCTCCACCATAGCGGCTTGTGCCGAGGTTGCGCACATCAGCAATCTTTGAGCCGGTCATCTCCTTCTCAAATGCAGGCAGCAGTGGCATAGGCCAGGCGATTTCATCCTCACAGTTACCGGCTTCGTGTATCCGCGCGCGCAGGTCATCGTCGTTGGACCACAGTCCACTAGCCTCGTTTCCAAGTGCTACGACACACGCTCCAGTCAGTGTAGCGAGGTCCACGATGTATTCGGGGTCGAACTCGCCAGCCTTCCACAGTCCATCTGCTAGCACGTTGCGCCCCTCTGCATCGGTGTTCAGCACCTCGATGGTCTTGCCAGAATATGTTGGAATCACGTCACCGGGCCGATATGCTTCCGCACCCGGCATGTTCTCTGCTAGGCATGCGATTGCGTTGACGCGACCTTTGTGGCCGGTAGCGTGCAGCGCGTACATCAGGCCCTGAACTGTGGCAGCTCCATGCATGTCGAACTTCATCTCGTCCATGCCAGCACCCGGCTTCAGTGAAATGCCGCCGGTGTCGAAGGTGATTCCCTTCCCTACAATGCAGGGCACACGCTTGCCAGAGTCAGCGTCGGGGTTGAGGGTGAACAGCACCATGCAGGGTTTTTGCACACTGCCCTTTCCAACATTGATCAGTCCCCCCATGCTCTCTTTTTGCAGGCGCTCGTAGTCGTAAACCTCGAGTTTCACGTTGGACTTGCCCTTCGCCCACGCCTGTGCGCGCTCAGCGTATTCCATCGGGTAGAGGTAGTTGGCAGGCTCATTGCCGAGGTCTCTCGCAAGATGCACACCTTCAGTGATGGCACTTGACTTGGTGACGCCTGCCGCTAGGTTGCTGATGTGGCGTGGACTGGCTTGGCAATCCAGATTCCAATCTCCGTGGTCCTCGTCGTCATCGTCCTTCTGTTGGTACTTGTCGAAGGTGTAGTCGCGCAGCATCATGCCTTCTGCGAACAGAATCATTTGGTTGGTCTTCCAACCGGTTGTGAAGCGGGCTGTGATAGCAGTGCCACCGTCTTTGGATAGGCTCTGCAACACCTTGGCTCCGGCGTCGCGCGCGGCCTTGTCTGAAACAGAAGAAGAATCTCCCATCCCGACCAGCGCGACTTGACATCCCGGTGTCCATACTGTCAGTGTCTTGCCGGCCTTTCCAGTGAATGAATTGGATGCGATAGCGTCGTTCACCAAGCCGCGCTGGGTACGGGCAAGGCCGCTCAGTGCATTGTTTGGTGCCTTTTCAACGCCTTTGAACAGGGGTAATACCAGTATATCTCCGACTTCTCCGTATTGACTTACACTCGCTTGCATCAAAAATCGCCTAAACTCAGCGATTCGGTCACACTATACAAAGGATTGTGCTGTAAAATCACGATTTAGAGCCCATTTCACCTTTAGAATGATGCCAATACAGATGAAAAACGCACTTTCACTCGTCACGACCCCGTCCAGCAAGGGCGGCAGCACCGAAAGCGATGATTGTAGTCAGAGGCGAGAACGCTGGTAGCCAGCCGCCATCATCGGCTTCTTTGATGGTAACGACTTCTATTGGGATTGGCTCAGCAACCCAAGTCGATGCGTCAATCACCCGCTTCTGATAGTGCAGTTCCCAAGAGCCGCCACTGACCAAGGAAAGGTTGCTGGCATCCAAGATGACGTGGCTTACATTGCTCGCATTGACACTGAAGTTATCCGTGGAATGCCACAGTACTTCTCCATCTGCATCGAGGTAATGCATAGAAATATTCGAGGTGGTTGCATGACCATTATTGGTGACATCTATGGTGACGGTTTCACCGGGCAAGACTGACATCTCAGTCACGTTGAGTCGCGCCCGCCAATACCAGACGTTGGTAATCAGGTAGCGCATTACCTCAAGTTCAACAGACAAACGGTCTGACAACGATTGCACGGTCCCGAGCAGGAATTGCTCATCGTCGGTCTCGAAGGTGAAGGTCGGATATCCCATGATTCCGTAGCCGTAGTCACGACTGGTTCCGTGGGTCGGGTAAATTCCTGCATTGGCGTTTCTGACAGGCAGGTCGGCGTCGATGGTCTCGTGGATGGTGTCGCGAATGTGCTCAAACATCTCCCAATCTGACGGCATCTCGCCGGTGAATCCCCATGGGTAAGCCAGAATCCATGTACCGGTGTGCATAGTGACGTAGAGGTCGGCATCAACCATGTTGGCTGCCATGTAATCCGCGTTGTTGCGGGTCTCCGGTTCACTGAATGGCCCGCTGCCCGACCGAGTTTCCTCTGCCGACCAATGGTGGTCGTAATTGCGGTTCAAGTCGACCTGATTGGTATTCCAACGGGTGTCGAAGTCATTGCCGTCAGCATTCAGCATGATCATGATATGCAATTCAGTATTCTCGATAACCTCAATCGCTTCAGGGTCTCCGGCAGCCCAGCCCTCGATGTAGAACTCGGCGACGAGGAATGCCAGTTCTGTGCCAAGGTGCTCCCCTCCATGATGGCCTCCGTCAATGTACACCTTCTCTTTGGGTGTACCGTCGGGCTTGCTATCGCTCGATTCATTGGTGATGGCCACGACCCATTGACTTCGACCAAGAACTGTCTGGCCTGCGCTGGTCAATGATACGATATCCGGGTATTCCACCACCCAATCGTGGACGTCTGCAGTCAGGGTGGCGTAGGAGTGGTACCAGTGTTCTTGGATGATATCCGGTTGGCCCTGAGCAGAAGCAGTCGGTGTGAATTGGGCCCAGCCGGCGAGGACGAGGCATAGTAGAACTGCGAAGGTTCGGGCCGTCTGCCTCGTGTACATGTCTGCCTCTCCGAGGCAGAGAGTAGAGTGTCCCTGATTT
>CAUZSM010000151.1:0-4100 GCA_963582685.1 Candidatus Thalassarchaeaceae archaeon | reverse complement strand
TCATTGATTGTCCTCCACGACTGCAGGGAATTGATACGATGTATCTGGTTTCTGAGCATGGAATATGGTATGTTCGCAGCGCCGCAGTCGTGCGAATACTGTTCAGATTAGGTCTATTTTGGAAAACGCTTGGAGCCTTGTTGTGGTGTATTCCTCTACCTCTGCGTGACCTTGGCTACAGAGCCATTGCCGCCTCAAGACATCGGATGAACTCAAGGTGATGACACTACACCACGAAGATGCTCGCACCTATTCCTTTGAGTTGAGAGTGGGTTCATGAACCCCCGACGACTCGCCGTCATTAGTGAGTGATGAGAAGGACACCAACAAGCGTCCGACCTCCTCTGATTCCAAAGCACCGCGAGGTGCGTCCCGATCTAGACGACGGCGGCGGGGGAGAAATCCCCGGGGTCAAGGGAGAGGTCGGCAGGGTGCTAAGCCCAGAGGTGGCAGGCAGCAAAATGATGCGGCAGCGTTCAATTCCGAAGCTATAAAACGCGCACGTGAGAGATTCAATGTGAAACCACTGCCGATGGGAATCCCCTCAGATATGTCCCCATCCCCCACCAGCATTGCGATGAAATGGAAGGTAAATCCCGTTCCACTGGCCGCTGAAAGAGAAGCATCTGAACTCATCGTCAAACCCGGAGAATTTGGCTTCCTTCCAGATGAGCGGGTTGATGAGATAGCCAAGGACATCAATCACCTCGACATCTCGTTGGAACAGGCTCTCAGCCTGCGTGCTGCTCTCAACCAAGAAAAAGCGGTGTTCAGCCACGGCCGATTACAGCGAAGAGCCCGGGAGATGCTGCGCAGATACGAAGGAGGTGAAACTGTACTCGCTTTGTCCAAGCGCTTTGATTTCCCCCCTGTGAACCTGTTCCGCGCCATATTATCAGGAAGAAACTGGTCAAAAACTCGCATCAAGGAAACACTGCGGAGCCCAAAGAAGAAACTGAATGAGCGAGACTACGCCGAGTTCCAAGCCGCAGAAAATGCTGACAGGGTCACCCACGTCAATCAAGCAGAGACTCATCATGCCGCAGATATCTTTGAGGTTCTACTTTGCGAACACTTCGAGAAATCCAGTGTCCGATTTCGTACTCAAGGCGACCTGATGACTGAACAGGTGGCTGCAGAAGGAAGGCCCATTAGAACTCCTGATTTGTTGATGCTCGATGATGTCGAAATCAACGGAGTGCCGGTTGCGTGGATTGACGCCAAGCACTACTACGGTGCCAATCTATCATTTCCTCGAAAGAAGACCCAAAAGCAGGTCAATCGCTACGTAGAGGAATGGGGATACGGTGCCATTGTGTTCCGTCATGGCTTCTGTGATGGGCTGAGATTGAAGGGAGCATTGCTGCTTGACGCCAACGAATTGGATTTGAGCAAACTGATTGAGCATAACAAAAAAATGAAACAAAAGCACAACGGTGACTGATTACAGATTTAGCGGATTGGAACTAGCCGCTGTTGCAAACGCCCCTAGTCCTCGTGCCTGCAACGCGTCAACCAAACGCTGCTGCCAACCTTCTGGGCACTCCCCCGCAAGGTCACTTGGGAAAATGACTGCACTCTCTCCAAGCATGCACAATCGAGAGATAAGACCCGCATCGATGAGAGCGCAGGAGGCTAGTGCTCCGCCAACCATCAACAGTAATTCGTGGCGATTTGCATCGCCGAGCAAACCAGAATCTGCTGCAAAATCTGCGCTTGCATCGAGCAACGCATGCCAACTATTGGCATCCCATGTTGCCGCGAATAGGGGCTTAAGCGCGAGTTCGCCTGATTCACTGATTCTACTCTTCCAATTCTCATCGTCTATGTATCCAGAAGTGTGTCGGCTTGCTGTGGCTCGCCAGCAAATCACCATCGGAATGTCCCGATACCAAGAGAGAACTGCGCCCGGGCCACCCAATCCATCCTCAAAAGAAGGGCAACCAGCCTCGATGCGCAACTCTACCCCTCCTGCATGAATTGCCGCTACATCTCCAAGCCCTCCAGAGAGACGGCGCTCTACCATGTGGGCGCAGTGGACTGCTCTTGCAACCTCATTTTCCTGCTCACCTAGGGCACGCTGCATTGCAAGAGCGGTCGCCAAGGCGGCTGAGGCAGACAAACCAAAACCTTGTGAGGTCGGCAATTCGGCTCTGTGTTCAATATTCCAATCGGTATTGGCAACTTCAGGTAATAGTACAGACAACTCTTCGACCACAGTTACAAACAACAATTCATCTGGCGCATCACCAACAAGATTCACGCGCCCCTCGCCGCCAGCAGTTGCTGTAGCGATGATATCCACGCCGTGTGAAATGGATAGTCCAGAACCACGGCTGCCCTGCTCGAGGGCGTTTGGTGATGATGCCTGTATGCTGAACAGCAGGGTGATGTGGCCACCAACGTGAGCGCGACCTACGGTCATTCGACCACCCGAGCGATGTCATCCCTCATCAGCGGTGCGCCGATAATGCCTCAGTGAACTCAGAGAATTTGCTCAAGAATCTCTGACAAATTACCAAAACGACCTGCGAGAACGTTACAGGCTTGATTGAAAGCTGTGCGAGCACTCATTGAGCCATCGGTATCAAACTTGAAAATGAATTCTCCAGATACATCCTCAAGTGTAATCGCGTCCTTGAAAATGTCCTTGCGAGCAGTGCCGTCACCAACGTGCATCAATTCCTTCTTCAGAAGAGTGACCTTTTCAATATCATCCAACTTGCCGGATTTGAAATCCTTTTCAGTGATAGTGAGGTCAAGGTCCCACAATATCTTGGCCTTCGTCTTGATGTTCAACTTAGCCACTTGACGCGGTATGAAAGTGACACCAGCCACTGGAGTCCACTTTGCATGTTCACTACCACGACCAAGAACCGCGTAAGCGTAGAACTCGATATATTGCCCTTCAAACAACTTGGTGATAGGAATATCACGGTAAGCCTCTGGAATCTGCAATTTGTCCTCACCTAGCACGTTCAAGTCAGCAGCGGTGACTGGGCGGCCCTCTGGGGTTCCGCGAGCGCTGCAGTGGTAGATTATCTGCGAGCCGGGGCTTCCCCACTCCTCCTTCGGTAGACCTTCGTTAGCCGGGTCTTCCTCAAGGAAACAGAACTCCTCGTGGTATGTGGGAATTGGAATCATTGCAAGTCGGTGCGCGATCACCTCATCGGGAATAGCACTTACAGATTCGAAAGCCTCACCAGTGGAATTGTCATTGATGGTACCCATTTCAAATCGAACCTTGTGGATGGCCATCTTCGCTACTTCTGTGAGCATCGTGCGACGAATCGCATTGACCTGCGCACGGTCAGTTCCTGAAATTAGCACCTCAAGATGGGTATCTGTCTCTGAGAGTATCTTTGTCTTCACCATTCTTCATTCCTCCAATCATACACGACGCCCGCGGCGCCCTCCTTTACTCTTCGTTCCATCGTGTGGAATAGGTGTTACATCCTCGATGCGAGCGACCTTGATTCCAGCGCGAGTGAGTGCGCGGATGGCTGCCTGTGCTCCGGGTCCTGTGTTCGGGCTCTTATTGCCTCCAGCACCCCGGTACTTCACAATGACTTGCGAGAAATCCTTCTCCTTCAGCATGTCAGCTATTCGCTCAGCGGCACGAGTAGCGGCGAATTGGCCGCCAGCATCGCTTGCCTTCTTGGTTACTTGTCCACCACTGACCTTTGCGATGGTTTCTGCACCGGTAAGATCTGTCGCGGTCATAAGCACATTGTTGTACGAACTGTAGATGTGAAGAACTGCCTTGTGATTCATCAAGCCTCACCCCCCTCAGCAATTGCATCTTCAGCAGCCGGTGCAGCCTCAGCAGCTGCGGCGGTCTTCTCCACGAAATCCTCGGTGACCTCAGACGCGGGTACTGCCTCCCCGTCCTCACCATAGTCCGCCATCGCGCGAATCAATTCGATTTGCTGACGGATGTTATGGCTCGGGTCATTCAGTGGGGAATTGTGATGATAGGAGAGTTCAGCCTCTTCATCACGGCTGATGATGTAACTGGGCACGGTCATCTTCTGGTCGCCGACGGCGATGTGACCGTGAATAACAAGTTGGCGAGCCTGCCTCATACTGCCCGCCAATCC
>CAUZSM010000150.1:0-4168 GCA_963582685.1 Candidatus Thalassarchaeaceae archaeon | reverse complement strand
CCGGTATGCCACTGGTAGCCATTATCGGTTGGTAGAGTGTAGGCGGAGGCCGCCGGATACATGAAATTGGATAGTGCGATTCCCGACTGCACACTATCGTTCAGCATCGCCTCGATGAAGGCGGCCTCTCCATCAGGATTGGCAGCACCATTGACGATGCCGGCATATTCTATCTGTAGGAAAGAGGCGCGGTCGAGGGTGAGCGCAACGGAAGTAGTCCAATTCTCACCGTAATAGGCCTCTACCCCTGGTGAATGGCAGTAGGAAATAACCGCATGTGCATCTCCAATGAACCCATCATACCACTGACCGTAGCCTCCCGAATAATGCAGTTCGTAGGCCTCGCTCCAACCGTCGGTCACGATGACCTCATTACCAGCCATCGACGCCCACCAGTCAGCAAAATCAGTCGTTTCATCACCATCGTTGGCAAAGTAGTCTACCGTTGCAATCAGGAAGGAGCGACCGGGGGAGGAGGTACGCGGATTCTGCACCACTACCTTGCCGGTCCAGTTCTCATCGGTCAGGTCCCAAAGGCTAGTTGGCGAGCTCACGTTCTCACCATCCACGTAAGAGGTGTCGTAGTTGATGCAGACCCTTCCCCAGTCATAGGGTACCACCAAGTCTCCGGTGTAAGAGGCGATAGCCTCAGGGTGGAGGGCAGGAACGGGTCCGATGTAGGGCTGGAAGAGTTCCTGCTCAAGTGCGATTTGCAGAAATGAATTGTCTATGCCGACGATGACGTCTCCTATCGGTGCATCTTTGGTCAGCAAGGCGCGAGCAAGAACTGTGCCAGCATCATCTACCCTGATTATCTCAACTTCATACCCAGTAGAGTTCTCAAAATCCTCAATCATCTCATCACTCAGCGCGAATACATCGTAGGTCAGCACGCGCACGATATTTGTCTCATCATCTCCAGAACCGTCAGGTGGACTTAGGCAACCGGACAAACCAGTCATCAACATCAGCAGCGTCAGCATCATAGCAGATATTCTCACTTTTTCACTCCCGAAGTGTGGTCTTGTTTAGTTAGTCACTCATCTGGTTCAAGGAAGGGGTAGGTCCAATCCTGAGGGATGTCCAATGTCCGTTTCACCGAGCGCGGAGAAATCCATCGGAGAAGATTGAGTGGACCTCCAGCCTTATCGTTGGTTCCCGATGCCCTTGCGCCGCCGAATGGTTGCTGGGCTACTACTGCGCCAGTCGGTTTATCGTTGATGTAGAAATTGCCGGCAGTAAAGCGCAGTGCGTTGAATGCGGTCTGAACATCTTCCTCGTTCGCAGCGAAAATTGACCCGGTCAGCGCATAAGGAGAGGAGGTATCGCACAACTTGAGAACTTCGTTGAACCCATTGTTATCTCCTTCACTCTGACTTTCACCTTCGCCTGTGTCCTCGTCCTCATAGACGTATACGGTGAGCACCGGTCCGAAGATTTCCTCAATCATGCTTTCAGAATGAGGGTCTGTGGTGACGATAATTGTCGGCTCAATGAACCAGCCAACGCTATCGTCTGAGCCGCCACCGACGGCGACTTCGCAGGTATCTCTTGCCTGCGCTCTTTCAATATACCCGGTGATTTTGTCAAATGCTCGCTGGTCTATGACTGCAGTCATGAAATTGGTAAAGTCGCGGGCATCGCCGATTTTGATTTTCCGAATCTCATCGGATAGTGGTGCGCTGATTCGCTCCCAAACGCTGCGTGGAACATATGCGCGGCTTGCCGCCGAACATTTCTGTCCTTGATACTCAAATGAGCCTCGCAGCATCGCGATTAGTAGTCCTTGTTCATCACAATTCGGATGGGCGACAATGAAGTCTTTTCCACCGGTTTCTCCAACGATTCTCGGATATCCTTTCAGCACGGGTAGAGCGGATGCGACGTTCTGCCACAGTCCTTGGAAAACCGCTGAGGAGCCGGTGAAGTGAATGCCAGCAAGGTTGGGATTTTTCAAGGCGATTCCGGTGATTTCTGCGCCGGAGCCGGGCAGGAAATTGATGACACCCGCCGGTAGTCCAGCTTCCATCATTAATTGCATCAAAATGTAGTTCGACAGGTAAGAATTTCGTGACGGCTTCCAAACAGCAGTACATCCTACCAGCGCAGGCGCGCTAGGCAGATTAGCTGCGATGCTAGCGAAGTTGAACGGAGTGATGGCGAGAACGAATCCTTCGAGCGGTCGGATTTCGGTGCTATTCACAACTCCATCCGGGCTGACCAATGGCTGTAATTGGTCGTGGAATCCACGCGCATAGTAGGCATTGAATCGCCAAAAATCAATTAGTTCGCAGGCGGCATCAACCTCGGCTTGAAACGCGGTCTTACTCTGATTAAGCATGGTAGCCGCGTTGACTTTCATTCGCCAATCGCCAGCCAATAAATCCGCACATCTCTCAAAAATTTCCGCTCTGCCCTCGAGTCCTAATTCTATCCAGCCGTTTTGTGCGCTTACCGCCGCTGCACAGGCTGCCTCAATCTGCTCAGGTCCGGCCAAGTGGACGATAGCAAGCACATGTCCATGTTTGTGAGGAATGACTTGAGTGGTGGTATTTCCGGTAAAAATCGCCACGCCGTCAATGATGCAAGGAATCTCAACGACTTCGGACATTTGCCGGTCCATCTCGGCCTGCAGAGCAGCCCGTTCAGGACTTCCCGGCGCGAATTCGAGAATCGGCTCGTTATCTGGATGTTCTGCCGTCATTGGCTAATGGCGCACGCGTGCCGACTTTGAGCATTACTCATCGCACGATTGTGAGAAAAGTGCTCCTAACTAAAGTCAATCGCCGCCCGATGGGTATCTTTGACGGCGGCCGGAACGTTGGCGGCGATGCCCTCAATCATCATCCAGCCGTGGCCTTTCACGCCATCGCCAACTAGCCTGATCCCATCCACGCCGATATCTGCCGGCAACTCGGCTCCCTGCGGGGAGCGGTTGCAGGGCCAATTGCGGTGATAGGCGTGAACGCAGACCTCCTCGCCCTTGTCAGCCAGCCATGGAATTGCCTCGTAGAGGTCTTCTCTACCCTTGTCTATCTCCGACTGGATATCGCTGCTCGGAACATACTGGTGAGTAACCATCATGTGACGACCTTCTGGAGCCAAACTCGGGTCTGAGAATGTAGGAAGAACGTAGCCTCCTACCCTCTCAAGACTTGGAATCATCGTCACTCCACTGTCGCGATGTGGAATGTCCTCATCGAGGTCGAAAACGAATCCAATTCCTCCGACTGCCTGTGTTTCACGAATCTGTTCCTTCACTACTTCATCGACCTCAAAGTCGTCGGACAGGACCTTGAGCAGATTGGGATGCCCTCCATTCCAGACGATGGCATCTGTGCCTACCCATGTCGCCGCCTCACGACCTCTCCTGCGCACACCTACGCAGAATCGATGACCCCGAGTGCTCTCCTCAGCACTGCCGGGAAGAATCTCAGTGACCTCTTGCGAAACCCGCAGTTTGACCTTTTTTTGCTTCAGGTCTTTCTTCAGAGCATCGATTGCTCCTTTGCAGCCACCCTTGGGCACACTTGGTCGGTCGAGCCAAAATGCGTTCTGCAACATCCTGACTACCGTCGATGCTGGCATCTGTTTGAATCGTAGACTGATGGCAAAGTTTGCAAAAGCGTCAAGGAAATCGACGAATTCACCGCTGAACCTCTTGCGCATCCAAGCATCTCCGTCAATCTCTCCATCACCCCACGGTTTCTTCGCTCGAGTAGCGAGCAGTTGTGGAAGTCGCAGACGGTCATTCCAAGAGAACCACGAGAGTACCCCCATCGGACCTTTCGCTGTTCGATGTCCCTTTGAATCAAGAATGCCAGCGAATCGAGTTGTAGGAAGGAAATCAAAGCCATATTTCCGCAGGTTGAGGCCACCCCTGCTCTCTGGGCCAAGCAGCAATTTTGCCATCGGGCCCTTTCGTCCATGCGGAATCATGTGGACTGCGCCAGTGGGGACTTGAAATCCATCGTGGTCGTGTTGGGTGAATCTGCCTCCGGGGAATGACATTCTCTCAAGGACCTCAACCTCCAGTCCTCCTTTCGCCGCTAGGCTTGCTGCTGTGGTCAGACCTCCTATGCCAGAACCTACAATCAACGCCTTCGGCTTCTCGCCCACTGTATTCACTCCTCATTTGTAGACCAGTGCCCCAGTGGGACACCAAAGC
>CAUZSM010000149.1:0-4174 GCA_963582685.1 Candidatus Thalassarchaeaceae archaeon | reverse complement strand
ACCCATCTACTTCGCCGAGTTGGAAGCCGTTACGAATCCAGCGGATACTCACTGATATCTCGTCATCATCACCGTCGGACGCTGACCAATCGAGGTAAAGCGGTACAAGGCTGTCAGGGTCATCTGGTCCTATCGAAAACGCGGTGAGAACTGGTAGACTATTGCCTATGGTGATGTGATTTGATTCAACACTGAGGCCCCATGATGAGCCGTCTGAAGGCGTTATCTTCGCCATCCAAACATCGCCACGCTCGGTCTGTTCCACCGGTAACTCAAGCGTGCCTCGCAAACTCATCACCACATTGCCGTCCCGGAACCAATCAACCATAGAACCTGAACTTGCATCGCCGTCAGCGTCAACGAAATCCCATTGTAGAGAAATATTCGTGGTCGAATCCGCATCACTAGGTCCAATCACCACATTCGCTGCACTCGGCGCACTATTCTGTACCGTCACTGCTGAGGACTGTATCCAATCCGACCATGCAATGCCATCTGATACCCGCGTGCGCGCGTGCCAGGATTCACCCTTGTTCGTCGATGCAGATGGTACAAATTGCTCTCCGTCAAGCCCAGCAACTCGATTGCCGCCAAGATACCACTCAAACTCCTGCTCAATGATTGCATCACCATCTGAATCGGAGCAGGCCCATGAAGCAGTTAGGTTCACCGTCGTATCAGGAGAGGTTGGGGTTACACTTACTGAAGTGCAGGTTGGAGCGGCGTTGGATGAGGAAATAATCACAATCGGGCTGAAAGTCTGAGCACCAGCGTTCAGCCCGTCATTTGGAGTCACAACAAACTGCCATGCATCCCCAGCTCTAGTCATCAAAGAGGACACTGTGAGAACACCGTCCAGTTCGGGAACGCGCGAATCATCCAGATACCATTCCAGCGTACTTGCCGTATCCGGGTCTGAATCCAAATCTTGGTAATTGTAGGAACCTGCCAGGCTGTCAGAATCGTCAGGATCAGTGGGTGAAATAGCCACAGAGTTCGCCACCGGCAGTGAATTGGCAACAGTGACTGTATTGCTACTCACTTCAGCACCTGTATCCGTGCCATCACTCGGTCTCACCTTCACCAACCACTGCTGCCCACGCGTCATGAGGCCGCCACCGACGTTGGAAATGCCATCGATGCTACTCACGTGCGTACCATCGCGATACCACTCGATTGTCGTGCCCGATTCCGCATCCCCATCTGCATCACTATACGTGTAAGAGAGGGACATTCCAGTCGCCTTGGTTGGGTCTGTAGGCACGATTTGGACGTTGCTCGCGCTTGGTGGATTATTCGCTGGCAGCATCTCTGGAACATTGGTGCTCATCGTGCCATAGCCGTCTCCGCTATTGTTGCCGTTACCATTGACAAAGTTGACTGCGAGATTGATGAGGGCTGTGCCCGAACCTGCTACAGGTGCGGTCCAAGTGACTGTCCACGTCCTGCGCACATCATTGCTGTGAGTAACAGAAAGCCCACTGATTTTCACACTGCTTCCCGGGTAGCTCCACGAACCCTTGTTGGCGACCATCGAAAAGCCACCCTCACTGCCTGAAGGATAGCCTGTGCCGGAAATTGTCAGCGAATAGGGTGAGCCCGGAGTGTATTGGCTTGGTAGGCCAGATAACGACGGGGTGACCATACCTGCGGCACCGGAATGGCAACCACAGCCGCCAGCGGAGTTGTGCTTGCCGCTGGAATTGGCATCTATGGTCGGCGCTGCTAGAAGTAGCATCAGAAGAGCGGTGATAGTGAGGGCACTAATCGCATTCCTGCGCCCCGACATGGCTGCGCCTCAACCTCAGTCATCATAAGAACCGAGTGGGAGGTTTGATTGGTAGAGCACTGAGTGTTGCTTCCGTTGAGTTCATGGGGGGAATCCATCCCGGCCGCAACATGGAACCTGTCGAGACGGTCGCAGTGGTAGGCGCCGGCAATATGGGCAGTGGCATCGCTCAGAAGTCCGCACAGGAACAATTCACAGTGCAAATGGTCGATCGTGAAGCACAATGGGTCGAGCGGGGCAATAGCATCATCTCGGATTTCCTCGATGAGGCGGTGGAGCGGCGCATCTTCCGCCCAGAGCAGGTCGAGCAAATCAAAAGCAGAATCACCGGAGTGGTAGGCGTTGAAAACGTCGACCCAAAAACCGACCTTGTAATTGAGGCTGTATTCGAGGATTTTGACATAAAAACCGCTGTGTTTGCAACTCTTGACCAAGCCTGTGACAAGAATACCATGCTTGCATCAAACACCTCCTCGCTCTCTGTCAATGCACTGGCAGAGGCATCTGGTCGCGCAGACCGATTCGTCGGCCTGCATTTCTTCTATCATCCAGCAAAAAATCGGCTGGTTGAGGTAATTCCTGCTGAGGCGTCTTCGCCCTCGACTGTCGCACGCGTGGAGCAGTACTGCAAGATGCTTGGCAAGGTTGTCATCGTCTGCAAGGACAGGCCGGGATTCGTAGTGAATCGCTTCTTCGTGCCGTGGCTGAATGAGGCCTGCCTTCTACTTGAGGAGGGCTTCGGCACAACCGCTCAAATTGACGCCGTAGCGCGTGAGGCGTTCAACATCGGCATGGGTCCTTTCGCGCTGATGAACCTGACTGGACCGCCTATCGCTCTACATGCTAACGATTACCTCAGTGAGCAACTCAACACCCCTCGTTACCACGGCGCTCAAAGCCTACGCGACCTCGTTAAAGCCGGCGAGATATGGAAAATCGACGGGGATGAGCAGTGTGAGGATGAGGCGGCAGCGACCATTCGCGAGCGGCTGCTCGGTCAGGTTTTCGCTGTCGCTGCCCAGATTGTTGAGGAAGACATCTGCAGCATGGAAGATGTCGACCGCGGAGCCAAAGTCGGGCTGCGATGGATGTCTGGTCCGTTTGAATTGATGAACGAAATCGGCATCGAAGAAGCACATAGAATGGCCTCGAAATACAACGATTTACACCATGGTGGGGAGCAGGTATCCTCCTTCTCACTCCCCGACTTCTTTGCGACCAAAGCCAGTAGCGGATATGATTGGGAATTCAACTACATCGATGTTGTTCAAACCGGCGGAATTGCAACGGTCAAACTGAATCGACCTGAAGCGATGAACGCACTAAACGAAACTCTGGTCGCTCAACTCGGTGCAGTGCTTGACGGACTGAACGCGGATGACAGTGTATCGACGATTGTGTTGGAAGGAGCGGGAAAGGCATTCGTTGCTGGAGCAGACGTGAAATTCTTTGTCGACAAAATTCGCGCAGACTCAATCCAGGAAATCTATGATTTCACTGCGTACGGACATGAAGTGCTGAACAAATTGGATAACTCACCCAAGACTACCGTTGCACTGACCACTGGTTTGGCCTTGGGTGGTGGCCTTGAGTTGGCACTCGCCTGTGATTACCGGGTTGGCACTTACAGGAGCCAATTCCGCTTCCCGGAAACAAGCATCGGCATCTATCCGGGTCTTGGCGGTACGCAACGCACCCCCCGGATCTGTGGCATGGAAGCCGCGCGATGGGCGGTTTTGGCCGGCAATTTTGTTGACCATCGCACCGCTGCTGCTCTCGGATTGCTCACCCATCTGGTCGAGCCCAGTGAAGTCGCTGATACCGTCGAGAATATCGACGCAGCCGGCAAGCCCACCAACAAGTATCCGGGCGTGCCGACCCAACCAGAACATCCGGTTGCAGCATTTGCAACCTCGTTCTTTTCTGATGATAACATGGATACACTGCTTGCTGGCGGCTGTCCAGATGGATTTGATGCGGATGACAAGAATGTCAGCCGACAACTGAAGTCTCTTGCCCGCACCGCACCTATCGCTCTGCAAATGGCAAACAACCTGCTGAATGGCGCGTCCCAAACCGGAGATGACCTCGCAGCAGGCCTTGCTCTTGAACTGGCTGACCTTGCAACTATCTTCGCCACTGATGACGCGTTGGAGGGGCTCTCCGCCCTAATTGAGAGTCGTCGACCAACTTATCAGAACAGTTGAGTAAATCGCCTCGATGGTCTAAAGTGACTAGCGACATAGTAAAGTGGATTACACCTATCGGGAGCCATGCAACCGGATGGTTCGCGTCCCGGCGGAATTAGTGATAGCGTTATTTCTGGCGATGTGCATCACCACCATTACTCCAAACAGCCTGCTGCTCAACCGCAACCTGCTGCTC
>CAUZSM010000148.1:0-4192 GCA_963582685.1 Candidatus Thalassarchaeaceae archaeon | reverse complement strand
TTGGATGACTACGCCCACGTGCAGCGGACATGGCCATCAACAGCGGAGAATCCATCATGCCATTGACGAATCGTGCGAGTAAATTCCGACTTGTGGGGCTCACTAGCACCGTATCGAATTGATCCAGTTGGGACATTTCAGGTTGCCAATCAGTCAAAACATCACATTTGCATGCCCAACCAACCGCGAGTGGCGTGATTACCTTGCAGGCAGCTGGAGTCATGATGACTGTCAGTTCAGCACCATGACGACGTAATTCCCTGCCTAGGCGGACAGCCTCGGTGGCGGCAATTCCACCACTGATTCCGAATAGGACTCTGCACCCCTGTAATGCATCACCGTGCCGAGTTACGCCGGTGTCCGCAGTGCTGGTCATTGATTTGACCGGTTATGCACCCATTCATCAAACCTATTACGGAGATCGGAGAACCGAAATTACGATTTCACTTGACTGGATGCGCAGCCCATGGGAAGAGACGAACCGACAGGGGAATTGGCCGCAGCACATCGGCAAGTAGGGTGGATGTTCATCTTCACTGTTGGATTGGTTCTGTTCCTGATTTCAGTCGATTTGGCCTCAATACCGCAACTATCCTCATTCATCGTTTTACTCATCCCGGTGGGTATTGTAGCAATCCCGATTTCATGGGGATTCATTCAACGCAAGTCGTGGGGATTGGGTTTCATGTTGGTCTCATGGTTCAGCCTGACTGCCGTTGTAGGTATTCTTGCAGTAGTGGATTTAGGCCAAGGGCTCACAACCGACAGGTGGTCATTGGTACAGGCCGCGTTGTTGCTATTCCTAACTTGGTCCATGTATCAGCGCACCAAATTGCTCAGACATCCTATGTTCGCAGCGTGGTATCATGGACATCCCACTACGATGTTATCGTCAATACCACTCGCAGATGGGGAAATTCTCGCATCTTGTCCGCACTGCTCATCATTGCTGGCAATCCAACCGGACAGGTTAGATGTGGGAGAAAAGTGCCCGAACTGCGATGAGGGACTGATTCTCAAGCAGACAATCGCAGCCCTTTCAGAGGAAGAATAGTCCTCAGCGATGCGCAAGTGTCAGATTCTTCCACATATCCTCTGGGACTTCCATAGCGAGCCTCAGGCCGCCCATGGCGCCCAGATGAGTGGGGTCATCGACTGTCATGACGACAACATCCCCTAGATCCGAAAGGCGCTCTTCAATCATCTCACCAAGGCCAGCGATTCCGCTACCGCCACCAGCCAACACGATGTTGCGACGGAAAGCATCCTGATATTCGGGGTTGGAACCTGCAACAAGTTCTTTCACCTCATGAGCTATTGGGTCAATAATGGCCTCGCATGCAATCTCAATACAATCTGTAATATCGAGAGACATTGCTTTTCCTTCGATTGAGAAGTCGACAATTATCGGGTCATCTGGGACGGCGTTGCCGACGAATGAGAATTCCTCCTTCCATCGCCTCGCCATATCCTTAGTAACCTGTGCTCCAACATACTTGCGCTGTATCTCTTCAATGAGGCGCGCATCAATCGCATCTCCAGCATAGCCGATGTGTGATTGGTCATCAGGGCTTGGAATTGTTCCGTAAACCCGGCAAAGATCAGTTGTTCCTGCTCCGACGTCGATAACCAGCGTGTGGTCCAACTTGTCGAGAGCATATGCAACTGCAAAGGGCTCAGAAATAATCATACAAGCATTTACGCTACCTGCAGCAGCATCGAAAATAGACGACTTGTCTACGTGAGATGCCTCGGCTGGTGCACCGATGACAGCAACGACCCTGTCGAAGTCCTCGGGATCGGCAAGACCAATCATGTGAGTGATGAAGTGTGCGATGAACTTTTTGTCCTCTGGGGTGTCTTTAATCACTCCGTGCTCCAGTGGACGATACAGATCCAATGCCAACCGATTCTTCAGGGCTTCCTCACCAAAAAGGACATCCCGCTTCAGGAAATTCTTTGCTATCTGGTCCTTAGGGGTGCCTATTACAGTCAAGACCTGCTCATCATGGCTATCCGATGATACCACGACTGAGCGGAAGGTTCCCAAGTCAACACCAATGTAGAGAGTATCGTCAGCCATACGTTCACCGTTGGTTTTGCCCGGTGCTATCCGGTATTTCAACAATACCACTACGACCACGCCTAACGCACCCGCACGACGTGGTAATCATAGCCAGTGCTGACACTGCTCACACCACCATGCTTCCTGCTGTTGGTATAGTGGGGTGAGTGAGCCACAATCGGGACATTCCTTGGTTACTTCATCTCCAAAGATGTCCAATACCATTCGGATATGGTCGGTGTCAGTGATTCCAAGGTTCTGCCGCATGGCCCACAGCAATTGGTCCTCACTGGGTGTGATGATGCCATCGGCAACAACTAGTCGAACAACCTCATGATAATCTTCGTACATCTGAACCTCATCGGGGTCGAGTACCACACCCAATTTCTCCGCAACCATATTCTTACCACCTGGGTCATCGACAAAGATGACCAGAGAATCTGCCTTCAGCGAACTGCTCCGTAACTCAAAGCATACAGAATACTCCTCATGACGTGCATGGACCAACTTGCTGCGCCGATTGATGATTGATGCGATGTTTCGCGCCGTATCCTCTAATGTTTTGCCGCGACGCCATCCGAGTGAGTCATCTTCATTGTAGACATAGAATTCAGTACCATATCCTGGGTACTCGATACGAATCTCCTCTCCGCCATCAAATGTATTGTCCGATAGATGAACCGCACCGACCTGTGTTTCGAGTAGGTTGTCATCGTCGTCAAATGATATCAGCAATGGCTTACGTTCTTCCTCTGCTGGATTGTGATGGCCCTGCATTCCCTCGAACCACTTGGATTGCAATCGATTCATTCCAGCACTCTGCGCATCGCTCAGGTCACTTTCGATACCGAGTACTCGAGCCAATCCAGTACCTGATTCCATCTCGCGCTTGAACTCAGCCACCTTCTCAGATTGGCTCCTAATCGAGTCCATTTGGCCAGAGTCTGGGGTGGAGTAATCGGGGTCTCTCCATTCGTAACTGCACTTCTGGCATACCAAAAAACCAGCAATTGTGGATGGGGATTTATCTCCACCACAGCGAGCACAATCTCCACCCTCGGTGAAGCCCAAGTTATCCTTGGCTTGACGCCTGCCCTCACGTGGTGACCACTTCGCCATGAGTCTCGACCCGCCCCTGAGGCATATCAGTGTATTGCGAAACTTCCGTCAATCGCCTCTTGAGAGTATGGTGGCTATGCCCATTCCACCACCTATGCACATGGTAGCGAGAGCATATACCCCGCCATTCCTCTGTAGTAGTGAGGCGGCCTTACCTGTAATCCTCGCACCACTGGCACCAAGAGGGTGTCCAATTGCAATCGCACCGCCATCGATATTGATTCTGCTATCGTCAGCCTCCAAACCCAATTCTTTCAGACATGCTAGTGACTGAGCACTGAAAGCCTCATTCAATTCGATGACATCCATGTCATCAAGTGTTAGATTAGCCCTCTTCAGTGCTTTCTCAGTTGCCGGAACTGGCCCAATTCCCATTATCTCGGGCGCAACTCCTGCTACCGCAGTGCTCAAGATGGTGCCCAAGGGATTCAGGCTATTCTCAGCAGCATAGTCCGCAGTGCAAACGACAGTGAATGCTGAGCCGTCAGTCAGTGGTGACGATGTCGCAGCGGTAACAGTACCATCATCGATGAATGCAGGTCGTAATCCGGCCATCGACTCCAAAGATGTCCCACCTCGGATGCACCCATCTGAACTCACAGTGTGTTCAAGATCGGACACCGGGGCGATCTCTGTGTCAAACAGACCAGAATCTCTTGCTTTGGCGGCTTTCTGATGGCTTTGAAGGGCGAATTCCTCCTGAGCACCACGCGAAATTTCATGACTATTAGCAAGATTCTCAGCGGTCAGTCCCATCGCAATATACGCCTCGGGAAATGATACCTCAAGGCCAGGATGTGGGCTGCGCTGCCATCCCCCACGCTTGATACGACTCATTGACTCAACCCCTCCACAGAGGAATAACTCGCCGGAGCCAATAGCCATAGCACCAACTGCATCGTGAATAACCTGCATTGAGGAGCCACACAATCGATTGGTAGTTGCTCCGGGTACACTGGTGGGCAATCCTGCCATGTAAGTAGTAATTCGACCTATATTCAGGCCCTG
>CAUZSM010000147.1:0-4215 GCA_963582685.1 Candidatus Thalassarchaeaceae archaeon | reverse complement strand
GAGTTCATCTCGAGATGTGTGGTCTTCCACAACAGCAACCATCTCGCCAACTTCGGAACTTAGCGATGCAGCACCAACAAGTTCGCCACTACTTAGTTGGGCTTTTGTGATTCTTCGCTTCTTCACTCTGCGGGGAGCATTGCCACGATGATTTACGGTGACGCCCTTGGGCACCACCGGTTCTGGCTCAGCCTCAACAACGATTTCTGCTGGCGCTTGTTTCGATTCTTCCTCAATGACTTGGGATTCCTCTGACACGGGAGATTGTACTTCGTCTTCAAGCATATTCGCGCTAGGAGATGTGGCCCAATCCGGTAATTCCTCTATGGGTGGCTTTCCTGTTGCCCGAGATACAGTATCTGCGACGGCAACGACCTCGTCGCTGCGTTCCTGCCGCCATTCCTCGACGAGGCCGGAGATTGAGAAACGGTGAGCATCAACATCTATCTCAGTACTATCCTGCGCGGCACCTGCTGTTGCTGGTGCAACAGTAGCGGAATCCTGCTCCGGTTCTGGCAACTCGAACGGGGTCCAGTCATCAGCACAGAATGGATGGCCTTCGACAATCGATGGCCTCAATGCCCATTCCGCGACCAACGAGGATGAAATTCGGTCAACTTCACGCATCATGATTGTGCGCTCCTTCAGACTCCAAGCAGAGAGGTCACAGGGAATCAGTAGCAGATGGTCGGCCGAAGTGACGGTGTCGACCAAACTTCGGAGTAGACCAAGCAAACGCTCAATCCCGTGTATACCTGAAAGGAATTCGGCGCCATCGAGCACTATCACGCAACGTTGCGATGAATGTAGGAAATCGTCGACAGCGCGCCGCACCTCCTCCAAACTCGGAGCGAGTACCTGCTCGGAGCCATCTCCCTTCTCAGTCAACCAGCGAGTAACCTGTGCAGGAATCCCATGTTCAATCTCCATTCGCGAAGGGGGGATACGGGTGAGAATGAGAAGTGGATGACCAATTTCACCCAAATGCCGAGCGACCGCCACTACCTCATTGGGTTCCTCTGCATCAACGACAGAGACCGTGCCTGGAATCAACTCATCACCTGCCTCATACCTAAGCGGTGATTCTCGGTCGGCTGCATCAGGCAACGGTGCTGATGGTTCCTCACTCTGCCATGCATCCAATCGCTTCCATCCCGGCCGGCGCCTCTGTCGCTGAGCCCACCACTCCTCATCAGAGTCGCCTCCGGTCCAAGCAATGACCTCTCCTTCCTCGATGTGCAGAAGGGCGAGAGGATGCAATTCCTCGATTAGCCGGACGTCCACACCTTCGTGCAAACTCAACCTTGAGTCCTCGTGTAGGGCTGCTTCGCGGATTGCGCCTAGGGCAACATGACCCATCTTGAGATCGCCATCGGGGCTCTCGTAGAGAGCAAGCCTTGGGGCTCCATCGTGGACTGTGATTTGTCCAATAGCGCCAGAAAGTCTGGGTGCTTCACAACGGATATAGCCGGAGCGGGAAGCATTTCGCATGTCGACAAGGAGGAGTTCTAAAACGCCAGAGCCACCCCTGCGTGACTCGGATACCTCTCCTCTTGGAAGTTCAACCATGCTAAACCAACGCGCCGCGTTGCTGACGATGCCTCTTGAATGAACCGCCCCTATTAGGGGCGCTATGACGATTTCTCACACATTTTCATTTAGCCGAACGCCTCGGCATCGACAATGAGAGGTTTGATGCGGATTCGCCGCCACGACAACATATGGCACTACCCACTGACGCGCATCAGTTATCGGAAACCAGTGTGGTTGACTCTTGGGTGAATAGCACACGTCATTGGATGGTGAGTGGGTTACTGGTCACTGCGTTGATGATTCCAATTTGGCTGTATTCAGCGATTAGCGATGATTCCACAATCGGTCTACTGCTCAGCGCAATAGCCGCAATTCTTGCAATAGGATATGCCGTTTGGTATATCAATAACGAGCGAGCAATACTCGACATCATCGCGGTGCAGGAAGGTCACCCATGGCATGACTCTGATGCGCAAACCGCCACCGCTGTTTTCGTTCTTGACCGTGATAAGGAATGGATTACACTTCCAGTCGGAGTCAGAATACACCTCAGCAGAGAACCGCTACTAGGTGGATTACTGCTAAGAGATGGTGATGACGAGGGCGAAGTCATTGTCAGATGGGGCGGAGAAATGAAGGATGCAAGTGCCGAGAAACTTGTCAACCTCATCAACATGGCTCAGGCGCTTCGCGAAGCGCAGGAGAGAGACATAGACGAAGATGACCCGTTCGAGGCCGCTAGAGAGCGGGAGATTAGTGACGATGACGGTGACCTCCTGCAGAGGGAATGGTTGGATACCACACCAGGTCAAATTGAGGTTCCTTTGGGGGCGATTATCCGTAAGGTCACTGGTTCAACCGAATCCGAAGATGGAACGCTCCGTACCATCGGCAAATCAGAAGAAACCGATGGTCAGGATTGACGCACACCCGTAAGACCATAGGACGTTGTCAGGCGGTTTGCGAAGATGGAATGGCGTACGCGTATGTCTGAACTCCCAACGGAGCAGAGACATCTGCTTGCGGGTGGGGGGTTGTCTCAGAGATTCAGCCAATTGCCGCTATTTTACAGTCATCCGGCTTTCATTGGTGCGTTCTATGGACTTCTCATTTCGGTCGCATTACTGGTTCCGACACGCTATTCGTTCGATGGCACTTTCTCAGAATGGCTACGAGCGTGGGGGTATATCACCCTGTCAATTATGCTACTCCTTGCTATAATCGGCCACGTTTCTCTACTGGTCTCAAAATTATCCAAGCGCCCACCTATCACCATGCGGAGGAGCCTGCTGTATCCAATTCCATTCATTGGGTTGGTTATTCTGACCATATCAGAAGTTACTGATTTACCATCATTGCTACCTGACACAATGGTAGGCTGGCCAAGCCGGATTGGGAAACTACTACTTGTGGCCCCCGGACCAATCTACGTCCATTTCTCTTGGGCACCACGCTGGCGCATGCTAAGTAGACTTGAGGAAGGAAAAGACCCATTTGACGGACCAAAACCTATGCCGCACCGTGCCGCCGTCCAGGTTGAAGACCCAGAGATGCTTGATGCCATCGAGGACTTTGAGGATGAAGTGCCATTAGTCGACGGCAATGGTGAGAATGGTTCAGATCAGACCGATACTGCGGCCGGCTGATTCGTAGGCTTGCAGTACGACATCCAACTGCTCATTGCTCAGGCCTGCCGAGAGTTGGTTGCGTACCCTTGCAGCATCGCGCGCAACCATTGGGAATACGATTGCACCTACCAGCACACCTTGCGCCTTCAGTTCAGCCGCCAGTGCCTTTGCAATCTTGCTCTCACCGCACATAACAGGGATGATTGGAGTGGTGGAAAGGCCGAGGTCAAAGCCGAGGCTTGCCATCTCTTTACGGAACCTTTCGGTATTCTTCCACAGACGGGCGTGATGCTCGGGTTCGTCCATCAGCACCTCGACCGCCGCCTTCTGAGCTGCCGCCACTCCTGGCGGTTGGCTGCCGGACAGTAGCCAAGAGCGGCTGTGATTCAACGCATGATTTCTCATCTGGTTTGAGCCTGCGACGATGCCACCCTGTACTCCAAGTGCCTTGGAAAAGGAGCCGATTTCAAAATCGACTCGGCCCTGTAGACCGAAGTGGTCAACGATTCCTCGACCGCCTTCGCCGAGTACACCCTCGCCATGACAGTCATCGACGAAGACCATGGCATCGTGTTCTTCGGCTAGAATGGTGATTTCTTCTAGAGGAGCAACATCACCGTCCATCGAAAATACTCCATCGGTGATGATGAGTTTACGCCCTGAACCTGAATTGTCATTGAGAATGGACTCCAATGCTCCAACGTCATTGTGTGGATAGACTGCGCGTGAAGCCTTGGTTAGACGCACGCCGTCGATTATAGAGCCGTGGTTCAAAGCATCCGAGATAATCAGGTCCTCAGGGCCCCTGACCAAAGTGGGAATCAGTCCAACATTGGCGGTGTAGCCAGCGCTGTAAATCAGAGCCGCTTCGACACCCTTGAATTCTGCAACTTTCTTCTCAGCATCCAAATGGATATCCATGGTTCCACTAATCGCCCGAACCGAGCCGCTACCGGCTCCATACTTCTGGGTCGCTTCGACCATAGCAGAGACGACGTGAGGGTGAGTGGTGAGATTCAGGTAATTATTTGCTGACAGCATGATGACGGGCTTA
>CAUZSM010000146.1:0-4222 GCA_963582685.1 Candidatus Thalassarchaeaceae archaeon | reverse complement strand
GCTATCCCTGCGGGCGTGGCAATCGCCCACCTCTATTCAAGCGTGTGGAGGCCTCAGTAGTAAGTTCCCACTCACAATGAGGGTGTAGGCTAACCTGTGTAGCGCTTATTTGCAAGTCTCGACAGGACTTGGCGCGGAGGCAATGGAATGTCTGATGGAATCGGCCGAGTTCACCTCGACCACCTATCGACCACACCACTGTCTGAAAGGGTCAGTGCGGCCATGCTCGGTTGGACTGACCAACTGCATCTGGATCCAGCAGCCCCACAGCAGGATTCTGCCACTGTTCTGCAGGCTGTCGAGGCCGCCCGTTCATCTTTGGCCACGTTACTGGGAGCCAATCACCCCAGTGAAATCATCTTCACATCTGGAGTTGACGAGGCTGTCAATCATGCCCTCAAAGGTGGAGCATGGGCTAGAGAGAGGAAGGGCAAGTGTGTGGTAATCGGGGCCACAGAACACCTGAATGTGCAACGAGCAGCAGATTGGTTGTCGCATCATGGATTTGAGAAGAGGGCTTTCGGAGTCGATTCACAAGGCGTTTACGACCACGAATCATTGAAATCCGTACTCGATGATGAGGTCACAGTAATATCCGCACATCTGGCCAACCATGAAACTGGAGTCATCCAGGATTTCGCTGCTAAGACATCCGATGACAATTCCAGTCTTATTGGAGTCATCAAAGCACACGCGAATAATGCATTGATCCACGCGGATTTGACCGCTGCGGCCGGACGAATGGAGATTTGTCTCGGCGGAAGCGGAATCGACCTTGCATCGATGTCCGGCCATGCGATTGGGGGGCCACGAGGAATAGGAATCCTCTGGGTGAGACAAGGTGTGAGAATCGACTCTCTGATACACGGTGGCGGGCAAGAAGGTGGTCGCAGAGCAGGGCCGCTTTCAGTAGCTGCGATAGTCGGCCTTGGAGCGGCCGCGGACCAAGTGATGGAGTGCCTTGACGATTCTATAGACTCGATGGATAGAATGTGTGACCGCTTACGAAAACATCTTGCTGGAAGAATGATGGGTGCTACCTTCAACACCCCCGCAAAAGGCGCAGTTTCCGGCGTTATCAATCTAGCATTCACACCTATCGCGGCAGAGCCGCTATTGGTTGAAATTGACCGGTATAGAGTAGCACTTTCTTCCTCATCTTCCTGCACCACTTCAGCAGGAGAGCCATCACATGTCCTCACTGCAATGGGCGCTGATGAAAGCATGGCTCTCGCCGCTCTTCGAATCAGCCTTTCGCCCTCCAGTTCGCAGTCCGATATTGATAGGTTGCTCGAAGCACTGGATGCTTCGTTGCGAACCATGAAACGAGCTTTGGCTTGACATCAGGTCAACGACCAGCCGCCATCGACATTGATGACTTGACCCGTAACATATGACGGGCCAGCAGCTAGGAATAGGACGGTGTTGGCAATTTCCTCCGCAGTACCAACTCGACCCATAGGGACCAGTGAGAGAATCTGCTCCCTCCGAGCATCCGATTCCCAATCCTGAAACATGATTGCACCGGGTCCTACTGCATTGACTCGGATTGCTGGAGCAAGTTCGACGGCAAGGCTGCGAGTAATCGCAATCAGCGCAGCCTTGCTAGCGCTGTAATGGCTGTGATTGGGCCACGGAGAGGTGTCGCTTGCATTGTCAACAATATTCACCACACTTCCTGGTGAGGATGCACCTTCAAAGGATAGATGCGGTGTTGCATGATGAATCAGCATCAACGGTGCCTCTGCGTTCAGTACCCACATTTCACGAGCGGCAGCATCGTTCATTTCGCTGAGTGGAAGCCGTTCAAAGGAAGATGCGTTGTTCACTAGAATGTCAAGCCGGCCAGCCCGTTCAACGACCTCATCAATCAACTGATGGCGGTCATCGATTTCCCGCAGGTCGGCCTTTACGACCAGAGCATCACCCCCGGCCGCTTCGATCTCCTCGACCAAGGCCTCCGCAGCTTCTGTCGAACTATGACAGTGAATCGCCACCATCGCTCCTGCTCTTGCAAGAACACGCGATATTTCCGCTCCGATGCGCTTGGAACCGCCTGTTACCAAAGCTACTCTGTCGTCAAGACGCATCGAATTGCGGGGTGATTCCACAGATGCCTGAGGTACCCCCTGAACTTCAACGTGACCTATTGGATTGGGCTGCCTTCCCGCCCGAAGGGCGGGGAACAAACGATTAACCTCAGTCGCTATTGCAAGCCCTATCGAGGAGCGGAGCGAATGCCTGAACGCAGACTTCCGATGATGGAATTCCCAGAAGACGGCATGGCCGGAGGGTGTGGCGGCCCTGCTCGGATGACGCCGCTGGAAAGAAGGTCGGCAGAGCGTAAGCGACTGCCGTCGTGGTTCAAGACGCGTCTTCCATCTGGCGATGCTCAAATCGCCTTCAATTCAGTACGTTCCAACGTCCTTGAACACCAACTGAATACCGTGTGCCAGCAGGCACGCTGCCCGAATATCCATGACTGCTGGGGGAGGGGAACTGCCACCTTCATGATTGCTGGAGAGGAATGCACTCGCGCGTGCCGGTTCTGTGCTGTTGGAACTGTCAAGTCTCCCCCGCCTCTCGACCCAATGGAGCCAGCCAACCTCGCTGAGGCCGTTGACCTGATGGGCGTGAGTCATGCGGTCATCACCTGTGTCAATCGAGATGAGTTGGCCGACCAAGGAGCCAGTCACTACCGAGCCTGCATCATGGCAGTCGCAGAGCGTCGGCCTGATGTCGGCCTTGAGTTCCTATGCTCAGACCTGTCCGGCGACCTTTCTGCCCTGACAATCCTGCTTCCCGACCTACCGCTCAAGGTATTCGCACACAACGTCGAGTGCGTTCCTCGTCTCGACTCTACGGTGAGGGACCACCGGGCCTCGTTCCAACAATCGCTCGACATCCTCAGCGAGGCCAAGCGTATGCGTCCCGATGTGATGACCAAATCCAGCCTGATGGTCGGAGTCGGCGAAACCGACGAGGAGGTTGTCGAGGCACTCGCAATGCTGCGCAAGGTCGGGGTTGACCTAGTCACCATCGGTCAGTATCTTGCACCAAGTCCGCGCCACCTATCTGTTGACCGATTCCCAGAACCGGAGAGATTTGCAGAGTGGGACCAAGCAGCCCGTCAACTCGGATTCAAGGGCATTGCGTGCGGTCCACTAGTTCGCTCATCCTATCGGGCAGGGATACTGTACAGCGAAGCCATCGGCGATGATGGCATAACACAACGATGAAGGACAATTCACAGAGAGGTGCAAACATGGCGGATGGAGATGACGGAACCGGCAGCGGCCCCTATCATGTCCCCACCGCACCATTCCGCCCGGGTGACACCGCATCCTTTGATGCGTGGCCGTGGGCGCCGGGAGACCTTACCCGACCCGACCCCATCACCTGCAGTTCTGAAGATACTGTGGAGCACGCCAATGGATTAGTCCGAGTTCTCGACGATGATGGCAATGCGATTGGGGATTGGGACCCCGGCCTCGATGATGAGACCTTGATGCGAGGGCTGGAGTTGATGGTTCAACTGCGAATATTCGACGACCGCATGATGAAGATGCAGCGCACCGGCAAATTGTCGTTCTACATGCGCTCTCTTGGTGAAGAAGCGATTGCAATCGCCCAGACCATGGCTTTGCAGGAACAAGACTGGATATTCCCGTCCTATCGCCAACCCGGTGCCCAATTCGTGCGTGGCCGTGACATGGTCAGCATGATCTGCCATTGTATTGGCAACATCGAGGACAATGTGAAAGGTCGGCAGATGCCGGTTCACTACAGTTGGCGCGAAGGGCATTTCATCTCTATTTCAAGCCCTGTAGGTACCCAATTCTCGCAAGCTGTAGGGGTGGCAATGGCCAGCGCCTACCGCGGATTGGATGAAGTCACCATCACTTGGATTGGAGAAGGTGCAAGTGCAGAGGGTGACTACCATTACGCGCTGAACTTCGCCAGCGTGTTCAAGCCACCAGTAATCCTCAACGTCGTCAACAATCAGTGGGCCATCTCCACTCATCGCAATCTCGCCACAGGCGGCACAAACTTCGCCACCCGTGGCCTTCCATACGGTATGCCATGCTTCAGAGTGGATGGCAATGACTTCCTCGCCCTATTTGCTGTGACAAAGTGGGCGAGAGAGCGAGCCGGTGCTGGAAAAGGCCCGACCCACATCGAGGTGCTGACCTACCGCACCGGCGCACACAGCAGCAGTGAC
>CAUZSM010000145.1:0-4270 GCA_963582685.1 Candidatus Thalassarchaeaceae archaeon | reverse complement strand
ACCACCTGTGAGGGGGTCTGGAGACACGTCGAGTGAATCTCCAGTGGGCCCCGCATCATCATTGGAGCCAAGGCAACCGGACAACGGCGCACCTAGCATGAGGAGTACCAGCAACAGTGGGACTACATACCGTTGCATGATTACTGCTGAACCGCGCTGGATTGTAAATCCAGCGCTTGGGCGCGCTCACGTGAGGAAACCATCATTCATAGAATAGTGAAAGACATGTGAGTGAGCCGTCAGCAGCCCGAATATGCTCCATATCTATGGTGGTCACTTCGAACCCTACGTCTTCCAGCAATGCTCGTGTTTGTGGATAGTTGTCAGAGATGAGAACTCGGTCATTTTCAAACCCAATCGTATTAGCTGCATACGCTTCTTCATTTGGCACCCACAGCAACTCAAAACCCTCGTCCACCAATGGTTTGAATTGCTCAGGTTTCAGATGGCCCTCGGCGGCAAGGATGGTTCCCGGGCGCGGCGAGGAACATACAGTGGAGAGATGCAAGGTAGATTCCGGGATTTCAAATTCCATTATTCCAAAACCGAGTGTGGATGCCACCCCACGAAGAAATTCAGTACCTGCTTTATTGGTTCGACTTGAGAGGCCAACCAATAATCGATCATCGAAGAACATTACATCTCCACCATCCATGCGAGCACCATTGGGTGGAATGATTACCTGCAAGTGACTGCTGAGGTATTGCTTCACCTCTTTCTGTTCACCTTCACGGCTTTCATGACCCATGTGTGGAACTACAACCTTATCCTCGACAATTATTGCAGCGTCTTCAACAAAGCAACAATCTGGGTGGTTTTCTATCCCGGGAAGAATATGCACATCAACCCCATGTTCACGTAATGCTTGCACATATTCATCGTGAGCAATTTGACTCTTGGCAACATCAGTTGGACCGCTGCCGAAGTAGTAGGCAATCGCGTTGGTGAAGTTTGGTGATATATGTCGGACAAGTGCGCGGGAGCGCTTTCTTTTCGACCAATCCTGTCCCATCAAACCGAGCCGCCGGATAGGCGCACATATACGCTTCGCAATCCGGAAGCATCACCCCGCTTTCCGGAAAGCATCAGCATTCGACTATCAGAGGGATGGCTTCCGGAAAAGCATCAAGCGAGAGCCCTCTAGAATGCCCATTTTTCCACCTTCAACAATCAGACGAACGGTGCCACCAACGAATGTTGAATCGAAACGCGAATACCCTCTCGGTAAGATGCGTATTCCTTCACCAACTCTGAACATAAAAC
The DNA here is from genome assembly GCA_963582685.1 of Candidatus Thalassarchaeaceae archaeon. Taxonomy (GTDB): domain Archaea; phylum Thermoplasmatota; class Poseidoniia; order Poseidoniales; family Thalassarchaeaceae; genus CAUZSM01. Next base: position 3,007 of record CAUZSM010000145.1, on the reverse strand, counting down.
GGACAAATCTGGAACGTATTGACCAGTACAATAGTCGGTCATTGGTCCAATGGTGATACCAAGTCCATTCTGTAGAGATATCTTCTGAAGATACCAATTCTAATCCAACACCATTGGCCGCTTGGATAATTTGTGATTCAGTATGCATGGTGGGCATTGCGCAGGCGTACTCAAACTCCGAAGCCACCCGCTTATGTTGCTCATTTGAGCCATCATATGTGTTGGACCGGCACAGACAGTATGCGGCGAACAGGCCCCCAGGCTCCAATACCCGATGTACCTCTGAGAGAACATCATGCATATCTCGATAATATTTCAGCGCATAAATTGCGTAAGCCCGATTGAAAGTTTCTTCCTCAAATGGCATTGCAAGACAGTCACCCTGAACGATACTACACCTCTCAGCAAGCCCTGCTTTTTCAGTGAGTTCGTTACCTTGTTGGACCTCCTCAGAAGACATTGTCAGCCCAACACACTCTGAGCCCATTTCCTTAGTCAGTCTGCGGGTGATTCCCCCAACCCCTGAACCAACATCCAGAACCTTGCAATCCCCATCGAGTTTGAGAAGATGACCCATTCTAAGGTGTAGTGCTCGCATTGAATCCTCGCGTTTCTGCCTCTTGAATTCAGGCGGGGCAAAGTGCCAACCATCACCGTAGTATGCAGCAATCAGTGCCCCCATCATGTCATAGTAATGACTGACGGCTTCGGCGTGGTCTCCGGTTTTCAACGCCTCTTTGAATAGCCGATCATGCTCATCACAAAACGCATTAAGGTTCTTACCACGCCATCCAACGACCAGCCGGAGATAGGTTGTTATCATGCCCACGTGGGTAGGAACGTACGCTTCTATGATAATTTGACCGCCACACACTTTGTGCGCACCGCGGTTGATGCAGAGGGCAGGATTTGAACCTGCGAACCACTGAGGACTGGGACCTCATCCCAGCGCCGTTGACCAAGCTTGGCAACCTCTGCTCTAGCGACTAAAGACAGTGGCTTTTCTTATCAAGGCGACGGGATGGCCATGCAGATGCAGGTGACATGTTGGCGAATGATTAGTGTATGCGGTTGATAAGGTGGGATGGATTTGTGAGGATTGGAGGAAAAAAACTGATGTGGATAAATATGCCCCATTGGAAGGACCATTTTCGGCCCTTCCCAGATTGGCAGGTTTCACCCATTTACTGCTGAGCGTTTACGCTCATTGTAGTAATCGGTACCGAGATTGGTCTCTCGGGCAATCAAGACCCCAGCGCCTTTGGAACAAGGCCAACGATATCTGCCCCGGGCACGGCGATAAACTGCCCGCCTAAAGCGGCTCTACGTACCTACTCTCACGCTTTTCTGGGCTCAAGAGAGTACCACGACCACCAAACAAAACCGGACGCCCCAAGGGCGGTAATGAATGCCCCCAGCGCTGGGAAACCAAATTGGTCCATGTAAATCATCGTCTGGCCGATGGTCATACCAACGAATACCAACCATGACCAAATTTTCATCTTACTCAAATTGAGTCCTTCTGCTACATCGCTCCAGTTTGCCGCCACCCAAATGATGCCCGCGAGAATGCCAATCACAGTCAGGTGACCAAGCCACCACGCAGCAGTTCCACCCAATGCCGCTACATACAAGTCATAGACGTCGTCAAGCAAGTACTCAGCGATGTTCAGTCCCATGAACAATGCGAGCAGTGGGCTGCTCTTGAATGCTGCTAAGCGCGTCGATGGTTACCGCAGCACCGCAGGCTGCTGACTGCTTGGCTGCCTCAACAATGCGCATCGCATCCAGTCCAACTTCCGGTGGGGAAAGAATGCCCTCACGTAACCTGAATCTGCTCGCTTGAATGAATGCGCGAAGTTCGGCTGCAAGGCTCTGCTCTCCACCCTCTACCTCTACCCATCGTGACGGTGCTGTGCTAACTCCACCCCAACCCTCACCAATGGCTTGACCGGGGTGTGAATGTAGGTGAAAACCGTCGTATCGATGTGTATCGATATGGATGCTCGCGTCTCTACCATATATTCTGAGTGAACGAACCTTTCCACGAATTCTACTTCGCCATGACGACGTTAGAGTTGCGGCCACGCCGTGCTGGGACCCACTGGTTCCAGTTGGGAAGGTCAGGTGTACGGTTGCGTAGTCTTCTATTCCCTCGGTATCAGAGGGCAGGGCAACGCATCGAACTTCACAAGGCATTGCTTCATTCAGTAACATTCTGCAAATGTCGATGTCATGAATCGCCAATGCCGATATTACTCCAGAATCTTCACGTGGTTCACGTACTGACAAACGATCTGATTCAATATGGATAATTGGCCCAATCTCACCAGCATCCAGCATCTTTGCAACAGCAGCAATACCTGCATGATAACGCAGTGGATGGCCGCATACTAACAACCTTGCATTCTTTTCAGCAACTTCGGCCATTAACGCAGCCGATTCAACATCAGATGCCATCGGCTTCTCAACCAAGACGTCGATGCCGGCTTCGAGCAAGGTGATGGTGAGAGGGGCGTGAGAGGGGGTTGGAGTCGCAACGATGGCTGCCGCAACACTCCCATCATCAAGGATTCCTGTGATATCATCAACCCACATACATTCGGCATCTTGTGCTACCTCCTGCGCTCGGGCGGGAACACTGTCACAAACTACGATGTCGTCAATCAAACCCTCCTCGCGCAAACCGACGAGTGTAGCGACGTGATTTCGTCCCCAATGGCCCGTTCCGACCACTGCAATTGTCCAACCCATTAACCTCATCCTCGTCGAGGACGTCCATGACGTTGCCGAAGGTACTCTCTGGCGATTATGTGAGGGGGTGATTGAAGTGCAAGCGCTCTAACGCTGCGCCAATGGTCGCACGTATTGTCGCTGCACTGCGGGACCTCGACCCACCTGCTGGTGGAGCTGAGATGAGCCTCTCGACCCTACTGAAAGGCGTTTGTGAAAGTGGACCACTCGCTGACAATGCTCCGAAGTACACCCCATTGATGCCCGACCCAAC
>CAUZSM010000144.1:0-4318 GCA_963582685.1 Candidatus Thalassarchaeaceae archaeon | reverse complement strand
ATCACAGAGGCGTTGACAATCAAGGTCGAGTTTTCCTCACTCTCTTGGAAGTCGAAAGTCCCCTCACCTTGCATACGGCTGAATGAAGATGCCAACTCGCCATTCTCCCATCGCTCACGATTGATTAACTCATTGAGGTCGATGTCCATGTAGTAGTCCTCACCACTTATCACCATATTTGCACTGGCTTCAAACTCAGTATTCTCAAGCAAACGGGTGCCGTTGTAGTCATGAGTCTCAACTAACAACAACGCAAGTGTTCCGGTGATGTTGATGTCGTCCTCGCCACCGGATTCCTGCATGGTGATATTACCACTGGCCTCCAAGCGCAGTTGCTCTTCAATGACGCCTAGTACCCATGCGCGGGTGATGTAGGAATTGACCACGTTAGCGTAGATCTGAGTATCAAAACCGTCCTCGCTGGATTGGATTTGCAACGAGCCATTGCCATACATTTCGAAGACCTGACTCTGCAGGTTAGCACCGAGTGTGGTCTCATTCAACCAAACAGTATCGAGGAAAAGCATGACGCCGATGGTGCCGCCCTCAATGCTTTCATTGATGGACAACAAACCTGTTCCCAGTTCATTCGCTTCAAGCAAATCACCGGTTCGCTTCTGCCAGCCCTGTCCAACGAAAAACAGGTCCCAATCTTGGCTTTCAGAGCCGTTGACCGTGTTGTGATTGAGGGTCCACGTGGTAACGCGGGTAATCTCGTGGTCTGACAGCGGCTCGTTCCACAGAGTTGCGACTACGGTGCGGCTGCCGACAGTTATCGCGCCGCCGCCGGCGCCATCATCAACATTGACGGTGATGTCAATCTCATCCTTCCATGCAGGTGCAGTATCGAGAATTATCTGATACCGGGTGGCATTCAGACCGGTCATCGAGTCATTGCCACCCCAAGAAAACGAGGCGGTTTGCAGAATGCTGGAATTCACATCCCGATGCTCAACATCAATGATTGTTCCATTCAGTTCATCGACAGTGAGGGCGCGGCTGAACTCGATGATGTAACCGTGGCTGATATTGCCAGTTCCATCGTCGGTCCAATTCACCAATACATTCGCGCTCAGGGCTTCTTCACCATCGGCAGCAACCAAGGGTGATAGTGCAGTGAAAATGAACAGAACCGCGATTAGTGATTCGCGAATAGATATACGTCGGTGACTCATTAGCACTCCTCAATATGGGTTAGGATACGTTCAGCACCTAATTCAATCCCTCGTCCACCCGTTCAGGCCAAACAGATTGACTACGCCACGTAGTGGCGTAGTCGCACTCAGAACAAAGGCTCTTCGTAATCGTCGTCTGAAAGGGTGCGCCACAAGCCATCTGGCACATCCTCGTACACACCGGCGTAGGGGTCATCCTCAAGGTTGGCCTTACCAGGACGGGCAAGTGCGTTCTTCACCTCGGGCTTGAACTTCCAGTAGTGGATTCGCCACTCGCGGCCATCCCACAGCGTGGTTTCCTCACTTTCGGTGGTGAGCAGATCGTAATCTTGGAACATGTAGAACAGGTTGCGGTCCGTAGGTTCCAGTGCGTTGTCGATGATGCGGTCGTAGAAGCCAAAGAATCCGAGGGCGTGCTCGGCCATCCCTTCAGCAGTAACTATCTCCATCTCTGTATCGATGTGTTTGCGAATCGCCTCGGCGAGTGATGATAGTGTCATTCCCATAATTTTCACCTTCAAGCCGGGTTTACTGTGTCGACGAACGAACTCTTCCCCGCGTGATGCTACTCTTTGTACTCCGTCGTATATCAACAATGTGTGGAATCCGTCACTTTGAGACAGGAAATCGGGGATTTCGTCATGGTTAAACGGCTGCGGCGCGGGGCATCGACAGGTGAGCGGCGTGTCTGACGATGGCGAGGAGCATAGTGCAGATGCAAACGTAGGCTCAAACACGGACTCAAACGGCAACTTCCTTGGACTTCACGAAGACGCAAATGCAACTCCAGATGTGGTAATTCTATCCATTCCATACGAGTTGACCACTTCCTACGGCCAAGGCACTGAGGATGGTCCAGCAGCCACAATTGCTGCGAGTGCGCAGGTCGAGTTATTCGATGCACTGCTCCCCGACGACCTGCCTTGTGGATTCAACATCCGCACAGTGGAAGCGTGGGACGGCAAAGGCGATTCTCTTGTCGAACAGCAGGATGGCATTGCAGCCTATCTCACGCAATGGCTCGATGGCTCAGCCTTCCCGTTGGTGCTTGGAGGGGAGCACGGAATATTGCCAGCTGAGATGCGTGCTCTAAGTGCGCACCCTGCTCTAAGCGATGGATTGGGTGAACTCACTCTCGTGCAGATTGATGCTCACGCGGACCTACGTGACGAAATGGGTGGCGAGCAGTACAGTCATGCTTCAGCGGCTCGCCGAGCGCTTGACCTCGGAGTCGGCCGCTTGATTCAGATCGGAGTGAGGGCATTCAGTCGTGAGGAGGCTCAGTTCATCACCGATGATGAGCGCGTGGACTGCTTCCTAGCCAGAGACCTGTTGGCGGTGTGCGGAGGCGAGGCGCATTGGGCTGCGCTGCTCGACACACTCGGCGAATTGACCGGTCCGGTCTGGCTCACATTGGACATCGATGGACTGGATGGCGCGCTGGTCCCTGACACCGGCACCCCGATGCCGGGGGGCCTAGCATACTGGCAGGCTGTCGACATCATCGAAACGCTGCTCGCCGCACCGGATTCACAGGTTCTCGGAGCTGATATCGTTGAGATTGTTCCAGGTATTGAGAGCCCATTGACCCAATTCACTGCTGCAAATCTCGCCGCAAAGATTGTTGCTGCCCATCTGGCGGCGAAACTCAGAGCGGAGGTGGAAGCGTGACAGCACAAGGCAAGCAGGTTACACTGGATTACATCGGCTGGAACAGCCCGGAGGAAGACGGGGCAGCATGGATCCTCAGCGTGTTGCGCAACGCGGCCGCACAAGCAGGCGCTCGTGAGGTTCACGCACACGTAGAGGCATTTGATGGAACTCTTTCTCCTCCTGGATTCGCTGCTGTGGTTCTAATCGATGAGAGTCATGTCAGCGCTCACTGCTACTCCGACCGAGGACTGCTCGCAGTGGACGCATTCACCTGCGGGGACACCGATGCAGATGCCATCGCTGACCTGATTCATGCCCAGATTACCGAAGCGGTACCCGGAATCAGGCTGGTGCAACGGAACTCAGTCGAGCGGTTCGTCAACGGTGAGTGACCACGATGTCCTCGATTAGAGAGTTCATCGATGAGCACTATCTTCACTTCAATGCCGGTGAGTTAGCAAAAACCGCCCACTCACTCGATTCCTTCCTCAAATCCGGCGGCCGGCTAATGGTCACACTGGCCGGAGCAATGTCGACCGCTGAAATCGGCAAAACCCTCGCTCCAGCCATTCGTGCAGGACTGGTTCACGCCATCACCTGCACGGGGGCCAATCTGGAGGAAGACCTGTTCAATCTCGTCGCCTACTCCAAATTCCACACACTCGATGATTGGAGATCACTCTCTGCTAGTGAAGAATCCCAATTGGAAAATCGAATTACCAATAGGATTCTTCCAGAGGCCGCAATCCGGCTGGCCGAGTCGCACCTCACTCCGCGCTGGGCTACAGGCCCTCCTCGGCTTCCCCACACGGATTTCTGTGACCTGCTCAACTCCGGCGACCTCGAATATGAGGCAAATCCAGCTGATTCCTGGCTACTCGCCGCAGCCGATGCCAATTTGCCGCTATTCGTCCCCGGCTGGGAGGACTCAACTCTTGGCAACATCTTCGCCGCCCGGGTGCTAGATGGGACTGTACCGGCCGATACCATGCTCGGTGGAACCCACTACATGACCGCCTTGGCTGATTGGTATCGCTCCAACTCGGCAGAAGCCCCGGTCGGCTTGCTTCAGGTCGGAGGAGGCATTGCAGGCGACTTCCCAATTTGCGTGGTGCCGATGCTGCGCCAAGATCTCGGTGAGCATGTTCCGCTGTGGTCTTGGTTTGCACAGATCTCCGAATCGCGCCCATCGTATGGCGGCTATTCCGGCGCTCCACCCAACGAGAAAATCAGTTGGGAAAAACTCGGGGTTGACACACCACGCTTCGTCATAGAATCCGACGCGACCATCGTTCTGCCGCTCATCCTCGCCTACTTGCTTGACTGAACTTTCCGTCAACACCATGAGAAGCATATCCTAAAATCAGGGACACTCTACTCTCTGCCTCGGAGAGGCAGACATGTACACGAGGCAGACGGCCCGAACCTTCGCAGTTCTACTATGCCTCGTCCTCGCCGGCTGGGCCCAATTCACACCGACTGCTTCGGCT
>CAUZSM010000143.1:0-4378 GCA_963582685.1 Candidatus Thalassarchaeaceae archaeon | reverse complement strand
TTTCCATCGTATTCCAGAGCGTTCTGTAGAGCATACTTGCGCAGCAGAGCAGCGACCGAGGAGTCCAGTCCTTCTGTCATGGGAACATGGCCTCGTCAAGTCCACGCTTCTTGACCATTGGGGAAAGTATGCACCCATAGGGTGCAGATTCTCAGAATAGTTCCAGACGCGATTGACCGCCACCAAGCCCAGTCCCACCAGCCTGAGCTTGCCGGGTTGGGGGTTCGATTCCATGCAACTTCATCCACGCTTCTTCTACAGTTGCCCATCGCCAACGAAGTGCATCATGCGGCTCATTTCCACTGAGTAGTTCCGGTATTGCGGCGATAGTCAGTGGGTCGGAGGGATAACCAGAGCCCAAATCCATCCCCATTTTCACAGATAGGGCATCAATCGCTTCATCTCTCGCGACCTTTGCTATGATGGAAGCGGCACCGACCGCAGGCATCGAAAGGTCTGCGCCATGCTCGCTTGCAATCGTCCAGTCCTGCCACGGCCACGACGAGATGCGACTGGCGACGTTGTTACCAAAGCGTCTGGTATTGATATCACATGCATCCAACTGCAGAATGCCTCCATCTGCTCTGACATTTGGTGGCGTCACCGAGCGAGCGAGAGAGGCAAAGATTTCGACTTCATGGTCATTCAGGTTGGTTGCCTGCATGGCGACATCAATCATCCAAGGCGAAGAGGAGTGGACCGCAACACCCCAGTTTCTTTCCTGCGCTTCTTCATACAGCCAAGCAGCAATTTCTTGTCTACGTGTAGCACTGAGCAACTTGCTATCAGTCACTCCATTGCTGACTAATAATTCAACATCAGACTCAGGAACTCGCACAGCAGCGACGACAAGCGGGCCAATCACCGGCCCTCGACCTGCCTCATCGATGCCGACTGCCCACATACGGCTCATTCCTACCTCATAGGTCGAGGTCGAGGTCATCATCGTCGCTCTCAGCCTTTGGCTCCTTGGATATACTCCGCTCCTTACGTACTGTTCGCGTGGTTTCCGCTTCACTTTCGGGTAACGATACGTTGGCTGGATGAGTCTCAGGATTATCCGTGAGCAGGTCTGAGGCTAGATATTCCATCGCAGAGAGGTCTGCACTCTTGTCGTGATGTTCCAACACGGTTGTAGCGGCTTTGACAACGTTTGCTTCCGGTCCTTCCCGAACCGGTCGAGTCTTGCCTGAGCGCATTTTGAATGCTGTGGTGAACGCCAATGCATCCATCTCTGGGCTTTCTGGCATGACGTCTTCTGCGCCCTCACCAGCCTCTCCGGCGCGTTCTCCACCATCGAACTTGCCCATCCAGTCATCGGAAGTCTCTGGCGGCTGCGCTTTGAGTTCCTGCTTCTTGCGCCATTGCTCATCCTTGGTCTGCCGGTGCAACACCGCTCGATGCAGGGCAAGGGAACCAATCATCACCACGATTACAGATATTAGGATGTTATTCCAATTATTCCAGAATATTCGCATTCCCTCCAATATCACTTCAAGGGAATCATCCTCCTCGATATTCTCAGGTCTCCACTTCTCACCGGGATAGTCATGAGCGGTGGAATTGGTGAACAAGATGTCTGGCTCTAGTACACTGCGCATCTCGATGGTCAGCAGCGCCGTACCGTTTGACTCCTGATCTCGTGGAATTTGCATCCATGCGCGAAATGTCACTTTCGTTTCAGGTGGGATATCCAGCATCTCAAAGTAATTAGGCGAATTATCCAAACTTGACCAATCAGCACCTTGCGGCGGTATTAGGCCGAAATCAGTGTAAACATTCGTTGAAACTGTCACATCGAGGCCATCGTCTGCGTTGCCAATATTTTGTAAGGTGAAAGCGATTGTGATGTTGTCCAAATCGTCTATTGTTTCCTCCACGGCCGTAATTTCCCAATCAATGATTGCCCCGACCCTGACTTGAGTGTGAGCACTGTCAACTACTGTGCCTTCAGATGTAGAGAGTGTGATGTCCCCGTTGGTGAGTAGGAATGCTGTAGTGTTCTGTGCAACGGATAATGTCAGAGTCACTTCAGTCCAATCGTTCTTCGGCAGGTCGAATACGCTGTCCGAAAATGAGCCGGAGAACCAAGAATTACTGCTGGAGAAGGCCAATTCAAATGAGTCCTGATAATTTCCAATGTTGGTGATGTGCAAACTCAACTCACAATCCTCTTCGGGTGTGATGATGTCACAATCACCTGTAACTGCAATGTCACCGTTCCGTTGCCAGTCGATGCTAACGTCGAAATTTATCTGACTTACTTGGGATGAAGAGCCTGCACTCCAGGATTGGAAGCCGACCCGAATAGACCCATTATTGAGTGTCGGTGATGCGATTTCCAACTGCACGGTTCCATTTTGGTTGGGACCTAGCACGCCGATGTTATGTATCTCAACGAGACCTACGCCCCAATCATTGTAGACATAGGACATAACAGGAGAATATCCAGCCAACGGATTTCCTTCTGCATCGATAGGAACAACTCTAGCTGCTATACTCTTCTCGATGTTACCGATGTTCCGTATGGTTACAGGAATACTTATCTTGTCATTTGGATATATTATCGCCTCCGCACCGAAAGAGTCGATGACTGCACCATGCCAAGGCAAAACTTCGACGGTGAATGACCACTGAATCTCGGCTCCATCATGAGCCGATAGCGCATGCACAGTGAAGGGATGCTTTGAGTGAGCCAGCGGTGCTCCATTCACCACCTCCGGTACGCTGATGCTGAAACTCACCCAATCCATCTCTGCAGCATCAAGCGGGATGCTTACTGGCACTGTCGGGTTTCCGTTGCCTAGCATCCAACTAATGTCCCATCCGGATTGTGTGCTGACAGAGACATTGGCCGAATCAGAGAAGTTCGCTAAATTCGTGATGTTCATCGAGATGAAGGTCGTCACACCGGGGTCAATTTTGAAATTTGAACCAGATTGGCTACCGAATGCCAAATCGCTAGGTCCCGAACTGCCGTTGCCTCCATTTGTTGACTGTGCATCATCTGAATTGAATGCCCAGTCGAAGGCGGCGTTGATGAGTGAGCCTTCGGGGAATGATGGATTGTGGTCCACGCCAGATAATTTCCAATGGGTGATTCTGTTTCCCTGTGTACAATTGAGATGTTGGAGTTGGCTGGTCTCATTCTCGCCATCAGCACCAACCAAATCCAGTGTCCCCACCTGCGTCGAGGTCACATCACATCCAGAACGCTGGGCCCAGAATGCAGCACCACCGGGTGCAGAGGCGAAATACTCTCCACCAAATTCCCCACCGTTGTAATCTACAACACTGTCACTCGTGCCATGAACATTGACAATATTCGGATATCCGGTAAGACTGCAATCGCTGAAATCCCCATATGTTGCGCCGGCGAAATTGATGATGGTATGGAGTTTATTTCCGGCATCACAGGCCATTCTGTGCGACATGAAGCCGCCGTTTGAGTGGCCAATCAGCATCACGCGTTCAGGGTCAGCCCCATGATCGGCCACCGCAGTGTCAATGAGTGACGAGAGGTAACTCACGTCATCGATGTTCTGGTCATAAAAATCACAGCAAGCCGGCGGACCATTCCAGAAGTAGTATCCATCTGGATTTTCTGTTCCGTATGGCGTCAGGAGCAGATGTCGATTGTCATTGACACTGTTGGCACCTTGGAAGAAGTTGTATACATACACTGGATATTCGGAAAATCCATGCAATGCTATGACCAGCGGCAGAAGTTCACCCACTGCTTGGTCGGACGGAGATTGCAGTTCGGCTTGCCTGCTCGGGGGCCCAATCATCACGGTGTCACGGCCTTCTGAATCAGAGAGTCTAGGGTCATTGTTAGCATCTGGGAGAGATGCCTCAAGGCTGCTCAACGACCAAGGTGCAGTGAACAGCACGAGCGCGAACAAAGCCACGAGAGCACGCCTGCGCATGGATTCGGGTTGTTGATGCGCTCTTAATCCGTTGGCCTGAATCGTGCAGTGCAGTATCGCCACCGTAGGTGGTGTTTTGGCCGGTGGATTCAAGGACGTGCAGGCTTACTGCCCTGCGATGCCGCTGCCTTGGCCATTCAGACGTCGCAAGCCGGTGCCCACCGGCTACGAGACCGTTGATTACACAGCCGAGGAGGACACGGAGGATGTGTTGAGTGACCGTTCTCATATCGAGGATGGCGATTACCAGAAGGCACTAATGCAATTGGAAGGTGTATCGTTGGATGATGCAGGTCAAGCGATAAAACAGACAGTTGTTGAGTCAGAGGTAATTCATGAGGCCGCTTTGGGCGATTTGATGGAAACTGCAGCCGCTCTAGTCGATGATACCGCCGGCGAACAAGATGAAGAGTGGATTTACAACAACGATGGTTATTGGTATCTGCGAA
>CAUZSM010000142.1:0-4393 GCA_963582685.1 Candidatus Thalassarchaeaceae archaeon | reverse complement strand
CCAGTATTGAGTGCAATGCAAGGGTCAGCATCGAAGCCCATCGCATACGGGAATCCAAGTAGAGAAGCTGCGGGTAGAGTAAGGGGGCATACATCACGATTGACGATGGCTTTTGGCCCCTTGTCAGTGTAAACCAGCCCCATCAACACAAATGGTGCAACTGTAGATCCTGAGCCCTTCGGATAGACGAATATGGTGTCGGAAATGCACTCTCCATCCAGTGGGTGTCCAGCCTCCTCGATGACTCCAGTATCGCGGTTAACATAGCCGAGATAGGTGATTGGTACATCGGTTACCAGTGCTTTTCCACGAACGGTCCAGGAATCTTGGCTGTCAAGGCCCTGCCCTGTGGTAGCAAATTCTCCGGTCTGTGGTTGCTTGGCGGTCGCAATCGGTTTTGTGGTATACGATTCAAGCGTCGGGCGTGGTCCGGCAGAGAGTGACGCATCGAAGGCGTGCTCGACGCAGTCTTCGATACGGGCAACACTGGTCGGCATCCGGTTGAGACCGCTGGTCAAGTAGTGTTCCGCTTTCAGCGAGTTTGTGAGGATGTGATTGTAGCGAGTGCGGTTGTACGGTGTGACTTCTGGACAGGTATCCTTCAGCACCAGAGCACCAGCCTCTTCAAGAATTCCAAGTGTTCCATCGGCAGTGAGCAAGTCGTGATTGTGTGCGCTGGTGAATACCCACAATCGTTGGTCTGGAATACGCATCCCCAACTCCATCTTGGCGCGAACGGATGCAGCGGTTACCCGTGCTTCCCCCACTGAGGCTTGTGGGCAACCGATGACAACAAGGTCGACTTGGCCGGTCGGAGCAAGTTCCGCATAGCGGGCGGTTAGTGCATCCTCGGTGAAAGTGAGCTCGCCTTGCCATTCGCCATCGCTAGGTTCGGGTGCGTCTGCTGTGTGTCCATCCGCCCACAGCATCGGGCAGCCGTAATTCGCTGCGGCTGCCGTCAGCGCTTTGCGCATTTCGAAGGATGCCCATTCCGGCAATCCGGTGATTCGTGGCATCGGACCCCAAGGCAGGTACCATTCAGGGCGCACCTGCCTGCCAATCCAATCACCGAGTACAGACCAATCAGCGATGTAGTCCATTGCCGCCTCGACGCGTACGAGAATGTTCGGGCGCCGATTCTCCTCAATGTGCAGTCCCCATTCAGGAGTCCAGCCAGTCAGGGCAGTAGCGAGTGCGGAGAGGCCGGATTCTCGATTGGTAATCAGTGAGGTGTAGGAATTGGAGAAGCAGACTGCATTCGATTCAGCCCAAGAGCCGATTCCGTCACCTGCATCGACGCCTCGGTCGTATGGTGTACATGACAGGGTGGCTTCGATGCCCAGTTTCGAATATGCGTGAACAATTTCGAATTGCTGCTCAAGAAAATCTTCTTCGACAATGCCCATCGCTTGCATCTGCTCTTTGTCACACCCTGCACTGTTCAGAGTGGTTGGGATGGATACCACGCCTTCTTCATCACCTGCAAGGTCGGCAAGGAACCTGCGCAGCCCATGTCCTCCGGTCAGCGGAGACACCCCGCTCACGTGTGCGTGCGAGCACGTGACGAAAGATGAGGCACCGGCTGTTACCGCGAGGTCAACGACCAATCTTGCCGCCTTTTGTTTGGTCGAACCATGTTGGCCGGCAAGCATCGCCTGCAGCGCCGCCGGGATTTCCATCATTGAGAACCGGCGGGCGTAAGGCCATCAATCTGCGGGTCGTCCTGATGTTTCAGCGGTGGGAAGCTAGAGGTTGACGCCAGCCTTGGCCGAAGGCACGATTGGATACCCGCGGGGCTGGTGGCATCTGCCAGCGTTTGTGCTCGTTGGCGTGCAATCGTGCGAGTATGGATTCGACAAGTTCCTCTGGATAATCGGTATTGCGAATATCCCGCTCGATGAAATCCTCAAGGATAGCATCGAGTGTCTCATACGGCGGCAGGGAATCCAAGTCTGTCTGGTCAGGAGCCAGTTCAGCAGAGGGTGGTTTGGTCAGTGTGGAATCGGTAATTGGCGGCGGATTGCCCAAACTCTCAGCATCAGCATTGATTGCATGAGCAAGGTCGTAGACCTCTTTCTTGTACAGGTCCCCCAGCGGCGCATATCCTCCACACATATCGCCGTACAAAGTGCAGTATCCCATCGCCAACTCGCTTTTATTGCCGGTTGCCAACGCCATCGCACCGCGTGAGTTTGCAGCACCCATAATCAGCATTCCACGCAACCTCGCCTGCACGTTTTCTGCAGCCACCGCCGCACCCGGCCGCTCGACGATTCCACCATTCGGGTCCAATTCGGAGGAGAGCGCGGCTTCAGCAGCGGTGTGCAGGTCGGCAATGGAGATGGTCTGTAATTCCATACCCAGCGCATCGGCAGTCGCCTTTGCATCGCGTAGCGAGTGAATGGATGAGTAACGGCTTGGCATGGCTAATCCGAGCACATTCTCAGGTCCGACCGCTCGGCAGGCGACAGCAGCACAGACGGCCGAATCAATGCCGCCTGACATACCGAGAACGATACGCTCGATTCCGGACTTGCGACAATAATCGCCCAGCCCGACCGTAATAGCGCACAACAGGTCGGTTCCAATCGGCGGCATCAGCGGCAATTCACCCTCGCCGACCACTTGCACCGAACATCGGCACCCCCCTCCACATTCACCTTCCGGCCATGGCAGCCATCGGGCAGCAGCCGGATCATCGAGGTTGACCAGAAACACCCCTTGGCACCAACCCGGAGCCTGAACAACAGTTCCGTCAGGGAAAGCGATGAGCGAGCGGCCGTCAAACAACAAATCGTCGTTGCCTCCAACCTGATTGCACAACAAGAATGGATGCTCCAAAGTCAGCGCAGCCTTCCGCGCAATTTTTGCCCTCACACCTTCCTTTGCTAGGTGGTAGGGACTGCTGGAGAGATTGACTGTCAGAGCGAGCGGTTCTCCTTGATGCTGCCAGGCGGCCAATTGCTCGATTGGGTCCGCACCGTAATCCGCAGGAACTTCACCTGCGTGTTGCCATGCATCCTCACAGATGGTTATTCCAACTGACAAACCGGGGAGTGAACGGTCTATTCCGGGGGTATCATCGGCTTGGAAATATCGCCCTTCATCAAAGACGTCGTAGGTAGGCAGCAGTTGCTTGCGCCCGACTATTCTCGCCTTCCTTCCTTTGCTGACACGGATTACTCCATTGTACGGTCTTGCCTTCTCTTTGCCTGAAGGGATTGGGCAGCCAATCATTAGGGGAATTGGGGAATTAATTTTGTGGGCGGCGTCTGAGCAGCGTTGAACGAAGTCCGCATCCATCAGCATATCTCGCGGCGGGTATCCGGAAACGACTAATTCGCTGGCGATTGCCATATCGGCTCCTTCGCCGGCAGCCAAAGTCACAGCCCGTTCGATTTCAGCCACATTTGAAGCGATGTCGCCCACTGTCGGGTCGAGTTGCAACAGGGCGACTGTGGTCATATTCCCCACCTCTTCGCTCCACCCTTTCGTAATGCGGCATTCAAGGTTTGCTAAGGATGCCCTGACTCATCGAGGAGACCATCTGCGCAGCAGCAGGGAATTACCGATGACGCTGACTGAAGATAGCGACATTGCGGCGGCTGCGAAGGCTGGAGGCAACAACCAGCCAGTACTCGGCATGAGAATGCCCATCGCGAGTGGGATTCCTACCGCGTTGTAGGCGAAAGCCCAGAATAGATTGCCTCGGATTCGGTTCATCGTCGCCTTGGCCAAGTCAAGAGAAGATGCGGCATCAAGCAGGTCGTCCTTGACCAAAACGATGTCAGCGGCTTCC
Source organism: Candidatus Thalassarchaeaceae archaeon (assembly GCA_963582685.1). Classification (GTDB taxonomy): domain Archaea; phylum Thermoplasmatota; class Poseidoniia; order Poseidoniales; family Thalassarchaeaceae; genus CAUZSM01. The sequence goes on along the minus strand of CAUZSM010000142.1, from coordinate 594 downwards.
AGCGCAACATCGGTGCCAGCACCCATCGCCAATCCAACATCTGCTTGGGTGAGCGCGGGTGCATCGTTGATACCATCGCCTACCATTGCGACCACTCTGCCTTCTGCTTGCAATCGCCTGACTTCAGCGACCTTGTCGTCTGGCTTGACTTCAGCAATTACCGTGGTGATTCCGACCCGCTCAGCCACCCTCTCTGCCGCCGCTCGGCTGTCTCCGGTCAACATCACGACAGATAGGCCAGCATCGTGCATTCGCCCAATCGCTTCCTTGGTAGTGGGGCGGATTGCATCTGCTAGCACCAGCCAGCCGAGCAAATAATCGCCACGAGCAACTAGAACAGTAGTGCGACCTGAATCAGCCACCGCCTCCACGCCTTCAGCGACGTGCTCAGGAATCTCGACCTCAGCCTCGCGCATCAGCGCGAGATTTCCGGCCCAACAGGTGGTTCCGAAACCGGTTTCGATTTCAGTTCCATCTCCGCCCACCAATGTCGCAGAGACGCCGAGACCACCGTGGGTAGTGAACTCTGAGATTAGAGGCAGCGATTTTCCTTCTCCATCTCCCTTGACATTGTCTTGGTATGCATCTACAATT
>CAUZSM010000141.1:0-4399 GCA_963582685.1 Candidatus Thalassarchaeaceae archaeon | reverse complement strand
CATTGAACCGCTGCCGCTGAAAGTCTCAGAGAAATCCCAAGTGAATGTCGCTCCGTGACTGTTGGCAGTATCGCTGGAATTGTCTGCTAATCTTGCATCAACCACTTCTCCAGTAGTCGAGTCCAAACTGACGTTCAGATTGACCGGGCTGGCCTTTTCCCGACCCTCAAGGCAGCCAGCCAATGAGGTGCTGAGCATCAATACGCACAAAGTAACGGCGAACGCCGAAGAAGGTCGCAGCCGTATCACGTACCTCAGACCTTGCGGGAACATCGATACTGTTTGCGCGGCCGTGCGGTTTGAAGGCAACGGTTTGCTGACTAGACTTCAGAAGTGGTAGCGGGTGGACGATTTGAACGTCCGGTCTCCGGGTTATGAGCCCGACGAGATAACCTGGCTACTCCAACCCGCTGCCCCCCGCCATCATACACCCCTATTTCAAGGCCACTTGCAGCCTCGGAGCAAGCGGTAATTGCCACCCAAGTGCGGAACGGAAGACTCAATGAACGCAGCCCAAACCCGAGGGGAGGGAGGAACGCGGACTAATGTCACAGGACATGTTGATTCAGAATGCGCGAATGGTCCTGCCTGCTCAGGTTATTGATGGTGATTTGCGAATCACTGGCGGGGTGATTTCTGAGGTCGCGCCCGGTGGTGGACTTACGCCTAATTCGGGTGAGATAGTCATCGATGCAGAGGGTCTGCACCTGCTGCCTGGAGCGATTGACCCGCAGGTGCATTTTCGTGAGCCGGGGCAGCCTGAAAAGGAGACGATCGGCTCTGGCAGCCGCGCAGCGGCTGCAGGAGGAATCACCGCATTCCTCGATATGCCGAACAACCAGCCGGCCGCTACTACGCTGGCCGCCATGCAAACGAAGTTGGATTCGGCGGCGAAGACTGCGGTGACCAACTACGGATTCTTCATCGGTGCTACCCCGACCAATATTGCAGACTTGCAACAGGCTGTCGGCACTCCCGATTCGCCAATCTCAACCGTCGGAATCTGCGGAATCAAGGTGTTCATGGGAAGCAGCACTGGCGACTTGCTGGTCCATCAACAGGAGCATCTCGAGACAATCTTTGCTGGCACTGCCGGCATCATCGCTGTACACGCCGAAGACGAAGACCGATTGAATGCGCGTTTTCCCGACTTCGCTGACCGCACCGACATAGCAGCTCATGCTGAGTGGCGCGACAATGAGTGCGCGTTGATAGCAACAAAACGTGCCTCTGCTCTTGCAAAAGAACACGACCACCGCTTGCACGTTCTACACCTGACCAGCGGTGTGGAGGCAGATTGGCTGGCAGCCAACAAGGGTGACCTGATTACCACAGAAGTTTGTCCACAGCACCTGACTTTTGACCAGAACGATGTCGAGGAGCGTGGCGTCCGTCTGCAGATGAATCCCCCGATTCGCTACGTTAAGGACAAGGAAACCTTGTGGCGACGACTAACAGACGGAACCATCGACTGCATCGCTACTGACCACGCTCCACACACCCTTGAATCCAAAGCGCTCGGCTTCCCCAAGGCTCCCTCAGGTATGCCCGGTGTTGAGACCTCGCTCCCCCTCATGCTGACCCACGCCAGCGATGGCAAGTGCTCGGTGTCAGATGTGGTGAGATGGATGTGCGAAGGGCCCGCACGCGTGTACGGGATGCAGGGCAAGGGCAGCCTTGCTGTCGGAAATGACGGAGATGTGGTATTGGTCGACATGCAATCGCGGCGAGCGTTCTCAGATGCTGATACTTGGACTCAGGTCGGCTGGACGCCGCTCGCCGGCATGGAACTTTGTGGATGGCCAATGCTTACTGTGGTTGGCGGAACACCAGTCCACCGTCGCTCTGCTGACGGTCCACTGAGCGGTGAAGCGTTAGCACAACCCGGTGAAGCCGGCAGTGCTCTCCGATTCGACTGAATCACACGTCGTCTTCCTTGGGCTCTTCGTCGGGGTCAGAGGTACTCGGGTCATCTTCTTCCCCGGCTGGCTCAGACACTTCTCCACCGTCTTCCCAGTAGTAGTAGGGTTCAGGCTGCTCATAACCGGGCAACTCAAGCACATCGACGGTCTCCATGGTAGTCACATTGGTCACTGAGACTCCGGCAGCAGAGAATGCGTAGACAAAGTCACCCATGAAGGTTGAACGGCGCACGCTGGTATCTCCACTCCACCATCCCGACAACTCGTCATCGTCGTTGTAGAATTCTGAGTGGTCAACCTCGCCGTAAATCGACAGTGAGCCGTTTTCCGCATCGACATTAATCAGCATCAACTTGCTGACATATTCGTATCCGTAGTAGGAATAAGTTCGTCCATCCACCGTGATGCTGTCGTAGACATATCGGTTAGTGGAAAGGGGTACTGCGAGCAAATTCAGTGGCGCCCAATAGGTGAAAGCCTTGTGTTCATACGTTGCTTCGCTATACGACCAAGACCAGCCGCACCAGCGGATGTTATCGCAGTTTGCATCGAGGTATCCCGCAGACAATGCCTGCGTATCCGCAAGTGTCGGGTCGCTGAAGTTACTGACATCAAATAGCGAAATCTGAGTCTGGCTCCAGTCGAGTCCAAGCCCATCCTCACCGCCAGCAAGTCCGATGGTAAGCAGGGCATCCTCGGTCAGCGGGTGAATGTAGGTAGACACACCGGGAACCTCCAACTCGCCGATCACCTGTGGGTCGGTCGGGTCAGAGAGGTCGATGGTCCACAGAGGGTCCATGTTGCGGAAGGTAACCAGATATCCCTTGTCGCCGACGAATCGGGCGCTCCAGATTCTCTCGCCTTCAGCAATGCCGCCGATGTAACCGATGTCGTCTAGGTCACCGCTTCCATCTGAACGCAGTACTGTGATGTGATTGCTTGGGCCTATGACCTCCCATTCGCCACCGTCGGTCAGCCACCAGCGTCCCCATGCATCTGAGGTGGATGCAACACGAATGTCGCCATTCCACTCCGATATCGAGAACTGGTCTTGTACCGTTCCGGGTACGCGTCCGCTACCGATGTAGGTTGTCTCTCCAATGGTTGAGATGTCGAAGGCGTGAATGTTGGTTTCATCTTCGAAGCCGTCGTTTCGCCAGTACCACCACCAATCGTTGGCTGGCTCAGCGAGCACGAGGACATCGCCGCTAGCATAGACCTCGACCCAAGAGGATGCGATGTGGTCCAATTCGTGGCTGTAATCCTCTGTAAGCAAATCCATCGTGGTGATGGTTGTGAAGCCACGACCTACGCTATCCATTGCTGCTGCAAACTCGCTGCAGTCACTACTGACGCTTGGATGATTGCTGATGCTACCATCTGCCGCTCGCTCATACACCTGAGGCGCGAAATCATCGATGCTAAGTGCGGAAATTGTCGCCACGTTTGCTGCCACAGCATCTTCGATGCTGTTATTCCAAACACTCATCCTCTGCTCCCAATCCTCGATTTCCCAATAATTCGAAGGGAGTTCAGGGTAGGTAACCAGTCCAGGAATCCAAGTCCACAGGTGTGAGACAGTGCGCACTGTGCCATTGACTAGGCGGGCAGTTTCGTAATATCCCTCAACGTAAAGTTGGCGTCCGACGGTTGGGTCAGATTTGTTTGAAGTGTCAATCACCGTGAACTTGACCAAAGAATCTGAGCGCCACGAACCGTCTTCATTTGCGATGAGTGGTCGTAGTTGGTCATCTTGAGGTAGGTTCCACATGTTGACTGAGGAGACGATGATTACCGAATCTCCATCCATCAGCATCGCCATCGGTGAACCTTCAAGTTCAAGATCGCTGACCAGCGTTACATTGCCGTGCTCTGGCACGCCGATTATCACCAAGTGATTATTGTTAATCATGTAGAAATTGTAGCCGTCGAACTTGATGAAGTCCGCCTCATCGACACCGTCCTCCTGATTGTTGGTCTCAGAATAGGTGCCTTCGCGGTCTTCGCCGCCGTTTGCTCCACTGCTGGTAGGTGGCTCGCTGCTAGTCATTCCTTGATCTCCTGAGGCTTCCGGTGCACCGCCGTCCATCGCCATATCTACAGCGATATCATCGCCACCAAAGCCACCGCGCCACATCCAGCCATTGGCCCAATGCCAGTAGGAAGATTGGTCTAACTCAGCAAGAGTCTGTGCGGTCAAAGCTGCTCGCAGATCGTCAGCGAGTTCAGTGCAAGAATCGTAATTATCCAAGGTTGGGGCAGTGCGGGTGCGCTCACCCAAATCGAGGCGGGGCCAATCCACGCCTTCGGGCAATTCCCAGATATCCTCGAATTCTTCTACATCGTCGACTAGTGCGCTGAGGCAGCCGGGTAGCAGCAGCAGCAGCAGGGCCAATACAGCGATGGTTGGTCTCCTTCTCATATTCATTCGTCTCTCTCCTTTGCTATTAGTGCCGTTGGTTCATTGATTGTACGTT
>CAUZSM010000140.1:0-4403 GCA_963582685.1 Candidatus Thalassarchaeaceae archaeon | reverse complement strand
AGGTCAGATAATAGTCCAGCTAGCGGCATGTACACCACAACATATTCGCCTTCAACAGGAATGATGACGGAGACGTCCGGGACATAGTAGAGGTGGCGGGCGTGGTTGGCATACCCAACTACCGTTCTGTTCACTCTAACACCATCTAAGATGAACTCCATCTTATCGCCAATCGAAACGTCGAGTTCCAGATGGACATGCCAATCAATGACCGCCTCTGAGTCCATGGTGGGTATTCGGCTGGTAACATCCTCTGAGTCGTCATCGACTAACCAAGGCGTGGAAATATGACCAAACGAGCCGTCCCAGATATCGATACCATGGAAGGTAGCCGGTAGCAGTTCTTCCACCATCTCACCAGTCGATTCATTTTCCTTCATCACTACGGCTTTCTCGTCGTGTAAGTAACGGGTCTCGCATTGAGTAATGCTATGCGAAGTATTTGCCCTGATTTCCGCCAGAGTGTCGCAAGCCGCCATCATATCGCCATGTGAGTATTCTCTGCCAGATGATGTCGCAGTCAAATCAGCGAGGTTGGTGGCCTCATAGAAGTCGTCGTAGACTGTTTCACCATTACGAGTGTGTTCAGCCATAGCCAGCGATAATCCTGCGCCGAATACAATGAGAAAAACGAACAAACATGTCAGGACACTTGGAACCGGGAGGCGAATGCCCCACCTCATTAGAGGGCGTGATAGTTGAGAGCGGAGGACTCTCAGCAATTGCAGGCGCATATCGGAACCTCAAGTACCTCATTCTTCGGCTGACAAAGCAGCCCCGACCACATCGATGACCTGTTTCACTTTGCTGACTGCTTCACTAGTTACTTGAGCTACATCTTGTGCTACATCTCTCGCTACATTTGTTGCTTTACCACGCATCGTACCGCCATCGCCCACTTCATCGGAGATAATTTTTCCAGAGTCGATTTTGAGCACTCTGGTAGCATACTTGGTGAGGGCAACGTCGTGGGTGACTACCAACGCAGTAATGCCTTGTCGCCGGCAGGCGTCGGCTAGTACAGTCATCACCTGTGCGCTGGTATCCGAATCGAGATTGCCAGTCGGCTCATCGCCGAGAAGTAAGCGGGGCTGCTTTGCAAGGGAACGGGCAATTGCGACTCGCTGCTGCTCGCCTCCCGACAACTCTGAGGGGAAGCGGTTTTCCAATCCCTCAAGGCCAACGCTGTTCAGCGCCAGAATAGCCGCAGCCTTGTCGCGCTTGCCAGAAATCTCCTGAACCAGCATCACATTCTCAAGAGCAGTTAGGTCGCTGAGGAGGTTGAAAAACTGGAAAATATAACCAACATTCTCCCTGCGGAACTTCGCCATCTCCTCTACGCGAGAAGTAGGAACTGGCTTGCCAGCAAATTCGTAGGTCCCTTCGGTCGGTGTATCCAATGCGGAAATCACGTTGAGGAGGGTTGTCTTGCCAGAACCAGAAGGTCCGAGCAACATTACCAACTCACCCGATTCAATACTCAAATTCACATTGTTCAATGCTGCTACAGTCTCTCCACCCGTCTCATAGAGACGGCTGATGCCATGTAATTCGATGAGAGCCATCACAGTTCGCTGTGAAGGGCCGTTTATACGGTCTTTGATGGATTACCCTGTGCTTATCGCTAAGAGAAGGGAGATGATACGTTGGGGCTTCATTCAAATGCAGAATGACCTACAGCAAGATGGGGGGGCAGCAGTGCGCGAAGTCACAATCTTCTGGAGGAGGGAGCGCCTCTATCTCTACAATACGGCACCAGTGCTCGATATCTGCGAATGGGCCATGCATATGGGATACATCGAGAGGAATCCGAAGACTGTTCGAATCATGCTCCGTGTCATCTTCAAGGAGGGTAAAGGACCTGAGGACCTCAACTCGGTGGAATATCTGGAACTCGACGAAGTTTTGGCTACGCCTTCTGGAATGGAGGAGGCATACATGCTCATCGTCAGAATCACTCATCCTTTGACCCAATTGTCTGCGCGAGTGGGCAAATTGACCATCAAGCCAGGAAGTCGTTTGGACTCAGATGGGCTGCACTACACGATGCGCGGGAGTTCACTGTCGATTCGCATCGTAATCACTGCCACACGCCTTATGCTAAGGCCGGACCGGATTAGCGCAACCAGTGTATCTCCTGAGGAAATGCAGGAGAGTGGGCTGCTCTCTGACAGGCAATTGGAAGTCCTCAGAGCAGCCCTAGAACTTGGTTGGTATGAGGTTCCACGCCGAATCACCCTAGCAGACCTAGCCAAGCATCTGGACCTTGGGCGTTCAACAGTATCGGAGCATCTAGTCCGCGCGGAGGCTGCAATCATCAGGCAATTCTTGGTTGGCGACCCGACGTGGGTCGAGTGACCTCACTCGATGTCGCCTTTGAAGAAGTCTAGACTCTCGCGGAAAAGAGTTTCTCGCCTGCGCCTTTTGTTGGTGCGCAGGTGAAACAATGCAGCAACCACGATAATTCCGATTAGGAACGGGATGAAGGCCTCGGCGTGATATCTCTCCATCAGTTCAATGATGCTACGAGCGGTATAGGCCCAAGTAACGCTGGCAGCAGCCCCACCAATCAGACATGCAGTCAGTACGCGTAGGAAATCCATGCGTGAGAGCAATCCGAGCATGGCTCCAACGAGTACACCTGAAGCCATGAACGGAATCCACACGAAGATAATCAATCCAAAGAATCCCCACTTATTGATGAAATCACGTTTCTCGTAAGCGGCGAACTCAATGGTGGAGAGGATGTCTCCCATGAACTGATTCTGCAACAAACTGCCGGTGATTCCACCCTGCTTGGCAACCAATGCCTGTTCCTCTCCATCCTCACCGGTCTCCACTCGTCCAGCAGCAGAACGGTCAGACAAAGTTGCCACCTCATTGCGAGCACTGACTACCAGATTCCTGTCACCAATGATGTCCTGTAAAGCGAGAGTGAGGTGGTTCTCAATGTCAGCCTGCAAATCAACGAATGAAGACTTGAAACGGAAGAAAGCGAGTCGTTGTTTCGGCTTGTAGATGACGCGCACGAAAACTGTGTGATCATCTGACATCACAGCAATCCCTCGGTTTGTTAGACGACTCTTTGAGAACCACTCAGTCATCGCTGACTGAGCACGGTCCTCCAAAGACGAGTAAGTGTTGAGATCTTCAAAGAACCTTGAGTAATCCTCGACCAAAGCCTCTCTATCACCGTGTGGCTCAATTGACAGTTGGCTTGCATCCAAAAAGAAATCCCGCTTCAATGATTCAAACACACCTTGCCGCTCATCGCTCGGTTGTGCCTTCAATTGCAACGGCTTCATGATGCCGAACACAAGGAATTCTTTGAGTACTTCCTTAGTCATATTCGCGCGTACATCCATTCTGTCAACATAGGTGTCCATCGTAGTGCGATACGGCACCAGCACATCGATACTAATCGCACGTTCCTGCATTCGATAGTCGTCTCTATCGATTTCGATGTGTAATTTACGAGAAACCGCGGTCACCGCTCGGTTTACCACTCTCTCTACCTGTTCTTCGGATAACTCGTCATCTTCCTCACGGTGGTAAAATCGGTACATCAGAGGATATTGAACAAACAGGAAGAAAACCGACATCATCAGCGAGACCGTCGCCAACCACCAAGGTGGGACATCCGCTGAACCTCCGGCAAGCATTGCGGTTTCTCTGCCACCTCCCCACTCGGCGCCCATCAGAATCCAAGCCCAGCCTCCAAGTTGTTTCATTGTCCAGCAAACTCGAGGGCTGTCGTCGATGACCTCGACTTCTTTCCCACCACTCTCCCTGCCCAACAGAGAGGAAATCGGTCCCGCTTCGCGGGTTGACACGTGTATCTCCGCCAGTTTGTCCTCGTACTGCTCGTAGGAGGTGCTGATGATGACTCCGGTCTCGTTGTACTCATGCGTGACATTGAGGTACTTCACCCGCAGATCATAGTCTCCATCTGGAAGCATCTCAGTAGCGATGATATGCTCAGAGGTATCGTTCACGTCTGTGTAAATGCCGTCATTGAACATTGAATAGCGAATCTGAGTCTCGGCATCCGCAGGAGTGTTGTAAGCGGTGATACGAACATTCTCGGTATCATCGACCCAAACCTTGACCCACACCACACCGCTGCTGTCAAGGCATTCTTCTCCGGGGTCAAGATACGTCCCAGATAATCTAGTGTCAATCCAAACTGACTCAGGAGAGATGAGCGAGGCGGACATAGCAGTCACACTTCCAAAGAAGAGTAAGCCAGCAGCAATCCCAATCATCAGAACATAGTCCTCAATACCTCGGGGGAATTTGACATTCAGACCAGTCCTGCGAGCCCGGACCTTGTCGAGTTCGCGGTCGATGCGGTCTTTTTCATGCTCAAACTCATCGCTCTCGGGCCAATTATCACCATCTAC
>CAUZSM010000139.1:0-4423 GCA_963582685.1 Candidatus Thalassarchaeaceae archaeon | reverse complement strand
GGTGATGACCGGCTTGATGCCATCGGGTAGGATGCACCTTGGCCACAAGATGGTAATTGACCAAGTGCGCTGGTTTCAGGAGCAAGGCGCCGATGTGACAATCGCTGTCGCTGACCTTGAAGCCAATGCAACACGCGGGTATAGTCTGGATGAGTGCCGCCGCCTCGCGCTTGAGGAATACATTGGGAATTACGTCGCGATGGGACTGGACCCCGAGCGCACCAACATCTACTTCCAGAGCATGCGACCAATCGTTCAGCGCATGGGCTTCACACTTGGCAGGCGAACCAACCTATCCGAATTTGAGGCGATTTACGGATTCAAGGGAGATACCAACCTCGCGCACGTGCAAGCCCCCTTGGTACAGGCCGGCGATATCCTTCACCCTCAACTCGATGAATACGGTGGCTTACGTCCCATCGTGGTCCCGGTTGGTGTGGACCAGGACCCGCATCTGCGGTTGACCCGTGGGTTGGCTGGAAAGACCAACTGGTTCAATGTCAGTGAAGGCAAGGAAGGTGGTTTGCGCATCACTGTCAGTGTGATGGATGAGAATCGGGCTGCGTTGGGTGTACTTCCTGATGGAAAGTTGGACCGAGCGCGCCGGCAGGAAGTGTTCGCAGAGATGGTAGGTGCGCTCAGCAATCTCGGATTCTCCGACATCAATTCAGACCCGGAACACGGGCTCATCGATGTTCCCGGAGCCACCTCATCAGACCGCTACCCGATACGAATGGCTTTGCTCAGACTTGAGCGCGCCGCTGGCGGGCCCGGTTTGCTGCAACCAAGCTCAACCTACCACCGATTTGCAATCGGAATGACCGGCGGCAAGATGAGCAGTTCAATGCCGGAGACGACGATTTTCCTCGGTGACGACGAAAAGTCAGTTGAGAAGAAGTTCAAGCGATCATTCTCGGGTGGGCAGTCTACTGTTGAAGAACACAGGAGACTTGGTGGAAATCCTGACACCGACGTCGCCTTCCAATACCTGCTCTATTTCTTTGAGAACGATGATGCCGCTTTGGATGAAATCCGCAAGGGCTATGTCTCTGGTGACATTCTATCTGGGGAGATGAAGGCTCTATGTATAGACAAAGCAAACTCTTGGTTGTCAGAACTTCGCGAGAAGCGAGATGCAAATATCCACTTGGTCGACGAATTCCTTGCTGACGACGCACGTTTGTGAGTTTTCACTCACTTGTGTCGGTGCTGCGAGCCTCCTCCGCACTCATCTCCAGAATGTTCGCCGCCGGTCCAATCGGCAAGTCCTCTATTTCGTCACCAGACAGCGGACGACTGATTGTCGAATCGCTGAGGATGACGCTGTGACCTGCGGGGTCGAGAAGTTCCAGAGTATCCTCTCCTTCACCAGTGCGTAGAGCGCCGAGGTGCGCATCTAGGTCATCTAGAGCACACAACACCTGCTTTGCTTCCTCCTCGGTCTCATCATCTGTGCTTTCGATTATCGCTTGCCTTCGCAGCATATCGAGTACTTCCTGAAAGCGATTCAATACGCCCTCGATGTTTGAGACATAACCGGTAGAGTGTGACCCCGGCCGGGCCTCAAGGTCGGCCTTGACCAAACGGACAGTTGCCGAAGCCCCGCGCACTACGCGCACGGTGAGGTCTTGCTCACTGCAGACACGAAAAGAGAGACAGGTAGGTTCCCTACCCTCTGAAGGAATGAAATCGGTTTGACACCAACCGCAGGCCTTGCAACTCAACGTAACCTGAGTGTGCTCTCCGAAGTATGGGATTTCTTCGGTGTGGGCCAGCATCTGCAAGCCTTGGTCCTGACCGCAGATGATGCAGTCGTGTGCGACTATGCTCTCCATCTGAACCCTCCGTCAAATCGGCTGAGGCATCGAGTATTCAATCATGTGGCGCAGAGAAGACCTCATCCTCAATGCCACGCATACCCCTTGTAGAGGAGGGAAGTAGCAATAATCTCTCATCTCCCACTTGCACCAATTGCCCTCCAAGGTCACCCTCGATGAGCGATTGCAGTCTGGCCACACAGTCGGCGAATTCAATTTCCCTTTCCATCAGCCGACGCAACTCAACAATCACCAAGTCACCCTGCGCCACCCAGTCGAATAGTTCCGACATACCCGAGGTATCGTGCAATACGGCCCGGTGGATGACCATCGAGCCTGCTGAGCCGGGTACAGGTGCATCAGGATACACTTCACCGAGGTCATGGAATTCATCATCTTCGACGACATCAACACCTTCTGCCTCAGCAGCACTTGGCATGCCTATCCAGTTGACATCATCCCGCTTGTCCTCGTCCATCGTATCGGTGAGACAGGCGGCGTTCTTTCAACTATCGGCTTGCGGGAATGAGTAGCCACAGCCTCAAGAACCTCCGGCGTCCGGGGGGTCATAGGTGGTGCCTGAAGCACGGTTATAGCTGGTCGGGGGTTTGATAAGGGGCCGTTCGATGGCCCACCATCCTCCCGTGCAGTATTCCGCCCGGCCCTCTAAGGTGATGAGATGGAAGCAGAGATGACAGCGGTCAAGACCGGAACGAGTACTATTGCAATCTGTTACGACGGCGGAGTCGTCGTCGGAGCCGACCACCGGGCAACTATGGGGCACTTTGTGGCTAACAAGAGTGTACAGAAGTTGTTCAGAATCTCAGATAACATCGCTCTGACCACTGCAGGGCTTGTCGGACACGCTCAGTCACTGTCTCGAACTCTTGTAGCAGAACTGAACCTCTTTGGATTGAAGCGTAACCAGCAGATGACCGTCAAAGGTGCTGCTACTCTGACAGCGAACATTCTGGTCGGTCGCCCACATTGGGTGCAACTGTTGATTGCTGGAGTCGACAAAGATGGCGCACACGTTTACAGCATTGATTCTGCAGGCGGTTCCATTCCCGATGAGTACTGTGCAACCGGCTCAGGCTCTCCATACATGTACGGTGTACTTGAAGACCAATTCAAGCCCAATATGAGCAGGAAGGAAGCCCTAACAGTGGCGGCCAAAGCACTGCTTGCTAGCGCACAACGTGACGCAGCGAGCGGCAATGGAATGGACCTGTGTGTAATCACACCCGCAAATGGGTACCAGATGTTGTCAGAAGATGAGTTGAACAAACTACTGGCCTCAATCTGAGGCTTCAATAATTCCCGGCGTCCGCGCCATCTTCGCTAACACCCTGCGGGGTGTTTGCAATGAGCATGGGGCCGGGTACACCAAAGGAGGTCGTCAAATGCGACTGACATTTAATGAAGTGAAGAAGAAGATAAAGAAAATGGTGCCGAGTGACCTAGAATACTCGGTTGACCTTGAGGCTGCGAGCATCGCAATCGTCACCTCAGAACCACAACGGTTCTCAGAAGGTGATGGCCTCGCCGGCAAGATTGCCAAGACTATCAAACGGCGAGTGGAGATTCGCCCCTCACCAGACATTCTGATGGACAGAGAAGAGGCAGAACCGAAGATTCGGGAACTTCTTCCTGAGGAAGCCGGACTACACCGCATCTATTTCGACGCCGCCGTAAGCGAAGTCATACTGATTTGCAAGGACCCCGGCGCAGCTGTTGGGCCCAAGGGCGTGCATATTCGAGCAATCCGAGATGCAATCGGCTGGTTGGTACGAATCGAGAGAGCGGCCGCCATCGAAAGCGCGACCATGCACAATATCCGCCGATTCAGGCAGGAATGTGCCAAGGAACGCAAGGCGCTGCTGCGCAAGTTCGGTACCCGGATTTACCGGCCACAGCGACCAGGATCTCCGTGGGTGAGGCTCACTGCTCTTGGCTCATACCGTGAAGTCGGACGCTCGATGCATCTGGTTACAACCAATGAGAGCAAGGTGATGGTTGATTGTGGAGCCAAGCCTACGAATAATCGCAGTGAGATAATGCCATACTTCAATGCACCAGAACTGTTGCCATTTGAGAATCTCGATGCTGTGGTAATCACTCATGCTCACATCGACCATATTGGGATGCTACCATTACTCTATAGATATGGTTACACCGGTCCGATATACTGTACGCCCCCTACTCGTGACCTGATGGTCCTGTTGCAAGGCGATTACATCAAGGTCGCAACGGCAGAAGGCCATGACCCACCCTATTCCTTGGCAGACGTGCAGGAGATGATCAAACACGTCGTCGATGTTGAATGGGACAAGACCGTTGACATCTCGCCTGACATCAAATTGACCATGGTCAACGCTGGACATATTCTTGGTTCGTCCTCACTGCATATGCACGTGGGAGAAGGCAGGCACAACATCGTGTTCTCTGGCGATATCAAGTACGAAAAATCGTGGCTGTTCGATGCAGCAGCAGTTCGATTCCCACGCGTCGAGACCCTCGTCATGGAATCGACATACGGTGGAGCCAAGGATTTCCAACCGACTAGACAAGAAGCAACTCAGGAACTTCAGGATTTGATTACTCGT
>CAUZSM010000138.1:0-4432 GCA_963582685.1 Candidatus Thalassarchaeaceae archaeon | reverse complement strand
GGCGGCCCGTAATTCGGATTGACCGTATGAATTGGAATACTCGTTCCTGCCATCCTGCAGCGCACTGCAATATGCATCCACCATGTGCTGTGGGGTGGGAAGTCCAGGATAGGCAATAGGGTCGCCAATGTTCAGTTTGATGACCTTATGACCCTGCTTTTCCAAAGCCATTGCAGGTACGACGACGTCACGTATTGCATACTCAATGCGTGCCGCTCGTGGTGAGACAGGAATATCCGACATCTTCACACCTCGTCAAGCCCACCCATCCGACACACTTCAGCGAAGTGGTCCGCTGATACAGGTTGAACACTCAGTCTCTGACCCTTTTGCAATAGAGGCATCCCCTGCAGATTTGGGTTGTTCTTGAGGTCAGGCAGTCCAGCAATATCGGTGAATGACTGGACCATTTCGATGTCAACCATCATCCAGCGAGGCTTTCCCTCACTGGATTTCTCATCAAAATATTTTGAATTTGGGTCCCAGCAAGTGTGGTCTGGATATGATTCCCTACTCACACGCGCAACCCCCGCAACGTGAGGCGGCTTGCAGTTTGAATGGTAGAACAGCACGAGGTCCCCCCTCCTCATTTCATCACGCATGATGTTACGGGCCTGATAATTCCGCACTCCATCCCAATGGGTTGAGCCATCTGCCACCAACTCCTCCCAAGAATAGGCGTTGGGCTCAGACTTCATCAGCCAGTGTCGAACCATCATGTAACCGCGGCGAGCCGAGGCACAAAGCACTGACGGCGAATGATGCCGCTGTATTACCACGCATCCTCGGTATCGCCGACTAGAATCGCGTCGTAGGAATCAACAGCATCTCGTTGTGCATCCAACGCCGCCTTACCTCCAGACAAGCCACTCTTGCGAATCATCGCAGAAGAGCCACCAGAAATACCCCATCCAACCTTGACGAAGGTGGCATAGATGGCGGGCAGTAGCAGCAGCGCGCTGATTGCAGCCACCCATAGCAGGATGATGATGACTGTGACGAATGGTTTGAGAGCCGGAATCGGAATCAGATATGCTGTCGCTAAACCAATACTGGTGACTGTTACAGCCTCAAACAGCGACATTCCTGTGCTGGCGCATGCGTCACGTATCGCCTCCAGACCTCCACCTAATTCCCTAACTCGATTTGCGATGTGAATCGAGAAGTCGACGCCCACACCGACAAGGATTGAGCCAATCATCACCGTTACCAGCGATAGTGTGACGTTTTGAACGTCCATCACCATCCATTGCATACCAACTGTGAATACCACTGGAATAGTTGTCAATATGGCGTATTTGGGATCCCTGAAGACGACTCCAAGGGTGAGTACGGTGAATAGCAGAGCGAAGCCTAGCGACTGCCACTGCGAACCTACAATGAGGTTGTTGACGTCGATGGTGACCGCCGCTACACCAATCAGGTTGGATGATTTGAATTCAACATCAGTAGCATCGTCTGCCGCCTCGTTTATCTTATCAGCACTCTCTTTGGTCTGCACCACTGGCATGAATGGCATATCAACATAAATCAGAGATTTCTGGTAGTCCTTGCTGATGAATAGTTCCCGAGTTTCATTGGTTAAACTATCATAGAACACCGAAATCAGGAAAATTTGAGCATTTCGCCCACCAACTTCCTCAAGGTCAAGCGTTTGTAGAACACCCCAGAAAGTTGCATTCTGGTATTGTTCCCTATCGAAAATAATCTGACAGACCTCATTGGCTGCATCCGGTATCGGGGTGTTGTCGCATAATTCCACAATTTGGTCTCCTGATGCGTTGACGGACACGCCAATGGCTTTCATCAAGAATACAATACTGACACCCGTAGTCCTGTTGACCTTATTCACGCTGGCCTCAAGTGATTCCATCCGGTCGAGATTTTCAAATGGGTCCGAATCTGGCAAGTCAAAACTGGGGTCCGCATCAATATCCGCGTCAATAAGTAGCATCCCAATTTGGCCCGCTTCAAATTCATTGGAATAGGTAATCATCTTCTGCACAGCGGGCTCATCTTGTGGCGCCATTTGCAGAAGGTCGACATTCTCCTCGACATTCTGCTGAGAGACTAGGCCACTGAATAGCATGGCAGCGATGAACACCGCAAGGGCGACCGCATTCCATTTGACCGGCTTTTCAACAATTTGAACAAACAACTTGGGTGGGGGATGGCTTGGTTTCTGCAGGTCTAACAGCATGGTGAGATTTGGTACCATCACCATGGTGAGGATGTATACCACTACGATGCCACCTGCCAAACAAATCCCGACGGTGGCAATCGGATCCATCGGCGTCATCACCAATGAGATGAACCCGATGATGGTGGTAACTGCAGAAAGGAAAACCGCGCGTCCAGTGGATTGAATGGCTAACGCCATCTTTTCATGTGGAGTACCCTTCGATTCGGCATACCGATTAGTGATGTGCAAGCCATATGAAACACCTAAAGCAAGAATAATCGGCCCGACTATTATCACCGTCATTGTGACTTCATAATCAAGCCAACCAATTATTCCAAGAGTCACCCAGACTGAACAAAGTGTTGGCAAGCCCGCAATAATCACCACCTTGATGCCCTGTATCCACCGAACACGGCCGGTCTGGAGAACATCACAGTGGAAGATGAACAGACTGATTGCCACTGCCGCGATACCTACTGGGAATATTTTCCAGAATAGTGAGAATGAGTATTCAGTTACTGCATTCGTGATGGGGACTGGGCCCGTCAGTGTCATTTGAAGACTGAGGTTTTCCCAATTGTTTCTTTCTGCTAGTTGATCGATTTGGCCTTGAGTAAAGGCAATCAAATCAGCCGTAGGAACGTCGGGTTCTCCATCACCATCCCTGTCATGTTCCGCCACACCGATGATAATCACCGCACGATTCCAACCGCTGGCAGACCGGTCGTTGACCTTGGTGCCGTTGCTGAACTCTCCTACATCACGCACCAATTTGTCGCGGGCATTCGGCGGCAATTCCCCGATGATTTGGTCGACTCTTTCCTGCTCCTCTGGAATTGCATATCCACCAACCAAATCACCAAATTCGTCAATCTGTTCATTAATCAAATCACTCAATTCCTCGGTATCGATTGTTTCACCCAGATTGCTGACGAATGCTTTGGCTACCCGAGGTGCGCTGGAATTAATTTCTTTGACCACAGTAGATATGCTGAGAATATAGATGATGTTGTCCTGTTCGCCATTGTCTGAATTGCGCCAATTGAGTGTCTGCTCTATCGCACTCATTTGGTTGAGAATCCTAGTATCTGTGATGTTGTAATCGTTTGATTCGACATAGATAATCATCACATTTGTCGTCCAATCCCTCTCTACCAATGCAATGTCCGCAGACACCTGCGAACCCTTCGGCAGGAAGGCTTGCAAATCGCCATTGACATTCATCGAGCGTTCGCCAGTCCATTGGTCGGTAATTCCACTCTCCAATGCGAAAAACACAGTAACCAAAAGGCAAGCGATGATGGTGATAGCCGGGAATCGAGTTAGGACACTGAAGAAGGTCATTTCCGACAGTTCCCTACGGATTAGAGTCCTAGCATTGAGGATTGCCTCTACCGCCTTGCCGCTCTCAAATTCTGCAATTCTGCTCTGTACAGCACTGCGAAAGCCAATCGGGGCGTCATGCTCACTAGATTCCTCGGAATCCTGTTCCTGTTCAGACAAACGCACTCCTCCACTTATCTCAGCCCTACTTCCCGCCTTTAATCCCTCATCTTGGCGATTCGGCATTATGTCGATTCATCATTCATCGGCCTTTGGCCGAGCGAAGCACTCATCAAGGGGAATGAAGGGCGGGAGCATGGAGGACCCTCGCTGTTGACGTGTGAAGGGGCCTTGGTGTGATTTTGGATGTCCAAGCCGCGTATCGAGGACAAACGTTGGTCAATCGACCTAGAGAAGCGAATTCAAGAGGCTCACTATTCTGACTCAGATTCATACAATGCTCGTTACGGGTTCAATCGGGACTCAGACAAGGAACTCTTTGTCATAGATACACCTCCGCCATATCCTTCTGGAACTTGGCATATTGGGGCAGTCGCACAGTACTCAATGATTGACGTCATCGCACGTAGTCAGCGCTTGATTGGAAAGGAGGTTTACTTCCCGTGGGGGGTTGACCGCAATGGGATAAACATCGAATTCACTGTTGAGAGGAATACCGGTCGCAAGATGAAAACCTATGATCGCGCGGAATTCCTCGATATTTGCAAAGAAACCATTGAGGAATACACTCAGGCTATGCGCGAGACTGCAAGTAGAGTTGGCCTCTCTTGCGACTTTGCTAAGGAGTATCTGACTGATGCGCCAGATTACCGCGCTGTCACACAGGCAATTTTTGTTGATTTGTTCAAGAGCGGCGAAATTGTTGAGGACCTCCGGCCGAATATCTACGACCCTGTCGAAGGCACC
>CAUZSM010000137.1:0-4573 GCA_963582685.1 Candidatus Thalassarchaeaceae archaeon | reverse complement strand
GCTCGCGGCGAGCCGGTGATGGTCTTCGATTCTGATTACCGTGAGAAGGAAACCGACCTACTGTGGCCTGCAACAGCGGCCACTCCAGCGGTGATGAGACGGCTGCGACAGGACTGCGGAGGACTACTCTTCTTGGCCATTGGAGACGAGGTTGGAGAGATGTTCGGCCTTCCGTGGCTACAGGACATCCACACTCACGAGGCGTTGGTAGCAGAGAATCCCGTGCTAGGGGTGTTAATCACCGATGACCTGCAATATGACACGCGCTCAGCTTTCACACTCTCACTCAACCACCGCGATACCTACACTGGCATCACCGACCACGACCGCGCGCTCACCACTCGACGCTTCGGTGAATTGGCTGGAGAAATGCTCGCTTCATGTGCAGGAGCCAGTGATGCTGGGGCGATTGCAGCACTCGGCGCAGAATTCCGAACACCTGGACACATCCCACTTTGTAGAGAATCACCCGGCGGCCTGTCTACAAGGGAAGGACACACCGAGTTGGCGGTTGCAATCGCGCGGCTGGCAGGCGTGGCCCCATGCACGATTGGCGCAGAGATGTTGCAACCTGATGGTGACCGGGCGCTGCCGTTGGAAGATGCCCGCAGATACGCGGAGAAGCATGGTGTTCCGATGCTGACTGGTGCCGATATCACCTCGGCTCTGGGCAGTAAGGATTGAAGCGAAAAATTGAGCGAGGCTTTTCAGCAGACGACAACTTCGGGAAAAGGAGGGATGATGATGACTCGAGTGATGGCGGTCGGGGTGTTCGACCTTCTGCACGCAGGCCATCTTCACTATCTAGAGCAGGCCAAGGAGTTGGGCGACCACCTTACCGTTGTCATCGCACACGATGACACTGTGCGGATGCGCAAGCACGAACCGGTCACCGGCATGGACCTGCGTTGCAGAATGGTCGCTGGATTGAAACCGGTGGATCAGGCCATAGTCGGTAATCCACCGTCAGTTCCGATATACGAAATCCTACCACTCGTGAAGCCCGACATCATAGCCATTGGCTACGACCAGCAACACGCAGAAGCAGCGATTAGAACCGGCCTTGATGAACGTGGATTTGTCGATATAGAAGTGGTCCGAGTAGCCGGCCTTACAGAGGACCTTGATGGTACCAGAAAAATCGTTGAAAAAATCCTCAGTCTACAGTGGGCGCAGAAGCGGCTTTCTGAGATTGAAGACGGAGATGAAGGTACGGAGTAGGCCTTTCTATCGGATGGTGGTATAGGATGTTTTGCGGAATCGTCACCGGCGTTGGAACCATCCTCGATAGTGCTGAGATTGGCGAGGTTACCACCCTGACAATCAGTCTGCCATCTGGCCGTGGAGAGGGGCTGGTAACCGGCGCATCTGTGGCCGTGGATGGTGTGTGTCTGACCGCTACTGAAATTGATGGCGATACCGCAACGTTTGACCTTATTCCTGAGACTCTTGAGCGCACCACTCTCGGTGGTTGTGCAACCGGTAGTCAGGTCAACATCGAGAGGGCAATGAAGTTCGGCGATGAGATCGGTGGACACCTTCTGTCTGGGCACGTGATCGCTACTGCTGAAATCACTCAAGCGGAACTTGGCGATGAAGCAGCAGATTACGTACTTCGTGCTCCAGCCGATATCGCTCAGTACATCCATGAAAAAGGCTTCATCGCCATTGACGGAATCAGCCTCACAATCGGTGAAGTCGATGGCGAAGGAGGGTTCGATATCCACCTAATCCCAGAAACTCTCAGACTCACGACCCTCGGCTCAAAGAGAAAGGGAGACTCAGTGAACATCGAGGTCGATGCTATGACACAGGCTGTGGTCGAGACAGTGAAGAGAATGCAGGAGGCATGAGAATGAACATCGGAATCGTCTGCGGCTCTTTCCACGAAGAGCAAGTCTCCCGAATGCTTGAGTTCGCCGAGGACGAGGCGAGTAAGCACTCACTGACTATTGTAGAAGTCGCTTGGGTTCCAGGGTCGATGGAGGCCCCTCTAGCCCTTGACCGGATGCTGTCGCGCGAGGATATCATCGGAGCCGCCTGTCTTGGTATCATCGAAAAGGGTGAGACTCTGCATGGGCTTGCAATGGGTCAGGCTGTTACCAAGGCAATCATCGACCTGCAACTGGCACATGACAAACCGGTGGGACTGGGTATCATCGGTCCTGGCGCTGAGCCTCAACACATCGAACCGCGACTTGAGCCACACGCCCGTGCCGCCATCGTCGCAATCATCGAAATGCTCTGAGCCGAAGGCAAGCGAAGCCTGAGGGGTTCTGCGGTCAAGGTTGAAAGTATGCCGGCAGCGCGGGCGCACCATGAGCGAGGATGTGCGCAACGTCATCATCATCGGTTCCGGACCGGCTGGATATACCGCTGGCCTGTACGCTGCCCGTGCCATGCTCAATCCACTGATGTTTGCCGGCTACATGTCTGGTGGACAACTGATGCTCACCACCGATGTGGAGAACTTCCCCGGCTATCCTGAAGGAATCGAAGGACCAGAGATGATGGTTCACATGCGTGCACAAGCGGAGAAATTCGGACTTGAGGTACAAGACAAGAATGTCGAGTCAGTCGACCTATCATCTCGTCCATTCACAGTAACTGTTGAAGGCGAGGAATACCAAGCTCAGGCCATCATCATATGTACTGGAGCAGAAGCCATCTGGCTAGGTGCTGAAGGCGAGGAGGCTCAGAAAGGGCGAGGCATCAGCACCTGCGCCACCTGTGATGGAGCGTTCTTCCGCGATGAAGAGGTAATCGTCGTCGGTGGCGGAGATTCCGCTATGGAGGAGGCCACCTTCCTCACCCGCTTCGCGTCCAAGGTCACAGTGATTCACCGTCGGGAATACTTCCGGGCAAGTCAGGTGATGTATGACCGCGCCGTCAATAATCCAAAAATTGAGATTCGCACTTTCAGTCAAGTCAAGAAGTGGCTTTCTGATGAAAAAGGCTTGACCGGAGCTGTACTTGATGACCCGCGTGATGGTTCAGAGCAGGAAATCTCCTGTACTGGTGCTTTCATCGCTATCGGACATAAACCGATTACTGCATTCCTCAACGGTCAGGTTGAGACCGATGATGAAGGATACATTCTCCACAAACAACACACGATGACGTCTGTATCAGGTGTGTTCGCAGCAGGCGACGTGGTAGACACTCGATATCGACAGGCAATCACTGCTGCAGGCATGGGTTGTGAGGCGGCGATGGATGCTGAAAAGTGGCTTGAGGACAACGTCCACTGATTTCATCGACACTAGTTTCCCCAACGGGGGTACTGGGAATACTTTGATGAGTAACTGATTGAAGTGTCCGGCTATGAAAGCAAGACAGACGTTTGTTGCTTTACTAGGCCTGCTGATGTTGACAACCGCATACGCTGGATGCATTCTGCTTCCCCGTGAGCCAACCGACGATCCCAGCATGAATATCTACAGAGCAGAAGATGCAGCCGATACGGCCAATTCCAACAGCGATAACGTACTAATCGCAATGTCTTGGCAACATGCCCAAGACGGTATCAGTTGGGCATTCTTGACTGTCAAGTTAGAGTCTGGTGACAATGTGTATGATTGTACAACTGACGGTACTGAGGAATGTCTGATTCTGCAGGACGGTTCTGACAATGCGTCTTGGGAATACGATGAGCGCCTGATGCTAGTGGAAAATGGAGAGGATATCTGTTCCTCACCACCTTGCATGATTGGACTCTATTTGGTTTATAGAGGGGGACAACTTACCGGGACTAGCGACGTCGTCGTAGAATAGGTGGAAAAATGCAACCGGGACCAACTGACCAATTTGGAAATCCTGTCAATTCTGACACCCAACAACCGCAGCCGCAACCGCAGCACGCTGCGCCGGCGCCTGTCAATCATGACAGCCAACAACCACAGTATGCTGCGCCGGCTCAAGCCCCTGCTCACGCTGGAACTTACGGCAGCAGCGGAGCAGTAGTCATCCAGCAGGGTGGCGGCGGTGGCGCTGGAAAAATCATCTTGATAATCGTACTAGTTTTGGGGGCTATTATCCTGATACCGATTCTCTTCATTGTCTTGAGTGGAGTGCTTTACGTGTGGAGCAACAGCCTTGCTGAAGACCAAAGCGGTGGTGACTTGGACTTCCACACATGGTCCGGTGAGGACGCAATGGGTGAAGGAAACCTAGTAGAGATTGGAATGACATCTGGTGACGCCATTAACTGGGCAGTCATTGATATCTCCATCTCTATAGACGGTGGAACCACAATGGTATGTCCTTATGACGACGCTGCTGCATCTTGCAGTTACACTACATACCAGGGTGCTGGAAACGACCAAGCATGGGAAACCTCTGAAGGTATTATCATCAGCGGAACATGTGACGATGCAGCTGGCTGCTACGTCGACGCAACCATCACCGAAGCTGGCAGGGTCATCGGAACAGTCACTGCATACGCAGACTCTACAGAGTGAAACTAACAATAGTCCAAATGACTTGGGAGACAACTAAATTCCTGATATTGTCTGAATCTGGGACAAATATTTGCTCGGGACCATGTGACGTGGACATTTACATTACGTACAGG
>CAUZSM010000136.1:0-4658 GCA_963582685.1 Candidatus Thalassarchaeaceae archaeon | reverse complement strand
GGCCCAAAGCCAACCGAAGGTTTGGTTCCATAGTGCGTAGAACGAACCTCCCGCCGACGTAGTGATGTTGAAATTACCAATCGACATATCTTCACTGATTTCACCGACTGCCAGCACATTCCCCACTGTATCCACCGCAAGCGCTGTAATCTTGTTCGAGAAGCCGGAATCAGTGTCAGCAGCGTATGCACCAACCCAGGTGCCGTTGGACAGAATGGTTGCTAGAACGGGTGTCTTTCCGCTGCATGAGAGCGAGTCATTTGCTATTGAGAATGTGCTGTTGTCGCAATAGCCGCCAAGACGGATTGAATCAGCGGATGCGTCATATTCTACGGCCAATATCACTTCATCATTCGTACTGCCGATGTTTGTGGCCCAAACCCATGTGCCATTTGCGTCGAGCCTTGCGGCGAACATGTCCTCACCACCGATATGGCTCAGAGAGGTGTTGCCAAATGTTGCAGAACTTGTCAGAATGCCAGCGACGACTGTATCGCCTCCCGGCAAACAGGTGACATCATTGAACACGACACCCTCTCCATTGAAGGATGGTTTGGTGATGAATACAGGGTCACCTCCTCCATCTATTCTAGCGACGAAGGCGGAGTTGCCGCTACTGGTTGAGTTGCCGATGTCGAGGCCGTTTTGATGGTATCCAGCAATTGAGACATCGCTGTTTTGGTGATAGCAGAGGCTTTGTGCAGCCTGAAAATTATTGGTTTCAAGCACCACACCGATTGGGAAGGAAGGAGCGGTTAGGGCGTAACTGGTCACGTCATCTGGTAGTGAAGTGGCAGCCTTGGGGGGACTGACTCCAATAGCGAGGCTGGCGCAGAGAAGCAAGATTACCGCGAGCAGGGCATTTCTGGTCTGCTGCGCCGATGTCATGGATTTGCGTGCGTGAAGCGGTTTTCAAAGCCTTCCTGCGTGTGTGCGGCCATCAAAGATGGCCGAAGAAGGGCAATTCCCCTCTATTCATCGAGTTCCTCTCTCCAACTCGCCTCGCCTAGCACTACTCCTTTCTGCTCTGCGATAATCTCCGCTAGCACGGCGATGGCGATTTCCTGTGGTGACTCTGCACCAATGTTGACTCCAATAGGGCAGATGACCGAGTCCAGAGTGTCTTGACTGATTCCACATTCAAGAGCAGTAGCGACGAATGACTGCCACTTCGCTCTCGAGCCGATGACTCCAATGCGTGGCCGCAGTTCGCGCCCTATCCTCTGCAGTACTCCGATCAGCAGTTGTTCATCGACCTTCCAATCGTGTCCGAGCAGCAGCAGGTTGGAGAATCGCATCAGCGAGTCACCGGACTCAGAATCAAGGAATTCACTGACGTTGCTGCAGATGCGCTCTCTGGCATCTGGCCACATTTCTTGGTCAGCGAACTCCTCACGCACATCGAAAACCGATACCTCCCAACCCAGAGGTGCGCTGGCATCAGCTATCGCCTGAGCACAGTGTCCACCTCCACAGAGCAGTAGGTGTGGCATTGGCTCAAGAACTTCCATAGATACGGTGACTACGCCCCCACATAGGCTGTCAAGAGGCGTGGCACCTTCCGACTCACCAGAGGCCGTTTTCAGTAGGGCCTCGTGACGAAGTTGGTAGGTCTCGACCCTGCCGCCACTAAGTTCCCCGGCGGCGGATTCTTGCAGCATCTCGTTGAGGTGTGCGATGACTTTCATCTCCAGTCCAGCACCACCGACTGTACCGGAACTTTCTCCAGAATCTGAAATGGCTAGATGCGCCCCGGGCTTGCCCGGAACAGAACCCTGTGCAGAGATCACCGAGGCTAATGCGACCGATTCGCCACAGCGCAGACGCTTGGTCGCCCATTCGAGAACTCGTTGGGTCATCGGTCACTGCAATAGCCCCCTCATCAAGAGAGTATTGGAGACATTGAACAGCCACCCACAGCGTTTCCTCGGTAGTTGAGGGCACCAAACCTGAAAGTTAGCCACGGCTAACTATTAGTGTCGAAGTTATGTGGACGAACTGTGACGTTGGGAATAGTCAGCTTCATGGAAGGTTTCGGACCACTCCAACAGGCTTTGATTGCAGGCATATTCACCTGGTTCCTAACAGCGGCTGGCGCCGCCATGGTCCTTTTCTTCAAAGAGGTGGACAGAAAGGTCCTCGACGCAATGCTTGGTTTTGCAGCAGGTGTGATGATTGCAGCCAGTTTCTGGTCACTACTCGCACCTGCGCTCGAATTATCCGAAGGTAAGAGCCTACCAGTTTGGTTCCCTGCTCTGGTCGGATTCCTGCTCGGTGGGGGTTGCATGAGACTGATTGACATGTTCCTTCCACATCTGCATCCGGGCGCTCCTCCAGAAGAGACAGAGGGAGTCAAGACGTCATGGCACAGGAGTATGTTGTTGGTTTCAGCGATTACCCTGCACAACATTCCTGAGGGCCTCGCAATCGGAGTCGCTTTTGGTGCAGCAGCAGCCGGGCTTTCGAGTGCAACGGTGGGTGGAGCAGTCGCATTGGCAATAGGAATCGGCATCCAAAATTTTCCCGAAGGAGCCGCGGTCTCACTACCCCTTAGGCGCGAGGGTCTCTCACGGAGATCTAGTTTCATTTGGGGCCAATTATCAGCATCAGTCGAGCCGGTCGCAGCAGTATTGGGTGCAGCGCTGGTCATTGCAGCCGGTCCCGTCCTTCCTTACGCTCTTGCCTTCGCAGCCGGTGCGATGATATTCGTCGTGGTTGAGGAATTGATACCAGAGGCACATCGAGGTGGAAATGGTGACATCGCTACCATGGGTGCGATGTTGGGATTCGCGGTGATGATGGTTCTAGACGTCGCTTTCTCCTAGGTCATCTGGAGTGTCGATATTCAGGTGGAGATTTTCATCTTCGACCTCGAATCGAGTCGGTGAGCAGAGTTCACGTAGAGGGGTATCCGGTGCGGCGGAGCGAATCCTGCCCACATCCTCAGGCATCAGCAGCAGTGGGTGTCCCCCCCTGCCATCTTTTGCCGGGCAACAGCATTCCTGAGCATCGAGCAGCCTAGTGAGCGTCTCATCACTGAAGCCCGGCCGGTCGACTGGGACGACCAACAGCCGAAAGGCCTGCTCTCCGCCTTTGGTGTCAAGCATTTGGCGTAGGCCGCATTGCAGAGTCCCTGTCCGGCCGGCATCAGGGTCCGAATTGATGACCACGGTTCGGTCTGGCAGAGCGGTCAGCACGTCGACTACAATCTCAGCCCTAGTCACTACCACCGGTTCAAGACCATGTGATTCAAGGCGTTCTACCAGATGTTGTATGAGTGGCATCCCCTCGAAATCCACCAATGCTTTGGGCTGACCTAGACGAGTGCTGGCTCCAGCGGCCAGTATGACACAGCGCATCGTTTCACCTCAGATATTGCGGGTGATTTCGCGTCCGATTATCATTCGCTGTACTTGGCTTGAGCCCTCGTAAATCTGCATCACTTTCGCCGCACGCATCAGGCGCGCGACCGGGTATTCCTCAGAGTAGCCGTAGCCACCGAATACCTGCACTGCATCGGTGGTGACTTCCATCGCGCTATCAGCAGCGAATCGCTTTGCGTGCGCTGCACTTTCGGTGTTGCGAACACCATTGTCCGCCTCCCAAGCAGTCTTCCAGGTCAGGGCCCTTGCCGCCTCGATTTTGGTTTTCATGTCCGCGAGCATGAATTGGATGGACTGATGCTGGTGCAACTTCTTTCCGAAGGTTTCTCGCTCGTCCGCATACTGTAGTGAGTGTTCAAACGCCGCTCTGCAGATTCCCACCGCATGAGCGGCGATATTCGGCCGTGACAAATCGAATGCCGTCATAGCGTTGAACCAGCCGTTGCCTTCGACGCCGCC
Organism: Candidatus Thalassarchaeaceae archaeon; assembly: GCA_963582685.1. Classification (GTDB taxonomy): domain Archaea; phylum Thermoplasmatota; class Poseidoniia; order Poseidoniales; family Thalassarchaeaceae; genus CAUZSM01. The sequence continues at coordinate 816 of CAUZSM010000136.1, read as the reverse complement.
AATCAGATTCGCAGCGGGCACTCGTACATCCTCAAATGTCATCGCGCGCGTATCCGAGGCACGCTGCCCCATATTCTGCTCCTTCTTGCCGAGGTTCACACCATCCCAGCCAGCCTCGACGATGAATGCGCTCATTCCTTTGTACCCTGCATCCTTGTCAGTATATGCGAGCACGAAGAACCAGTCAGCCTTGCCGGCACCCGTGATGAACATCTTGGCACCATTGAGGATGTAGTCGTCACCATCCTTGACCGCGGTGGACTGGATTCCGGCCACGTCGCTGCCAGCGCCCGGTTCGGTGACCGCGTAGGAAGCGATTCGAGGTGCTTCGGTGAGTCTGCCGAGATACTTGGCCTTCTGCTCCTCGGTCCCGCCGGTGATAATCGGTGCCGCAGTCAAGCCATTGCTGTAGGCAGCGGTGGCGAATCCGGGGTCGCCCCAAGCGAACTCCTCCTGCACCAGCACCTCATCGAAAGTGCCCATGCCCATGCCACCGTATTCCTCGGGAATGTGTAGATTCATCAGGCCGAGTTCGTGGGCTTCTTCAATGGCCTTGATTGGGAACTCACTGTTGGCATCCCAATACTCACCATTTGGCCGCACATTGTCTCGAGCGAAATCATGCGCCAGTTCCCTGAGCATCTCCTGCTCCTCGGATAGCGTGAAGTCGACCATGCTCCCGCCACCGGTGGGACTCACTTAGCATTCACCCCACGCCCGACAAGTTGAGATTCCTTCATCGAAAAATCGGCATCATTGGCAGAGGTTGCGCAGGTGGTCAGCGACAAGTTCCACAGTAGGAATGGTGTGGTCCTC
>CAUZSM010000135.1:0-4664 GCA_963582685.1 Candidatus Thalassarchaeaceae archaeon | reverse complement strand
CATTCATGCGCGACTTGCAGCGGGTCACTCACGAGATTGGTGCTCTATTCATCGTCGATGAAGTGCAGACTGGAGTGGGCGGCACAGGCAAGATGTGGGCACATCAGCACGCGGGGATACAACCGGATTTGCTCGCCTTTGGCAAGAAGATGCAAGTATGCGGGATGATGGCTGGTGAGCGCCTATGCGAATTTGAGGACAATGTATTCTCAACCAGCAGTAGAATCAACAGTACTTGGGGCGGTAATCTGGTTGACTATGTTCGCTCGGCCAAGTGTCTTGAGGTCATCGAGGATGAGGACCTAGTTCACCATGCCGAAGTGGTTGGGGCTGAACTGAAGGCTGGCCTGAATGAGATGGCTGCTAAACACGATTTCATCACAAATGTACGCGCGCGAGGCCTGTTTGCGGCATTCACACTGCCTAATCGCTCACTACGAGACGAGTTCCGCAAGAGGGCACTTGCGAGTGGGGTGCTTGTCCTCAATAGCGGCTTTGAGAGCATCCGTTTACGACCAGGTCTGAATATATCCAGTGATGAGATTAACGAGGCGCTGAATGTATTCGAATCAACAGCGTCCTCAGTCGCTTCCAAGATGGTCGCCTGAGGTGGCGGCGATGCTTGCAGAGTTGCAGTCGTTACTCGATTCAGTACCGGAACTCGATATCCGACTACACGATGTCTACTGTCCCTCTGGAGCAGGCGATTCAGATGTTGGGTTGGTTGAATCCGTTGATGGAGTCGGCATGATGTCGACCTGGGTTCAATGGGTAATTTCTGGTTCCGAAGGTGACGTTCCAAATGACGACAGAGGGGTGCGCCATTGGGTGCACATTCGAGATGTGATAACTGCGGTCAAGACGCTGATAGATGCAGAAGTCATCGGTACATTCGATGTATGCGGGCGTCGGGCGTGGACACAAGAAATGGTGCTCGACGAGATGCAGGGTTTGTGGCAACGGTGGCTGAATACTATGGGCCATAGCCACACCACTGCAAGCCTGTCTGAAGTTCCCACTCCAGCAGCAGTATCCTATACAGGAAAGCGCAGACGACCAAACCTTGCGCCGCTTCACGATGCTCTGGTCGCAGCAGGTACTGATGGTTGGCGACCGATGACAGCAATGCGCGTTGGCTTGATGGAATGCCTTGCCGTCTCAAGTGAATAAGTCAGCACCGAGAATCGGCAATAGCACTGAGGCATCACCCTCGACAGTGACCTGAGGTGCCTCTGGTCTGACCTTTCCCCAAGAGATTGCTTCTCTGAGTCTTGCTCCAGATAGGGAGCCGTCATGCTCGGGAGCAGTGGTGATCCCGACAGCTGAATCGAGTCCACCACGATATTGATTCCACCAGATGACATGGTGCTTTGAGATACCACCGCCAACCATCAGCGCATGACTTTCCTTAGCGGCCCATGTCAGGTCGGAGAGGATTTGCTCATCAGCTAGGAAATCAATCATGAAATCGGGGTTCTTCTGGCGGTGAATAAACAACTGCGCCCCAATGGCTCCATCTGAAAGACCGGGAACGACGATGGGAATACGGTGTTTTGCAGCCCAGTAAAGCAGGCTACTCTCATCTTCCATTCGGTCACCGAAAGCCCAGCACAACTCAACGCTACCAAAGCCACGCCAAGGATTGTCAGGATTTGCCTCCTTGCGCTCTGCCTCGATCTCCTGCAACCACGGCAGAACAGTTTGCTCGAGGATTTCACCGTAGGATTCGTTCGGAACGATGACGTTACCAAGACGGTTCAGACCCTGTTCGCCCAACTCAACATCATCGAGTTCGAATGCGCCATGAAAATATTTCCGATACGAACGAGCGATATCATGGTCGAGAGTTCCACAGGTGGTTACGATGATGTTGAACGCTTTGCGTTTGGCGGCCTCAACAAAGAATCCGCGAGTACCGGTGGCGCATAGGCAAGCAGGGAATGAGAGCCAGTTCAGCACACCCTCCTCATCGGTTTTGGCGATAGTTTCCCGCAGGATATCACGGGCGTGGGCCAACTTGGTGGCTGTGAAGCCACCGGCGCTTGCCATCTGGTCAATCAGCGAAGATACCGACGAGGCTGTGCTGAAGTCGTAATCCTCGACTGGTACGTCGAAGTCATCGGGATTGATTGCCATGGGAACGAGGTGGCCAATGGACATCCACTCTTGAATCGAGCGGTCAACCTTCTGGGTTGACAGTGGTGACAATTCGATGAGACTATAGTTAGTCTCAGTAGAAATATCTCAATTAGAAACTTCATTATCCAATTGGAAGATTCTATCTCGTAGTGCTGCGGCCCTTTCATAGTCGAGTCTGGCTGCTGCATGCCTCATTTCCTTCTGCAATCGCTCGATGAGTTGGACCCTCTGGTCCTCGCTTGCAACAGTGTCGTCGAAGTGCTGTTGCGCCACCGCTGCCCAAGCGGGTTGGCTGATATTGGTGAGTATTGACTCATCACCGGTGGCTCCGCCACCTTCCTCACCCCACGAACCTGCACCGAGGTCAAATTTCTTGACGAGGGCCTTGTCGTCTTGGCGACTAGAGCGGCTACCTCCACCTCCGACCATCCGTTTGCCGCCTTTTACCCCCTTGCCAGCGGTGCCAGCCAGCAATTGTTCAGCCTCAATACCCATTGTTGGAAGGGCTTTGCGAATTGTCTGTGGGGTAATTCCATGCGCTTGGTTGTACTCTTGTTGACGTGCGCGTCTCTCAACTGTTTGAGTAATGGAACTCTCCATCGCCAAACTGACTTTGTTAGCATACAGAATGACGTGACCATTTTCGTTGCGAGAGGCGCGGCCGATGGTTTGCAATAACGACCGCTCATTTCGGAGGAATCCCTCTCGATCCGCATCAAAAATAGCGACCAACGAAACTTCAGGCAGGTCCAATCCTTCTCTCAGTAGATTGATTCCTACGATGACATCGATATGCCCGATTCGTAGCGCCTTAATGATTTCAGACCGCTCAATCGTGTCAATTTCGCTGTGTAGATAATGCGCCTTCACGCCCATTTGCTGTAGGTAGTCGGCGACCTCCTCTGCGAATTTGATTGTCATCACGGTCACCAGCACCCGCTCACCCTTTGCAGTGCAGGCAGTTATCTCATCGAGCAAATCCTGTATCTGTCCTTCAGTTGGTCTAACTTCGATGGCCGGGTCAAGCAATCCAGTAGGGCGCATCTCCATCCGTACAATGCCCTCTATCTGGCGCAGTGCATCCTTGAGCAGAGCCCTACGCTTGGGCTCCTTCAACTCGGGCTCCTCCGCTCCCCCTCCCCCACGCACATGCAGCAGGTTGTCTGGAACCGGCTGGCCAGTGACCTCACAGAGATGGCGCAATTCTCTCTCTCCAGGGGTGGCTGAAACATAGAGCATCTGTGGGACTAGAGATTGGAATTCATCGATGCGGAGTGGCCGATTATCAGCAGCACTTGGTAGTCTGAAACCGTGCTCGATGAGATTCTGCTTGCGCGAACTATCCCCGGCAAACATGCCCCCTAGTTGAGGTAAAGTGACGTGGCTTTCATCCATGATGACGAGGAATTTTTCTGGGTCCTTATGGAATGCCTTTGAACAGGCGGCCATGAAGTCGAGGAGGCAATAGGGGCGCTCTCCTGGTTTGCGGCCATCAAAGTGCATTGAATAATTCTCAATCGACTTACAGTGACCGATTTCTCGCAATAGTTCGAGGTCATAGTGAGCCTTGGTTTCCAGCCTATGAGCCTCCAAGTCCTTACCTTGTTTCTCGAACCAATCCACTCGCTCTCCGAGTTCAAACTCGATATCCTCCAAGGCCTTCTCAAATCGCTCAGGCCCGGTCATGAAGAATTCCCGTGGATGAATCCATGCTTCCTCAATTTCATCCAGTGCCTCCCAAGAGACTGCCTCACAGACCTGTATGCGAGTGATTGAGTCAAGATCAAAACAAACTCGGAGCGGGTCGTCGCGGCTCGGCATCCAAATGTCGAGTACCTCACCACGTAATCGGCATTCACCGCGAGTGATTTCTCCGCTGACGCGGCGATACTGCAGAGAGACCAGTTCACGAACTACTTCCTGTGGATCGACAGTTTGCCCAACTGATATCCGTATATGCTGCTGAAGGAAAGTTTCGGGGGGATTGAGGCCATAGATGGCCGAGACAGTTGCAACTACAACCACATCTGGCCGGGTAACCAACGATGCAACCGTTGAGAATCGCTCCTGCTCAATGCGCTCGTTCAGCGATAGTTCCTTGTCGATGTAGAGGTCGCGTTTTGGCAGATAAGCCTCAGGCTGGTAGTAATCGTAGTGGGAGACGAAATATTCGACCGCATTCTCAGGGAAAAGGCTGGACATTTCCTGCCAAAGCTGTCTTGCGAGAGTTTTGTTGTGGGACAGAATCAGGGTTGGGCGGTTCAGCTTCTGGATGATATGAGCCATCGCGAAGGTCTTACCCGAGCCTGTGACGCCGAGCATCACTCCTCTTGACTGTGATTTTTCCAATTGGGAAATTGTTTTTTCAATTGCTTGTTGCTGGTCACCGGCTGGCTCATATTCAGCATGTAGACGCATACAGGAGACCGTCGGGTCAAGGTGAGTCTGGGCTGCTCCTTCCAGCACTTTGGAGAGGTCGAACGGGTCAACATCTGAATCCATTGCAATCCCTCATGGTCGATACA
>CAUZSM010000134.1:0-4719 GCA_963582685.1 Candidatus Thalassarchaeaceae archaeon | reverse complement strand
CGGGTGGTCTGATGTCCTGACGATTCTAGTAATGCTCGGTTGGATTGGCTTGCTAGTAGCGGGGGTGCTGCTGATTGGTTCTGGACTACTGCGGGGAGTAAGAAATGCCCCCGATGGCAGTGATTTGGATGAATTACAGAGTAGTTTGTCCAAACAACCTCCAAATCCACCTCACACACAGATTGCCGGCTAGGTAGGTGTATCTGAACCCTATTTACAGCCCTAAGGCTGTAGGTAACATTCAACCGATGAAATCAGTTCGGTTGCACTGCGGTTGCCGCAGGTGAGTTGCATGTCTGAGATTGTCGGCGGATTCGATTCGACTAATCTCGCTATCTCCCTCAGCCTCGTTATTATTCTGGTCGTAGCGAGCAGAATGAGGAATATCCTTGACAATGAAGGCACCGTTGCTGCAGCAATTCTTGGGTTGATTGTCGGCATATTGGGCCACTGGACATGGCTGATTATCCTGCTGACATTCCTCATTGCTGGTTTTGTCGCTACTCACTGGCGCTGGGAGGAGAAAATGGCCAAGGGATTCGCAGAAGGCGAAGACGGAGAAAGGGCTTGGACCAACGTCATCGCCAATGGTGGAGTTCCCGGAATCATCGCAATATGGGCATTCATGTCAGAGGATTGGAGCGCCGCCATGCCGCTGTATACTGCTGCGGTTGCAGTGGCAGCGGCAGATACTTTCGCCAGCGAATTCGGATGCCTCGATGAGCGAGTGAGGATGATTACCACCATGCAACCGTGCGAGCCGGGAATTAACGGTGGATTCAGTCCGAACGGTCAGTTTGCTGCATTGGCAGGAGCGGCGATGGTCGGCGTTGTAGCAGTCATTCTACAATCATCCCTCGCTGGATCATTCGACGCAAATGGAGCGGGTATGCTCATCGCATTCGTCACTTTGATTGGCTTCATCGGATGCCAAATTGACTCCTTGTTCGGAGCGGTGCTGGAGAATCGGGGATACATCGGCAAAGGTACAGTCAATGCACTGGCAATCTCATCTGGAACCCTGCTGGCAATCCCATTACTCAGCCATTTCGGATTGTGAGGATTTTTTGCAATCCCTCGCGTATAGGCGGGCGTCGGCGGCCGAATGGCCGCCGGGTTGATGAGGAGGGAGATTCTCCGAACATACTGTGACCAACGATAGTGAAGGCACCAACACGACTAGAGTCGTACTGCTATCTGTCATTGCACTGCTGATGCTCTCACTGTTTTCAACAACCAACGTCGATGGTTTGGAAACTCTTCCATCGGGACCTGGACTTGAATGGGAAATGCCAAATGAACACTATCTATTCATCAACGGTAGCGAGCAAAATCCGGCCCTTGGCCGCAACTTCCCCATGGTGACAGGACAACCGGCTGGCCGGGCAGATTTCAGCAAAATCGGCTCTGCAGTGAATCCAACCATAGTCGAGGTATCAAGTGAGCCGGTCTCAGAAACTGTGACGCTCAACGGCAACGTTACGGTCAGGCTGTATGCCTCCTTGGACTCGGAGAATACCGGTTGCAGAATTACCAACGGATTACCGGGGACACCTCTGGGTGGAGACACTTCGTTCATGGTGACTTTGAATGTCGGCTCAACCACCGTCATGGATTCAGAACCGACCAACTCCCTAGCGATGGACAAGGATTGGCAGAATGCACACGAATTCCTTGCTACCTCGTCACTAAACGCAACTATGAGTCCCGGAGACGTGATCTCACTCACAGTAGAAGTCGAACACAACTGTGGCCTCAACGGCATTCTTTGGTGGGGTACCTACGACCTATACTCTAGTGTCGTCCTTGATGCTGACATCCTCACTCCAGAACTGGATGTGATGGTGGACGATAATGGTGTGATGCGAATCGAGTTCACTCCAATCTCACCGTGGGGACAAGCGAGTTATACCCATGTCATCTTCGATGTGCTTGGACCATACGATGAATGGTATGAAGCAGTACACTACGACTCAATACCTCCCGAAGATGAGCATATCGACCACATGGAATCACCTGAACAGGGCACAAGGTTGGTCGAAGGCAATCGCAGCGCTTTGACTTGGGTTGGCAACAAGACTCTGACACCGGGAGTGCATGCGATTGATGTTTGTCTGAGATTGGTCGATGGTGACGATAACATCCGCTGCCACGCCATCGGTGTTCTACGCTTCATGGTCGAAGAACCGGATTCTGCTCTGCTTGGAGCAGCAGCATTCGCCATCCTGCCTATCACTGGGGCTCTGGGATTCATCGGTTGGCTGTTCAACCGCAATATTCCGCCTTGGCCTGTTCTAGTAGTCATTGGACTCATTGCACTCACAGCACTGGGGGCAATCGGCGCCATGCCAGATATGAATATCGGTGAAAGCAGAGAAGAGAGTGCGGCTCCGTCATTCAATCTGCTGACTCACGGAGGAGGAGATGCCAGTCTGCGCGAATTGCTCGACGGCAAGGATGCGTTGGTACTCGGAGTCTTCACTATCGGCTCACCATCTGCGGACCTGCAGGCAGATGACTTCCGAGATACCATAGATGATTTCGGTGATTCTGTCGCTTTCGCCCAGTTGATGACAGGGAAATCATTGGAGATGGTTGATGGAGATGCACACGCTGCTAATCTGAACGGCTCATGGCCGTTACTCATCGATGAAGCGGACGGTGGCGTAGCAGGGCAATTGCCCACCGGCGTGGCTGATGGTGTAGTAATCATCGACGCTGCCGGATTCGTCGTCGATTGGAGGCCATCATCGATGTCGACCACCCAAATCAAGTCGAGTGTTGATGATGCAATATCGGGTGGTGGTCGCTCGGTCCTCGAGATGTTCGATTTATTGACCCTGCTCGTATTGATGCCGCTGCTATTCGTCGGATTGCCAGCACGCAGGGTCGAAGCGCCAGAAGAGGTGCTGGTCCCCTTCGCAGGCTGGCTGGGCACCTTTGGTGCTGCAACCATCGGTTTCACGGTCTGGGCCGTGCCAGTCAGCCTTGCAGCAATCATCCTTGGCGGACATTCCTGGACCTTCGTCGAATTGGTTCTGACAATCTGGCTGGGCTGGCAGGCGGTATCTCTCATCGTCTGGCAGAGGGTTCCCGAGATCGATTTCCTGACCAAAATGACCTACAATCGGCTGCCTGAGGTTTACCGAAGATGGCGAGACGAGGAGATGTTCATCTGGGATGCGAGGATGGGACATTGGTTCGCTTGGATGCTCTGGGTGGCCGCCCCCACTCTGATTGCGCAGTTGGTCGGAACCCGAGTTGTCGCAGGTGGTCTTGGATTCCTCACCGGGCCGCTGATGTTGATATTCCTCATCGTGCTCGCTGGACTTGTCACCTTGATGATTCGACTGATCGCTGCCATAGGAGGGCCAATATCGCGACTCGGTGGCAGTCTGGCTCGACCTCAGATGGCCCGCACTTGGGGAGTTGTGCTGGCTGGATACGTGATTTGGTTGTTGGTCTGGCTCATGCTTGGCCCGATTTGGGCTACCCTCGTCGGATGAACTACATCGGCGTAGCCGATAGTTGCTTGAGTGCCTCAACATCTCTGCGATATCGCTTAGAACCCTGACGTTTCAGCACCGTGACTATGTCAAGAACAATGAGAACAAGTTGGAGTGCGAGCAGAATCAGACTGCTAGAAGAATGTCCGAGAAGATACGCGATGATGTATCTGAAGGGAAGTGCTGCGTGGCCCGGTGGATGGCGTGAGAATAATCCGGACGCCGCCACGATGTGGAAGTTGGGCGCTCAGCGACCGGCAGCAGACCACATGCGTAGAGCGGTTGCGCGAGTGATAGAGCGGCTGTTGAAGGGTGTACATCGGGGAGAGCCGCACAGCGATGGAGATCAAAATGCCTGGCTGCGAGACATAATTCGTGCCGCCTTCACAACAGGCGGAGGTGGAGCGCATCATCGACTACCCGCAGAAGAAATCGAGGAAATGGTCCGAGAAGGATTGCACCGGCTACAAGGAATCTGCAAGGTTCCGGTCATCAAATCGATTCTGAGCGGCGAAGCGCAGGAATGGATGCCGCTTGAGAGGCTGGAACCAGACATCACCGACGATGCATTACTGTGGGTTATTCCAGACATCATCGCCCGCTTCAACGGCGGCTGGCAACTGATTCGCATCACCATGGAGGCGGGGGCAACCGCACCGAATGCAGTGCAGAGACTGGAACTTGGCGCCATGCTAGATTGGGCTGTGAGGCAACCTACCATGCCAACCACACCCCGCTCCTATTCGATTACGCGGGTAGCGTGGAGATGGAACGGCTGGGTGCAGTGGAAGCGACCCGCTGATGAGTATTGGTTGGATGAGAGCAGAGAATTGCTCAGGGCTGACCTCGTACGGCTGCGCAGGGTTCACTTGCGATTGGATGGATTCGATGATATCGACTCACTGGAAGGCGCGAGCAAGCGACGTCAATGCCGAGATTGTGGCTATGCGCCTATCTGTCCAGTATCCCTATTCTGAGCAGAGGCTACCCCTGCGTTCGTATACGGTCGTAAGGGCCTCCCTTTGATTTAAGATGCAACACCCCTACGGACACACATGGTTAGAAAGTACATTTTGATCAAAGATGTCCTCGGCAAAGATTACCGTTGGGTTCCTAGAGATTTTCTCAAAGGAGAAATCGTCTACGAATATAGTGGAGCAACCTATGGATGCGTCAGCGCACATGGGATTGCAATAACAGAAAAATCCCGAAA
>CAUZSM010000133.1:0-4754 GCA_963582685.1 Candidatus Thalassarchaeaceae archaeon | reverse complement strand
TTATCGATTCTGTCTCCGGACATGTTGATGTGGAGTTGATCCTCAGGACCAGGGATGGTCCCATAGACCCTGCATATATCGGTTGTACCCGCGCCAATATCTACAACCAGAGTATGGTCGAGCATATCCAATGCGTAGGCTACTGCGAATGGTTCGGAAATAATCATGCAAGCGTTGACCGTACCAGCAGCTGCATCGAAAATTGCGGTCTTGTCGACATGACTCGCTTCAGCAGGTGCTCCGATGACCGCCACCACTCGGCCGTAGTCCTCAGGGTCGGAGAGGTTGATCATGTGGTTGATGAAGTGAGCGATGAACTTCTTGTCCTCTGGGGTATCCTTGATGACACCATGTTCGAGGGGCCGGTAGAGATTCAGCGCCAACCGATTCTTCAGCGCTTCCTCGCCGAATAGCACATCGCGACGGAGGAAATTCTTAGCGATGGAATCCTTTGGGGTTCCAATCACTGTCAGAACCTGTTCCTCATGCCCCTTGTTGGACACCACCACAGAGCGGAAGGTCCCCAAGTCAACACCAATGTAGAGTGTGTCATCTGCCATTCCAATCACCGTCGATTCAGGTCCGGCAGCGCCGGCATATTAACCATACCCATTCAATTGCTCACCAATTGCCCGCGTCACACCCACATTTCGCAGCCGCTGCAATACCAAGCGTCATGTTCTGTGTAGAGGGGGACCGCCTTTCCACAGCCGGTGCACTCCTTGAGGACGCTGTCGCCGAAGAGTGTCAAAATAATCTTCATATGGCGCTCTTCGCTGATGGAGAGGTGCTGTCTCATAGCCCAGAGGAGTTGGTCTTCGCTAGGAGTGATGATCCCGTCACTCAACATTAGCTCAACAGCCGCCTGATAGTCTGATTCAATGCTCATTGCAGCCGCATCCAAAGTGACTCCATCTTTCTCAGCAACTAAATCCCTGTCACCAGGGTCATCTACGAAGAGAACCAAAGCCTTGGGGTCTAGAGAGGAGTCCCTAAGTTCAAAAATGACTGTGTTCCCTTCAGAGTAAGCGTGAACTAACTCGCTCTCTCTGTTGATGATGGTCGCTATGTTCCGAGCAGTCTCGTCTCCATTTCGGCCTCGCCGCCAACCTCTTCCATCACCAGAATCATAGCCATAGAATTCTGTTCCGAGACCTGGATATTCCACTCGAACCTCCTCCCCACCGTCGAAATCATTGTTCAAGATGGTCAATTTACCAACATCAGTATCGATAATGTTGTCCTCTTCATCGAAGTTGATTATGAGAGGTTTACGCTCCTCATCGGCAGCATTGTAGTGACCGTGCATCCCGTCAACCCACTTGTCCTGTAGCCTTCCAAGGCTAGATTCCTGTTCCTCGGTTAGATGTTGTTCAATACCCAAAACCCTGGTTATACCGGTTCCACTCTCAAGTTCAGATCGAAACTTATCGACCATCTGGGAATCCTTCTCAATACTCTCGAAATTTCGCTCCCTCTTCTTGGTTGAAAAATTTGGGTCCCTCCACTCGTAGTTACAGCGGACGCATGAAAAATAGCCATCCATGGATGATGGGCCGGCATCGCCACCGCAGCGGGCGCAGTCACCCTCGTCACTCACAGAGAGGTTGTCCTTTGCTTCTCTGCCGCCTTTGCTCCCGACGAACGGGCGCTTTCTGAATGCCATCGGGTAGATGGCCACAGCCGACCCAAATAGGAGTTCCGCCGAATCCATGGATTATGGCTGCCATGATTCAAGGATTGTGGCGATACCCATGCCGCCCCCAATACACATCGTAGCAAGCGCGTATTGGCCCCCGACTCGCTCCAGCAGACTCGCCGCTTTCCCTGTGATTCTGGCGCCGCTCGCACCGAGCGGATGACCGATGGCTAGGGAACCTCCATCAATATTGACGCGTGGGTCATCGTCATCGATTCCGAGATCTGACAGAACCGCAATTGATTGTGCTGAAAACGCCTCATTCAATTCGATGACAGATACCTCATCAAGGCCAATACCTGCGCGTGAAAGGGCTTTCTGAGTCGCCGGCACAGGACCTATCCCCATTATTTCAGGAGGCACCCCGGCTACCGCGGTGCTGACGATGGAAGCCAGGGGTTTGATTCCCTGTTCCACCGCAAAATCCTCCGAACAGACGAGCAGAAATGATGCGCCATCAGTTAGCGGAGAAGAGGTCGCAGCGGTAACAGACCCTGCTGCATCAAAAGCAGGCTTCAACCCGGCCATCGCCTCAAGCGTAGACGTAGCCCTGATGCAGCCGTCAGAGTTTACCTCTCCATTAGGAGTGGTGATGCTGACCAACTCGTCTGCAAAGTGGGAATGAGAATCAGCCCGCACAGCCTTCTGGTGGCTGCGGAGCGCAAACTCCTCCTGACGAACTCGATCGATGGAATGGCTTACCGCCAAATTCTCAGCGGTCAATCCCATCGCAATGTAAGCTTCTGGAAGTCTAACTTCAAGAGCGGGGTGCGGGGAGCGATTGAAGCCACCCCGTTGAACCCGAGACATGGACTCTACACCGCCACAGAGAAAGCAATCTCCTGAACCCATCTTCAAGGCACCCGCAGCGCTGTGAATCACCTGCATCGAAGAACCGCAGAGACGGTTGGTGGTCATTCCAGGCACTGTGGTGGGGAGTCCGGTCATGTAGGTGAGAATCCGCCCGAGGTTGAGCCCTTGTTCACCCTCAGGATAGGCGCAGCCGAGCATCAGGTCTTCGACATTCTCTCCAGAAACCCCAGTTCGAGAGAGAGTTTCCTGGGCAACTTGAGATGCGAAGTCCTCAGGTCTGACATCCACCAAAGTACCCTTGTTGGCAGGTTGGAAAGGTGATCGGGTGTAGCCTGCAATTACGGCACGCATAGCCCTGCCACATGGCGCGCTGTCATAATCATTGACGAAAGACGGGAGGGTAATCGGCAACTGTTGACCGAGGGGTTCATGAACGGTGCGTCGGTCGCCGCCTCCGATGATAAGAGAGTGTCACCTCCACGGTCACTTCGAAGGACCACTTTGCCCCGCTTGTAACAGCGAAGGAAAGTTCGTCATGAACGATAGAGAGCGAGACCAAATCGCTCGACGGATGGCTGGAATTCTTCGCCATTTTCCCGAGAAATTCGACTTGGACATGGACATCAACGGCTGGGTCAGCATTCGTGAGTTATCGACAGCCATTGCAAGGAAGGACCGTCGCAAGCATTGGCTCCGAGACAGGCACATCGAGGCGATTGTCAACACAGACCCGAAGGGCCGGTACGAAGTTCGTGGAGGAAGTGTTCGCGCCACCTACGCCCACACAGTGGAAATAGAGTTGGATCTCCCTACCGAAAACATCCCCGAGTTGCTCTACTACCCGTGTGCGCCCGATGAGTTGGAAGTTCACCTTGAAGCAGGCATCTCTCCGGGTTCCAGAAAATGGGTCCACCTCTCCAAAACCGTCACCACCGCCGCCAATGCTGGTCATGTTCACCACCATCGCCCTGTAATCCTGGAAATCGACACCATTCAGATGCAGGCCAACGGAGACATCGTCTATCATGCTGGAACCACGGTCTATCTGACTGAAAGTGTGGAAGGCACATATTGTGCTCTTATCGAAGAGAACAATGTTGAGTACGATTTGATGCTCAAACAGTGGGCCGAAGAAGAAGAGTGACCGTTTCTATCCCGGCTTACCACGGCTTGGACTGAATATCCGAGTTCTCTGATTGAGGGCAGTACACTGCTCACTTGAAGTGGCCACAAACTGGACAGAATTCAAGTTCAGAATCCATCGGTTCATCACACTTTACGCAATAATCCCCATCGCTTCCAGAAGATTTGACACTGGCCGCTTCCTCCTCCGTGGCGAGAAGACGCACTGATGCAGCCTCTTCGAAGAGTGGTAATTCAGCTGCCTGAAGGAGGCTGACACTTGCATGGAAGGCCATCGCCTCTTGTAGTGCCGATTCCAGCTGCCAGCGTCTGTTCTCTCGCAGGGACTTGCTCTTGATTGAGTCAGCCATCACTAACTCCTCTTGGAGCCAACGGCGGAATTCCTCTAGTGATGGACCTTCGCTCACAGATGGCGCACCCATCCAACCCTCATCAACCCGGCGGACATGGCACCCGCAACCCACATCAGCCTCGGCCGCTCACGAGAGTACATGACAGAGTTGGTGGTCATCAAGTTCGGCGGCGGGTTAATCACCGACAAGGGTATATTGTGCACTGCAAAACCCGATGTCATTTCTGGACTTTGTGAGGCGGTATCGGATATAATCGACCTCGGATTCCGTGTCATAGTAGTACATGGTGCAGGCAGTTATGGCCATTTGAAGGCAAAGGCATGGTCTCTCGCCCAGGGTCGAATGAAACCTGGTTGGACACCTCAGGACACATTGGGGCTCAGTAGTCAGGACGAGGCTGTTCAATCGGTTAGAAGCGACATGGACCTCTTGAATTCGATCGTAGTCGATGGTTTGACCTCGAGTGGAATCGACACATTTTCTGTAAGACCTCGAGATTGGGCAACTGGGACAGGACCGAATTTCTCAGGTGATATCTCAATTTTTTCGCATGGTGACGGGCGCGTAGCAGTCTCGTTCGGAGATGTTGTAAATGTGGGAGGAGAATTGGATTTCGGAATCCTGAGTGGAGATGATATTGTCTATAGAGTGGCCTTAGAGTTAGATGCCGACCATGTTCTATTCGCCATGGGTGGTGCTCCCGGATTGATGTCCTCACCGCCACATGAGTCTGATTCAGAGTTAGT
>CAUZSM010000132.1:0-4823 GCA_963582685.1 Candidatus Thalassarchaeaceae archaeon | reverse complement strand
TAAAAATTGAGGGTTTGCTGTCAGGTGCTGCGTGGAGATTACGTGACAAGAAAACCGGGAAACCCCACCTTAGCCTGCAGAGGAAGCACCTTGTCCGGAGAAACCGGCAATTCCAGCGTTGGATTGCACCACAATTAACCAAGATGAAGGCTGAAGCAGAACAAGCGGGAGAGCCGCTGGTTGGAGTAACTCAATTGGATTGGGCGCCGGGTGCTTCTGCCGCTTTCAGGGAACTTTCGATACCATACGTGTGCTTCGTGCGTGATGAGATACAATTTCGCCATCCCGACCTATTCAGGGAATGTCTAGAAAGTGCTGCAGGAGTCTGTTGTGCGGGGCTTGGGCTGATAGAACAAGTGCGCGAGAAATTTGACATCAAGCAGGGTTTTCATGTACCGCTGCCAGTGGATTTTACTGCGAGATTCGGTGATGCTGCGACCGTTGCTGCACAGAGGGAGAAAGGTATGGCTGCAAGGTCTGAAGCGGATGCTCCAAGAATTGCTATTGTGACACCAAGCCCCGAAAAGGGATTGGCCTTCTATCACCGGCTGCTACCACGACTTGCTGACGATTGGCCTGAGGCTATCGTTGAAATTTACGGTGGCGGAGGTCATGTCGAGGCATTGCGTCGCCATCCGAATGCGGAATGTTACGGATTTACACCTATTTCAGAAGTATTCGACCACGTTGATGTGCACCTCTTGGTCTTCGAAAGCACCGGTTCATGGGGTCGAGTGACCAACGAAGGTGGATTGTATGGAGTTCCAACGGTCTGTGTGGATATTGGCGCACAACCAGAAGCAGTTGGGCCCGGGGGAATCAACCTGTCATACGATGCGTCACTGGATGATTGGGTCGCGGCGTTGCGTGAGGTGTACGAGCGACGGGGTGAGCTAGGAGATGCTGCCCGAGAGCACGCGGGTGTCATCGACCATCGACGCTCAATTTCCATGTTCAGAAGTGCAATTCATCAGGTGGCTGACTTAGACTGAGGTGGCTTGATGGCTTATACCAAGGTCAGTGCGGAAGAGGCATCGTGGTTGCTGACGGCGGCTGGAGTGGCAGCACTGAGTAAGATGCAACCGCTTACTGGAGGGTGGGCCAATTCGAATTATTTACTCACCCTCGACGATGGCTCGCAACTTGTTCTGAAGGTCTGGGATGAAAGGACGCCGGATGAAGTAGAACTGGTAATCAAGCATACATGTTGGCTCGCAGAACACGGTGTGCCTACACCAGCCCCATTGCTGCTGGAAAATGGTGAACGGATGCTTATCAAGGATAATCTGGCGTGGATGTTGATGCCGTATATCGACGGCGGCTGGCTGCCATCGGATTCTTCCTCACTTTACGAACTCGGCAAGGCGCAGGCACGATTGCATGAGGTTCCAGTTCATGAGAGCATTCCCACCACATTCGCAATTGGATATGTTCTATGGGAGAAGTTGGTCAGAGACGCGCAGAAAGATGGTTCTATGACTCCGTTCCTTCTGTTATTAGAAGAAGAAACTCGTCTTCTCAAGCAAAGGATTCCGATGGATCTCCCCTGTGGTATCATCCATGGTGACCTGTATCCTGACAATGTGATTGGACGGGAGGGGGAGGTTCTCGCCCTACTTGATTTTGAGGAGATCTGTATAGAATCGCTCGCAATGGACCTAGTGACTACCTATGTTGGGTTTGGCTGGAAGGATGGCTTGCCAGTTCCTGAATTGTGGGATGCGTTGTTGGACGGATATCAGTCGGTTCGGCCATTGACAGATGCAGAACAAGCAGCCCTTCCTGACCTACATCGCTATGCGATACTAGCAGTAGCGGCATGGCGTTATTGGCAATTCGTGATTAAGGTGCCTGGAACAGAACACACCAACCGATATGTGGAAATGGTCGAACGATTGGATAAACCGTTGCCTTTCTGATGGCCTCGGCACATAGATGAGACAAAAAAGTAAAACTCCTTTTAGTCGAGAATCGTGTTATTTACCCCAAAAACGCGGGTGTCACGGTTTTTCCCTAAGCGCGAGGGTTATAGCCCGGCAATTATCCGCGGCGCTGGGGTCATTAATATGGCTGCAACTAAAGAAGGGAAAAAGAAAGTGTATGTTAGACGTGAGTCGAAAATCCACTATCGTTCCCCAAGACGACCTAACGGGTCGAAATTTAAGTACGAAGAGTAGGATTTTCCTACCTATTGGGGCGGAGGGGTTTTCCCCTTCGTCCCTTTTTTATTTTCAGAGGTTAAATCAAGGCATTTTTCGCGCGGGGTTGGAATTGATCTGTTCGGCGTTATGCTGAATACACATAGGACACACGACAAAACCGTGCTTGAGGTTCCTGTTGAAATCGAACGGCGGTACCTCGTCGCTGAACCGCATCGTCTTCCTGCTCTAGGAATTGGCACCAGATACGTGCAATGCTATCCGCCAGCGGAGGCATTCACAGTCATTGGTGAACAACTGTTTTTTGAGGGCGTCATTCTAGTGGGTGGACTATCCAAAGCACAGGCCTGGAGCATTGATTCGTTGCTGAAAAATGAAACTGGCTGCACGCCCCGATTGCGGATTGCAGGCGACGATGCGTTCGTCACCATCAAAGGAAGAAGTGTTGGTCCTTCAAGAATCGAATGGGAGTTTGAGGTGGTGCGCGAACTGATTCAACATCATGTGGAATCATGGAGGTGGCCTACTGTTGTCAAGCGCCGATTCGGTCTAACTGGAAAGGATGGTTCCCAGTGGGTTGTCGACAGATTCGAAGGTAGTAATGCAGGGTTGTGGCTTGCAGAAATGGAATTGGATGAACCAATGACAAACTACTCCTTGCCATATTGGCTTGGGCCTGAAGTTACCACAGACAGTCGATATGGCTCTGGAGGCCTTGCTCGCTCCCCTTGGCGTGATTGGTCATCCTGATTATGACGGTGACCATGAGCAAAGAGCCGCTTCGATGCGGGTTATCTCGTCTTCCTCAAGCATTGGGTGAACTGGTATGGCGAGCGTGTTTTGTGCCAAACGCTCAGATGTAGGAAATTCCCCTTTTTTGGCCTGTGGGTGATTCCGATAAACCGGTTGTAAGTGCAACGGAATTGGGTAGTGTACTGCACTATCGATACCGTGCCGGTCAAGATGTGCTTGCAAGCCAGTTACATCGTCGGTTGCAACGACAAATTGGTTCCAGCCGTGCCTGCAGCCAACGCGGGGTGATGGGGCCCTAATCCCAACTACCCCTTTGCACGCGTTTCGTAGTCGGCTGGCGATTTCTCCTCGGCGCTGGACCCGTTCCTCCAACCCAACAAGACTGAGGCTGCCGAGAGCGCATTGAATCTCAGAAAGACGGAAATTACTGCTGAGTATATCGTGACGATGTTTCTGCTCTCTACCATGGTCAATGACCTTCATCACTTGGTCAGCGAGGTCACCTCGATTAGCAAGAATGGCTCCTCCATCGCCGCCGACCGTCATGTTCTTGCTCGGGAAGAAAGAGAATGTTGCCAACTCCCCAAGGCTGCCGACCATTGCATCGCCAATCATTGCACCGTGGGCCTGCGCAGCGTCCTCTATCACTGGAATACCTGCTTCTTCTGCCACTTGGAAAACACGTGGGTCGACCGGCTGACCGAACAAATGCACCGCAATGATTGCGGCGGTAGATTCGGTAATCGCTGCAGCAAGGGATTTGGGGCACATCGTCATGTATTCATCCTCAACATCAACGAAAACCGGGGTGGCACCCACCTGATCAACGCAGGTCGCGCTGGCGATGAAGGTGAAGGCCGGCACCACCACCTCAGCACCAGGGCCTACGCCGAGCAGTCGAAGGGCAGCGACCAAAGCCAGTGAGCCGTTAGCACAGGGTGCCGCGGCTATCGCGCCAAAATACGAAGCCAATTCCGCGCCGAAAGAGAGGTGCTCGGGGCCTTTGACCCACCTACCTGAGTCGATGACGCGTAATGCAGCTTCACGCATCTTGACATCGATAAGCATGCGAGCCATTGGTACACGTTCCACCTCACTCCTCCTTCGTCCTTGCGAAGAACATGCAGCGGTTGATGTTGCCCGTCTGTTCTTTAGGTCACCAACAGCAACACACGAATTGTCCACACATCAGGCAGGACTCAAAGAATAGCGGGAACCTAGTACAATCGCAGCACCGGGCGCAGCGCTCGGTGCAGCCGCAGCCGCACGGTTTGGGCTTGTAGTAGTAACTCATCATATCTATCACTCTCCTAGTATAGGCAGTTTAGAGACGTGCCTAGGTCCCGGTTGTCATTGACTCCCTCACCCGGAGCCGGCTGGGCTGTTGACTGCTGAAGGCAGCACCCTTCACTACGTTAGTAACCCCTCAGGGGTAGCGGTACTCAACGCCACCTGGGTACCGGTACGTCTGGTGCTGGAAGATGCCCCGATCATCGAATGTGCTGTGGAAGGGGTCGCTCTTCCTGCCTTCGTGCATCCATCCAGATGGTTTTGTGGTCGTAAACCAGTCATTGTCCTCCTTGAACAATGTCTTCTCAAGACCACCGTATGGGCTGTTGTTGTACGTCATGCTTTATCTCACCTCCAATCATACAGTATTCGCTTTATGTTATGAAGAGCATACATCATATCATCACAGTAAGTAGTGATGACGTAGGTAGTTTAGAGGAATACATGGCCGCCCCTTGTTATCGCAGGGTTCTTGAGGACTAGCAAGGTCGGAAAGCCGCATGACCGATGAGGGCTCAGGCAAGCCACCCGTGGTAATTCTCCGTGAGGAGACTGAGGTAACCAGTGGCACTGCGGTGCAGGAAAAACTGATTTCCGCCGCTCAGGTATTTTCAGATTTGC
>CAUZSM010000131.1:0-4889 GCA_963582685.1 Candidatus Thalassarchaeaceae archaeon | reverse complement strand
CAAGACTCTATCATGTCGGTTTTTCAACAGACACCGATATCATAAATTATATTTGTTTTAGTAATCAAATAGTGGCCGGAGTAAATACGACACCGCGAATCGATGCTCACGCGCGCACGCGAGCGCACAGTGCGCGGCGCGCGGTCGCGCCCGCTCGCGCTCGCTCGCGCCCGCCCGCACATGCGCCTGTGTCGCGCTCGCGCGCCTTGGAGATGAAAAAAGCCCGCAATAAACCAACGAGAGCCAACGTGGGAACCCACTCCGCGCTGCACAAACATCCAACCCCTTATACACCGTCGCAAATGCAGAAGGGTGCTCGTAGGTGACGGAATGACAGACTTGAACATGCACACTGGCCCCGCGCAACCGCTCACTATTGAGCACGTGCACAGCGGATATCCACCAGCATGGCTCATCGAGCACTTCCAAAATCAGGCATTGGATCCTAGCGTCGGACTTACCTCAGAAGGCAGTGGACGCCTATTGTGTATCCATAGCAGCGACGCATCGCGTCAGCAGATGCTGTCACGTCTCGACGATGGCAGTGTATCATCCCCAGTTGACAGAACGCATCACCACAGCCTATCTTCACTCAGTAAGAGCCTAGCGGCGGACTGCAGACTTGCGCGGGTATTACCCGCCGGAGGAGCCACGGCGGTTTTGGTTCACGGAGCCTGTGCAGATGCGGCGAGAGAGTTGTCATTCCCAATACTGCACCCACTTCCTGACAACCGGTGGAGTCGGACCAAGACCGATTCTTTGGCTAGACTAAACCGTGCACTGGTCAAGGAGGATGTCCGCCGTTGGGATGGCCCCGGCTGGCTTGGTTACCGCAGCGCGGTAGGTTCGGTGGAGTCGGGACTTTCCGGAGTGCATGAGGACAATCTCGTCGTTGCCGTCTGCGAAGCGGTGGAGTTGCGAGGGGATATTCCATTCACTCTTGCTGGGTTTGACGGTATTCTGCTGATGGATCAGCCTCCGACTCTTTCTCGCTCGGAAGTTCGCCTATTGCAATCGCTGCGACGATTTCTGCCCGTGCATCAGTTGTGCCAGCATGGAGGCTTGCCGATTGGCAATCACCGGCTTGGCTTGCACGGGCTGATTCTTGAGGACGTACCCGCAGTACGTGATTCAGAGGCATTACCGGAATGGATTCCTCTGCATGAGGTGTGGGATGCCATTGGGGGCAGCGCAGTAGAGAGTCAGATTGGCCGTGTACTGATTAGTCGTGCTTCGGTTGGGGTGAAATCCGCTACCGAAGCCATTGCTTCTTGGCTTTCAGATACCTCCGACGTTAACGCGCAGGTGCTCATCATCGACCCGAAGGCAGAGGCACGCAGCGATGATTGGAACCGTTCTTTGGGGCCACTTGGCCTTGCTCTCAGCGCCCGGTCCGAGCCGTTGCTTACCAGTCCGTCCGTGCATTGGATGCTGAACATGGCATCTCTTGGCATTGGACCAACGGCATGGTCGTTGGATTCATTGAGAGGTGTGGCCGGCCAACGTTGCCTGCCGTTGACTGAAAGTTGGCTGTTCGATGAAGCACATCCCAGTGAGCCAAGTTGGACTCCACGGCCCAATATCTCACATTTAGAGAACCTCGCCCGTTCTTGGCATATTGTCGGCGGCATCGGCTCGTTGGAGAAGTGGCTGGCAGCGGTCAGAGTCGCCCCTCGCCCAAGCCCATACCAGAGTGAGGAACAGGCTGCTGAGATGGCTGAGCGATGTCAATGGTGGCTGCTTTCCCTTGCGAATCGGTTGCGACCGTTGCTAAGTCAGGCCGAAGCCGCGTTGCTTGATGAGTCCGACTTGCGAATAGGTTGTTCCAGTGGTGTGGAGTTGCCACTTCCACCATCGCCTACTGTAGGTGATGATTGGCTTGCCGCCCTAATGCGTTCAGTGGACTGGGCGGCACTTAGTGACAGAATAGATGGTTCAACCGATAGTGTGACGGCTGGGCTTTCGCAATTACTGGAGTCACACCACAGCATGCGTGCAGGCCAGCGGACACTTGGGCAGGTCGCACCACGATTTGGATTGGATTGGATTGAGGAAATGCGGCAGATGGTATCCGGCCTTACCGTACCAACTCCAGATGAGGCATTGGGTTCTGTCCGGGTGTTGACGCCTACCGAAGCGCTGGGATGTACCGCTGACCTGGTGGTTCTCACCCACATGACATTGACCGATTGGCCGTTGAAGTCAGAATCAATTCCATTCGTTGATGAAGCGGAACGCTGCCGATTGAACATTGCTCGTCTCGATGCTCCGTTACGTGAAGCCCGTCACTGCTTTGAGCACCTGCTTCACAGTGGTTGTTGCATTCTGCTCATCGATGCCAGCGGCTTGGACGAGGATACCCAACCCGCTGCACCACTCGCTGAGTGGCTTTCTGGCCATCAGGGGGCGGATTCTGCCGACTCTGTGCAGTACCCTTCCTTCTTGCCAGTGGGCGAGGATGGATGGTTCACTGCAAGTGGCCCTCGCACCAAGGGTCACCACCTTGCCTATATCCCTGAGCGGATTGCTACAGTAGAGGTTGAAGGAGAGCGTCAGATACAGGTCACTGTTGATGGGTCCTCAGCGAGAGACCGCAGGCAGCGAACCGGTCTTGCATTGCATGAATCCAGAGCAGGCGACCCCCCGCTGAACCCTTCAGCGATTTCTCTTAGCCTTGAAGAGGACTTGTTTCGAGACCGCATCGCGAGGATGCCTAATCAGGTCGCATCGGACGAGGAATATCTTGACCCCGCATTCCGTCCCCGCATAGTCAGTGTTGAGGGACTCACCATTGTTCCTGGCAAATCAGGTGCAGCAGGTAAGCTGAAGCCGCGCAAGGCGCAGAATTGGCCCACACTTGGCGGCAAGAAAGGCGACTCAAACCTGATGGCCATTGACCCAAGGCCCCTCGCTCCGAATCCGACGGGCCTGTCTGTTCACGACTCGCGTACAGGCCATACCGACCGGCCCTCTCAACAATCGATTGTTTGGTCACCAAGTCGCCTTCACGATTGGCTGAATTGTCCTCGCAAGGGTTGGCTGACACGCGCACTGCGAGCCGACGCAGAGGAGAAGCAGAAGGAGGACCTCAATGCGATGGAGCGTGGCAACCTCATCCACAATGGTCTGGGATTCCTGTTTGAGGCTGCACTGGGAATGACCGAAGGCGTCGAGCGTTCCGAACGAGGTGCAACATCTCTCGCAGGACGTGGACAAAGTGCGGAAGACCTGATGATTCATCTGCTGGAATTCGCAGCGGCCAACGCTCCTTGGATGGAGCGCAGCGATGCGATGGCGACCCAACGGCGCTCCGACATGATAGCAATGCCTCGCAAACGATGGCTAGACTGGCTGGCCTCACCGGGCCCTTCGCCACCTTCCGGGCGTCTCGGCGCGATGCTTACCGCTGAACTCGCCATCGGCGATGCCGTCCCGTTAGTGTTGGAGTGGGCGCTGAATAACGATGCACGCGCCGGTCACGTCGAATTGCATCTGCCCGAAACACCTGACAACAGTCTGCGCCTGCGCGGATTCATCGATAGGGTCGACTTTGTCAATTTGACAGGAATTGAGGATGTTCCAGACCGCTTCATCCCGAATACGGATACAGAGGCCTCGGTCGCTCCGCTTGATTTCAATGCGGAATCGGACTGGAGACCCCACCGTCTTGTCATCATCAGGGACATGAAAAGCGTTGATGGACCCGGTAGTAATAAGAAAGGAATACGGCATCGCAATGCACTGTTCAGAGACCTGCAACTAGGTCTGTATGCAAGAGCGTGGGAGATTACACATCCAGGGGATTTGGTCATCGCAGTAGGCATTTCTGAGGTTGGGCATTCAACCATCCATTCTCTGGAGACAACCCCAGCTCTGATTCCAGTGCTGAGTCAGGCTCAACTTTCAAGCGTAGATGAGGTCCGCTCTTACACCGGTTCCACCCATCGTTTGCCGGGTGAGGAACGCACTACCGAGGTTAGCCTCGACAAGGATGGCGAGGAGAAAATCGAGGTAAATGAGCCAGCTTCTGACCCATTCAGAGCGTGGATGCGAGAGCGTCTCACCACTGCGATAGCCGTTGCACGTAACGCTGAGGATGGCCGAGTTCATCCGACTCCTGTCAAGGATATAGCGGTCTGCTCCTACTGCGGTGTGCAGGCAGTATGTGGGCTTGCGCCTACTGTTGGAGGTGACAAGAAATGGAGTTGAATGTTGGACAGCGGCTTGCGCTGAATATCGACATGCACATCATTCTCGATGCTGGAGCGGGTACTGGCAAGACCCAGAGCACGGTGAATCGTATCATCGAGCACTATCTTGCCATCGACCAGCGTGCTACCCGTATTCTCCCTCCCGGGCCAAGGCCACAAGCGCTACCTTCTGGAGCGTTGCGGGTTGGATTGGCTGAACGGGAGGATTTGAGCAGTTGGAATGGATTGCTGCCCAGTGAAGTGGTCGTGCTCACATTCACCAATCGTGCTGCAGAGGAGATGAGGCACCGGCTCTGGCTTGAGTTGGACCGTTTGCAAACCGGCCCGACCTCCGATGACGGGGGCTCAGTACGCCGTGATACGAGAGTGACAGCCCCCGGTTTGCCCGAGCAGTTGAAGGCGATGCTGGAGGATGCACCGATTGGCACTATCGATTCATTCCTTACTCGACTGGTTTCCCCTTGGAAAGTCACGCTGATGGATAGGCCGACCGATGAGGTTGTCTCAGAACCCCGTCGTTTGGTTCTCATCAGCGAATCTCTTGACGTAATTTGGCGACTGCGTTCTGTTGGCGATGCCATTGATGCAGGAATTCCGGGAGAGATGGCAGAAGCCTTCCTTGCATCACGTGAGCGATTAATCCAGCGATTCGCTGACCGTCGCACAGTTCACACTGTT
>CAUZSM010000130.1:0-4964 GCA_963582685.1 Candidatus Thalassarchaeaceae archaeon | reverse complement strand
CGAATGCTGTTTGCTGCTAACATTATCGCCTTCAGCGATGAGCCGCAGACTTTGTTCACTGTAAGAGCGGCAGTAGATGATGGAAGCCCTGCGCGTAAAGTCACTTGACGAGCCGGTGCTTGTCCCGCACCGGCTTGCAGCACTTGTCCGAAAATCACCTCATCGACCAAGCCGCTGCCAGCATCAATACCGGCGCGGCTCAGCAACTCGGTAACTGCCATCACACCAAGATCGACGGCTGAGTGCTCTCGCAGCGCTCCGCGAAACCTTCCGACAGGGGTTCGCGCAACCGCACAGATAACCGCCTCTGGCATCGATGTAAGTGAGGCGGCCCCGCCCTATCAATTCAACTCAAGCGGTATCGCCGATGAATCCGTAGAAATCTGGATTCTTCAGTTGCGGTCGTTCACTCGACTTGATGAGAATGGTTCGAACTGCCCACAGGTCGTGGAAGATGCGATACTTAGCGGTCATGTCAAGGTAATCGACGCCCGATGAGCCACCTGTACCCACTCTGCGGCCAATCATCCGTTCAACCATGCGTGCGTGCGCAGAACGCCACAGCACCATCGCGCCCTCCAATTCCACGACAGCGTCGATGAAGGTACGCGGCCAAGTCAGCAATGGCAATTCACGATATGATTCGATGAACAACAGTCCCGCGCGGCTGCGCACAACTTCACCATCAGGCATCAAGAATTCACGTGCCCCAGCCGCAGCCGTCTCAAATCTCTCCTTCACAACCTCCGGATTTGCAACACCTTGCGCCTCCATCCTTGCCGCAGCCTCATCACCTAGTCGGGTATACGATGCCAAATGCGCCTCTACGTAGGATTGAATCTCATCAGCGTCGCTGGCGTTTCCTGCCATCGAGCCTTGAATAGGCGTGCGAGCCAACCACTTGTACAGTGCCTCGACCAGAGATTCTTCCTCCAACGTCGCCTCCAGTTGAGCCAGTATAGCTTCGCCAGCGGGTCCCCGCTTCGCCAACTTGCGGAAATGCCCGAGCGGGTCCATTTCTCCGACCCTGTCGGATTGGTCGAGGCCAAGCAGAAGTTCCATCTCACGCATTTGGTAAGATTCGAAGCCGGATGCGGTACCCAGTCCATCTCTGAACGCGAGGAAGCCTTGTGGCGACAGTGTCTCCATGACCTTCCATTGATTAGACATCAAGCGAAAGATCTCAGTCACTCTGTCGAGGTGTGAAACTGCCTTCGGAACCAAGGCCTCTGCGACGTGCTCGGCTCCGATGATATCCCGTGCCTCGCGCAATTCGCGGATGATTTGCTTGAACCACAACTCAAAACTCTGGTGAACGATGATGAAGTGTGTCTCATCGTTGGTGAGTTCCTTTCCACCCTGCAGAGACAACAGCGTGTCCAAGTTCAGGTAGTCTGCATAGGTCTTACCCGGCTTTCCGCCGCTCGAGGAGCCGTTTCCGCCGGTTGAGTCGCCTGCGCCCATGGGGGTTCCATTCCCCTTTGGCTTGAAGCCCTTGCCCCCTCCACCGTTCAGGTTTCACGGCGTCTCGGCCGTAAGCGATAATTACTGAATACCGGAGCCCTTCCTAATGGCGAGTAGCAGTTTGGGGTTGGCCGAGTGGCTTTCTGACTACGATTCCGCTGAGATTACCATAGGTGTGATAGCCTCGCACTCATCGCTTCAGATTCTTCACGGAGCCCGTCAAGAGGGCTTCAGAACACTAGGAATTTGCGTTGGAGAAGGCCGGCGTAAGATGTACAAGGCATTTCCCGGGGCTGAGCCGGACGATTGGCTGATGTTGGAAGATTACTCCGACCTGCTGAAGGAAGCGGAGTGGCTTCGAAAGCGCAACGTCATCATCATCCCACACGGCTCTTTGGTCGAGTATCTCGGTCCTGCCAACTTCGCCTCACTGCAGGTTCCTACTTTCGGAAACCGGGAAATCCTTCGTTGGGAGGGAGACCGTGAGTTGCAGCGGCAATGGTTGGAGTCGGGTGGCTGCACCACGCCGCAAGTTTTCACCAACCCACGAGAAATAGATGGGCCAGTGATTGTGAAGTATGCGGGCGCCAAGGGCGGCCGCGGATATTTTGTGGCTAGGAACTTCCGTGATTTCAGGCGAAACGTCGACCTTGAGGAAGACTTTACCATCCAAGAATACGTCCTTGGCACACGCTACTATTTCCAGTTCTTTTTCGACCCAATAGGTGAGGACGGCTACCAAGTTGACGGTCAGGGCAGCCACCAAGGAAAATCACTCGGTCGCCTTGAATTGATGAGTGTGGACCGGCGAGATGAGGCGAATGTCGACGAGTTTTACAAACTCGGCAGTCTACGTGACTTGCGAGACATGAATCTCGAGCCATCATTCGTGGTTACCGGCAACCAACAGGTGGTTCTGCGCGAATCCTTGCTTCCAGAAGCATTCCGGCTTGGAGAGGGTGTTGTCGCCTCCTCATTCGAGTTGGAGGAAGGAGCCCGAGGAATGATTGGTGCCTTCTGCCTTGAGACAATCGTCACTGACAGTTTGGATTTCCGTGTTTTCGAGGTCAGCGCACGTATCGTCGCTGGCTCCAACGTGGCTGTGGGTGGCTCGCCGTACAGCGATATCAACGAGCCCGGCATCAGCACAGGTCAGCGAATTGCTCGTTGCATCCGAAGAGCGCTTGAGAAGGACCGGCTCGCCGACATCCTAAGTTAATCAGCCATCCTCGGCGGGCCGATGCATAAGGTCGCTAGCCTCGCACTGGTGCTGCTGCTGGTCGGCAGCGCACTCTCCGGCTGCCTGCAATCCTCAGAAGTCGGCCCTTCAGACCCTATTCCTGAGCCAGAACCGGAACCAGAGCCTGAACCGGAACCTCTTGACCCGAATCTCGACCACGATGGCGACGGATTCACCACCGGCTGGGAGTTGGACAACGGTTGGGACCCAGAGGATGCCCTCTCAGCGCCTACATGCAACCGATTCCGCGAACTTTGCATACGTAGCGTGAATGAGACAGTTTGGGCAACTTCTCACAATTCACATGCATCCTTCGACCGTAATCACAACCTAGTCAGCGGTAGCCAGCGCACCAATATCACTGCGCAGATGCAAGGCGGCATCCGTGTGCTGAATCTTGATGTTCACGAATACAACAACCAGTCCACGCTCTGTCACGGCGGCTACGACTATCCCCTGCACCCTTGTTTTCTCAGTGGAAATTGGCCGTTAGAGGATGCTTTCCTTGAGATTGTCTCTTTTATTGAGAACAATTCCTTCGCAGTTCTAATCATCACACTGGAGACCTATGTGACTGCTCAGGACATAGCGAATGCATCCGATGCAACCAATCTCACCCCTTACTTCCACGCGCAAGAGTTGGGCGCAGATTGGCCTTCTTTGGCCTCTATGATAGAATCGGGCAAGCGGGTGATATTGTTCAGCCAAGACCGACCTGAGATAGTTCTCCCGTGGTATCACTACGACAGTGACTACATGGCAAAAACCCACTGGGGATACAATGACTCAGCCTACTTCAACTGTGAATTGACACGTGGCAATCTCTCGAGTTCTCTGCGTTGGCTTGACCATTATGTGACCGACCCAGTTTCGTCTGAATCTGCCTCAAATGCAACCAATCAGGTGCCGGTGATTGTTGAGAGGGCGGGCAATTGCACCGAGCAATGGGGGCAGATTCCCAACTTCATTGCTGTTGATTTCTGGGGCCAAGGCGATATTGTGCTGGCAGTTGATACTCTGAATGGGCTTGACTCCGCCTAAAGGGTAGCGAGCAAACCGACCCACGCAAAGCCCATCAAACTACCATATTCATTTGGAAGGGGATTCGGATGAACCCTTCCAACTCATCCGAGTTGGTTAGTTGGTGGTTGCAACAAGGTCATCCAACCAACCCTTTGTTCGCTCATAAGATTCCGAGGGAATCCCCTTCAACCCTTGAATAGAATTGCAATATCCCTCTTTAGTTGAAGTCGAACGTCGTGATGATCTGTTCACAATACAACTCGTTACCTGTTTCAACATTTTCAACAAGCAAACATGTTTTCCCGTTCAACTCAGTGATTTCCCGAATATATCCACCATACATTCCAGGTCCAAACTCATGATGTAGAATCGTCCCCGTATTCGTACCGTCGCTGCTCCACAATTCATACCCGCTTACACCATCATTCGCACCGAATAAAAGTGAACCATTGATGACGATGAGTGAATATGGATTGGAACTATTAGGGTGACTACCAGGGTAAATATCCTTCACAAGTGAGGTCCCGGCTGACGTTCCATCACTCATCCATAGTTCATTTCCAGTCGTAGAGTGTGTTGCAGAAAAATAGACATTTCCATTGAATGAAACCATTCCATCAGGGCTTGAATCACCCCCTCCAAGTTTAATGTTTGAGACCATACTTGTCCCAGCAGTGGTGCCATCAGTTTTCCACAGTTCTAGGCCATTTGTACCATCATCTGCTGCAAACCAAATTTCATTTCCAATTACTGAAAGAGAGCGAATGTTTGCATTGCCGCCGGGGTTAATGTTGGATACTTGAGATACGCCAGCCGCCGTTCCATCAGTTTTGTATAATTCAAACGAACCCGATTCCTCACCTACAAAATACAACATATTTCCAAGGACTGCATAATCTTGGGATGGTTGAAGCTGGATATCATAAATGCTCATAGTGCCTGAATCGGTCCCGTCTGAGACAAATAATGCGGGATCAGACTGGCCCCCCGATTCTTGGCCATAGAATACGAACAGGTTTCCCAATATACCGTGGTGTACTGATTGTAGTGAAATACCTCCTGAGGCTTCCTTAAGGATTCTTTCTTGATTTGAGGAGAGATTATACACATGCAAGGTTGCATATCCCTCGGTGGTATCTTTGGCATAGAATAGAAGGTCACCAATTATTTTACAATCTACCCTACTAAGACCACCTACCACAAATGAAGTACCTTCATTCGTACCGTCGGTACGCCA
>CAUZSM010000129.1:0-4978 GCA_963582685.1 Candidatus Thalassarchaeaceae archaeon | reverse complement strand
GGTCCTCATTGCCCGGAGGTTGCACCCAGACCTCTCCGTTAGCGATATGCCCCTGCTCATATTCAGGGGTAAGAGTGACTGGGCCACTGACCAGTGCCCCATCAACCACAACCCACCATTGCCAACCGCTTGGCGCGCCTTCAACAGCCATCACCAGCAATTCGGGCCCATTCCCTGCATTCTCCACTTCGAAGGGGAATGCTGTAGCGGAACCTGGTAAGATAAGCGAAGATGGTTGAGACAAACTCAGTTGCAGGTCATGCATCATGCTGACCCTTACATCAAAGAATTCGTGAGAGGTTGCCTCAGTGCCGCTTTCTGAAGAAATTGCGTGAGGAATCAACGTTGGCACCGGGTCATTGGCCTGAGCATTTGTTGCAGCAGTGATGGTGACGAGCAGGCGCGCAACCCCTCCCTCAGAAATCACCACATCTGTCGCTGAAGGCAGGGCCACCCCCCATCCTCTGAGATCATTTGCTATTTCCAAAGAGAAAGTATAGGTGTCCTGTCGAGTAGCGTTATTCCAAATGGTGAATGGCACAGTCACCGACTCACCCGGCTCTATCCACCACCCACCATCTGGGATGTCTGCGGAATCAACTGCCACACTGCCACTAGATACCATCGAGGCTGTTACGTTGGCGCGCAGAACACTCATCTTAGAGGAGTCAGCTTGACTGGTGGCGATGAAATCTGTTGTCGCTTTCATTCCGGTGAGAGCAGATGAAGGAACATTTGCAGATATGGAGATTAATTCACCTGCACCCGGAGCGAGGGTGACGCTGCTGGTTTGGTCCCAAGTCAGCCCCCAAGTCCACCCCGTGTGTGTGAGAATTTCTGATGTAGAAAGCGAGAATGTATCTTGACCATCACCATCATTCTCCAACCACAGTTGGAAATCACAGGTGTCACCAGGGAGGCAAAGGAAGTTGTGCGACCCTTCTTCCCACACCGGCTGATATGCAGGGTCGATGTTCACTGTCACTTGCACATAATCGCTGGTATGAACCTCGCTGCTGTAAATGGTGACACCCATATTCTCGGAGCCCATAGGTGTCCCCTCCGATGGCTGGACTAGCAACTTGATGTTTCGACTCTCACCCGGAGCAAGGTCAAGGGTCGAGCCTTGAGGAATCTGTGAGCCAGACATGTGTTGGAATTTAGCATTCCATCCACTGGGCAGACCAGACAGAGAGAGAGAAAGTTGGTCCGTCAGATTTCCCTCATTCCTCAGGGTGAGTAACTGCTCAGCCCATTCACCTGCTCTGGCGTGACCAGATTGCCCCGCAGTCAATCGAACTGAATATTCCTCCCGGAATGCCTTTTGGTCATAGAATAGCACGATGTCCTCTACCCAATAGCCAATACTCGCTCCACTGGAATCAGAATGGAAGGAGAATCGAAGTTTGAAGTCCTTGTTCATAGCGCTGGATGGGATTCCATACCAAGGAACAACTTGGCCATTCACAGTATTAATCTGTATCAGCCAACTGCTGCCATCAGACATATCCCCATCGACGAATCCGTTGATGGTGCTGCCAGTGACACGTTGCCATGCACTGCCAGTCCAGACATCGAGGTCCAGACCATCTCCTGATAGAACATCGCCAGTATAGAAGAAGCCGACTCCATATCCTCTGGTCGGTGAGGGGTGTGCATCTCCGGTAGGCAATATCTGAGATTCAAGGTAGGTATTCCAATTGTTTCCGTAATTTGACGATGAGGTTGCTCCACCTACATGGTAGGTATTGGAGCCAGAGAGTGATGCTTCACTGGAAAGACTCCAACCAGCACCCATAGACCACTGTGCAGCAGTTTCACAGCGGTCGTATAGCATTCCGATTGTCAGGTGACGGTTAAGCCGGTCATTACCCCCATTGTCGTCATTCGTGTGTAGGGTTTCTGCCCACATTGTGTGATTACCACCATACTTCGGCGTCCACGTTGTACTCACGGTAGTTGTGCTGCCGGCAGCAAGATTTGTCACACCAACGGTTTCGTCGAGTAGAATAAAATTCTGGTACTCATCATGTTCAACGACTATCTGCACATTGAATTGACCACTTGGAGCGGTACCAGCATTCTCCACGACTACCTCAATGCGCTGACTGGTGTTGACCATCCCATCGACAATCCACAGGTCGATGGGTCGAGTGAGACCCAGTGCTGAGGGGTCATGAGATGAGAGGATGCCATAGTTCTGGAAGTCAGTATTGCTGACGTATTCGATATCCCAACCAATGGGCCTGACATCGATTCCACTAGCCCTGCCAGAAGAGGCATTTGCAGATGCAGCGAGGACGGAAACCATCATCAATGCTGCAAGCGCAACCGCGCGGCGGCGTCGGGGTATTCCGCGATGCATCATCGTGACCTCTGTTCCGACTTCAATCAAAGGGTTATCAAAATCACGGTCTGTGAATAGCCCTTGCATCATCCACCATCACTATGCTTTTCGTCGATTTCGGAATAATCCTCAGAATTCTGCGAATCGACGCCTTCAGCCTCTATTCGTACTCGCTCATCGCGCCTTTCTTTCGCCCGAGAAGCGATATAGACTGAAACAGGGATAAGCAGCGCGATTCCAAAGCAACCAATTAAGGCTGTTACGGACCACATCAATTCAGTGAAAGGGTCCACTTGGAACATTGCGGTGTGAGAGTAGGTATTGTTGACCACAAGGGCGGTTATGTCGACAAAATCGGAATGGATTTCATCATCAGACTCGATTGTGACAGTCCACAAACGTGAGTAGTAGGAATTATTCTCCATTTCCCGCGCATATGACTCGGCCTCCTCGACTGAAAGTGCATTGACAGACCCCAACCCTGTCAAAGGAAGGTCCGGTGAGCCGAGGCCTCGTAGAATCACCTCGCCTTCATTGTCTGCTTCGGCGGAGTGAGACGTGGACGCTTGACAGACATTGATTAACTGGAAATCCGAATTCAACTCACGGCAACTGAATCGAGTGGCTTCGTCAGAGCCAAGCATTTCATGGCTCCACCATTCACCGGCAGATACCTCCGCAGTCAGCATCGCCCCAGCCGGCAGTCCCTCGGCTGAAATGTTAATCCAAGTCAGCGCACCTTCTGTTTGAAAGGTCCATGTGTGGGTCGTGTTATCGGCAGCCCCTCCTTGGTGTGTGATGGTAGGATGTTGCTCTTCAGAATCGAAGTGATAGAGGTAGTAAGATGTGTCAACTGTGGCCGAATAGACAGCGTAAGAAAGAATGAGAATCAAGGTTAAACCTAAACCTATCAGCGTCCTCATCATGTTCGGGTTCTGAGCCATCGACCGCTTCATCGAAATTGCCACTTGAATGGGATTCTTGAATCAATGGGTATCGCATCGAGCATTACTGAGTGGACTACTGCGCCCCCTTCCTTCGGAAGGTGGGCGGTCAGCGTTATATACGGGCGGTCGGTCGGCGATTTGCTTCGGTGGCTCTCATGACAACGTTTTACGATGTCCCAGCAGACCTTCTAATTCCTGCCATTGCTACAAAGCTTGCTGACCGTGACGGGATTCAGCGCCCCGACTGGGCGAATTACGTCAAAACCGGTGTACACCGGGAGCGCCCTCCGACCCAAGATAATTGGTGGGAATTGCGTGCTGCAGCAGTGTTGCGAAAGGTGGCCCGTGCAGGTCCAATCGGAGTCAACCACCTTGCACAGGAATATGGTGGCCCGAAGAATCGAGGCTCAGCACCAAATAAGGCTGCAACTGGTAGCCGCCACATCGTCCGAACCGTACTCCAGCAACTGAGTGATGAGGGCTTGGTCCAAATCCAAACTACTGTTGCCGGCCTCAAACTTGGACGTGTTGTTACCCCGGATGGTCACAGGATGCTCGACGAGGCTGCACAAGAGGTGCGCCCGCAGGCCGAGAAGTCCTACCCTGGACTTGCCAGATACTGATGGATGAAGTTGGAGTGGTGATGAAATAATGTCAGTACAAGATGATGAAGTCCATCAGTTGCAGCATAATCACTATTCAGAGATTCATCAGCAACTTGAGGCACAAGCCGAGGGACAGACAAGGATTGAGCAGGCAGAAGTTGCAGCAGAACGTGAGTCAGTTGAACTTGAAATGGCAATGCGCGATATCCTCACACCAGATGCACGAGACAGATTGGCTCGCGTCGAGATGGCATTCCCCGAACTTGCTACCATGGTCAAGAAGCATCTGATGACGTTACAATCAACCGGCCAACTTGCTGGTAGCGTCGATGATTCCACCCTGAAAAGAATACTACAGGGATTGTCTGATAGCACCCGTCGAGAGACTACTATTCGCAGAATTTGAGTGATTGATATGTCACGTAACAAGCACTATGCCAAGAAGAAGCGCCTGAGTAAGGTGACTAACCAGAACCGTCGTGTTCCAGTCTGGGTCACACTTCGCACCAATCGTAAAGTCACCAATCACCCGCGTCGTCATCACTGGCGTCGCAGTAAGTTGCATCGCTGAGGAGGAATTGGGGTATGGCTGAGTCAAAGGAGATGGTTGTACCCCTGCGTGCTGCTTGGGCGGTCCCAAGAACTCAGCGTGCTGCTCGTGCAATGAGGGAGATTCGTCGGCATGTCACCCAGCACATGAAAGTAACAGAGGACGAAGATATCTGGATAGATGAGGCCGTCAACCATGCCATTTGGGCACGGGGCATCCAGAAGCCTCCTCGCCGCATCCGAATCGTAGTCACTCGGGAAGAGGGCTTCCCGATTGAAGTGAAGTTAGTGGAGGAGTGAAATTGGGAAACATTAGGCCGTCATTCATCAAGATTAGAGCAATACGACTCTGCGAAGAGTATCCAGACAGATTCTGCCCGAGTGAACATCACCCTGTTTGCACCTGTGATTTTGTTCACGATTGCGTTGATTGCGAACTTGTGATGGAATATGATGAAAATCGCAAGTTGTGTGAGAATGCCAACAATGATTCCGCTTGTAAACCAGTACATCAATGCAAGGATTGTGGC
>CAUZSM010000128.1:0-4991 GCA_963582685.1 Candidatus Thalassarchaeaceae archaeon | reverse complement strand
CTCCAATTGACCTTCCACCTGTGGTGGAACTGAGCATTCGTGAAGTCGGGAACGGCGAGGTTCGACATCATCTGAAGGGTCATCAAGATGGTATGTTCGTACTACTTCTTGACGAGGATGACCCGACAGTATTTCCCGGCCTTGAGTTGAGAATCGAATGGCCTGGCTCAGCCTCTCAATCGATGATGGTCGATGGGCGAAGCGATGTTACCGGTCTAAGCAGCATTACCGCTGGCCCCGGCCTTGCGCAGGGCGAAGCGACGGTCACGGCACGTATCACTGAGGGCCCATGGGTGAACATGACCTGGCTGTGGACCTTCTCAGTGGTTCTCACACCACCACAATTGTCCGAGCCCGTGGTCTGCGCTGCCGACGCCAGTTCCGACGAGGTAGTGCGAGGTGAAGCGGCTACAGTATGGGTTTCTGCACAATCAGGGCGCCCAATCGACAGAGGGCAGGTCACTTTAGAGAGAAACGGTATTTCTCACAGCACAGCAGTCTCAGTAGTTGTCGGCGTCCCTCCTGCGCGTTGCACCCCTTCGAGTAATCCGGGTGATATCCATCTGAGGTTGGACTTGACCGCTGACTGGATCGACCGTTATTTCGCACTAGGTACGTCAGACCTCACCGTGATGCTCACAGATATTGACGGTCTCTCTGGATCTAGCACAGTTTCCGTCAATGTTGAGGGAGCGAAGCCAAGCCTGGACCTGTCCGCATTGCCTCAGGCAGTAGTGGGAGGAAAAGAGCAGTTGCTGATTATCGGAATCGAGGATGCAGATGGGTTTGCTGGGACCGTCTGCGACATTCTACTCATTGATGACGAGGGGTTGACTCGCATTTCTGACTCATGGGCACCAGATGAAACCGGTGCGCATTCTGTTGAGTGGCAACCGCCCTCGACAGACTTTTCACCTTACTATTTGGAAGTGGGATGTCTGGATGGTGACGGGCATGCAGTAGGTGCTGAGTGGTCATTTTCCCATATTGAGGCACCCTCGAATGCAACTGATGAGGGCGAGGGTGAAGACGACCGCAGTGCGTCAAAGGGATTGGTAATCGGCTCAGCAGCATTGGTCGTGCTTCTGGTAATTATCATCGGAACGACTGCACTACTCATCTCCTTGCGTAGAGGTGAGCAAGAGGAGGATATGTTTGAAGATGAACTCCCTGAAGACGCTTGGAGTCAAACCGCAGGCGAGATATCGGACGAGATTATTGCTGAGATGGCCGGCATCGATGCACCAGTTGAGGCATCCTCAACTGAGAGCGAAGAGGTGCTAGACATCCTAGAGGCAGAGGACGAGCCCGAGGAGAATGTCGACGAGTCCGTGGACGTACGGCTAACAGTGGAAGCCGCTGAGGTTGATGATGTAGAGGAGCCTTCAGACGACATTACTGAGTCAGAATGAACTGAATGGCTTCAGCGAATCATTGAAATTGGGTTCCGCTTCGGCCGCATCGGTCAACATGGCTATCGGATACGTGCTAATCAACGTCGCACCAGGGACGGAGTTTGAAGTCTATCAGAAAACAAGTTCGATAAAATCGGTGATTGATGCTACTCTATTATTCGGAGATTACGATATCATTCTCAAACTGGAAAGTAGCAATTTGGGAAAAATAGCTGCAGTCGTGGTCGAGAAAATCCGCCAAATTGAAGGTGTTGTAGGCACCAAAACTCTCGCCGGAGCAGAACTCTGAGCAACCTTTGGAGCAGTGCTTTGAATAGGCAGTTTTGACTAGCCAAGTTTGTTATTATTTATTTTGAGATTATAAAAGATGTAAAAAACACACCTAAACGTTGTACCTCAAGCCTGTGTGCGGAACCGTTCTCCGACCGTTGCACTGCACCCCCTATGCGGCGCAGTATTGCGGTTTTCCGGCGTAACCCTTAAGATAGGTTGGAAGGCCGTAAATGTTTGGAGGTAGAACCTCATGGGAGATAAGAAGTACTTCGTCCTGATGGAAGGAGGCAATGACACGAGCCAGGTTTTCGCGAGCAGACAGCCGCGAGGAGCAGCTCTGAAAGCGGCAACGCGTGGACACACGAACATCAATCTGCGTGAGCGCGGCACCAAGCGGGTGCACGTGTTCACCGGATCGACTGAGATGGTGACCCCACCGGCGTCGGCCCCAGCCTGGCTCAAGGCTAAGGGTAAGATCAAGAAAGCCAATGTCAGAAAGGTCCGCGTTGACCACCTCTGATATTGCTCACTAGAATCTGACCTGATCAAACAACGATGACAACAAGGCCCGAATCGGGGCGGCTTCGGCTGCCCCATTCGGGCCAATTTTTTGTTTCGGAATGCGATTACTTGCGCAGCCCGATTTTCTTGGCGATGATTGCCAACGGGTCGTAATATTCTGTTACGACTCTTTCCTTGAGTGGAATAATTGCATTGTCAGTGATGTTGATTCCTGCCGGACAGACCTCTGTGCAGCAGCGAGTGATGTTACAGTAGCCAATACCAAATTCCTCCTTCACCATTGGAATTCTGTCAGAGGTATCTAGCGGATGCATCTCAAGATCTGCTAGACGAACGAAGAATCTTGGGCCAGCGAATTCATCGAACATCTGGTGCTCACGCAATACGTGGCAGGTATTGACACACAACATACACTCAATGCATGAACGGAATTCCTGCAGTCGGTCCGCTTCGTCCTGATTGAATACCCAATCCATTTCTTCTGGTCCATCAATCGGTGGAATAGTCTTGTTGAGTTGGTAAGCCCATGACATATCGATGACGAGGTCCTTCACCAGCGGGAATGCCTGCATTGGTTTCACGAGTACAGGCTCACCTTCCGGAGTCTCCTCCATGATGTCCTCCATTCGAGTCATACACATCAGTCGGGACTTGCCGTTGACCTCCGCGCTACACGAGCCACACTTGCCCGCTTTGCAGTTCCAGCGGCAGGCTAGGTCGGGAGCATGCTCGGCTTGTATGCGGTGGATGACGTCGAGCACTACCATGCCCTCATCCATCTCCACGGTGTAGTCGACCATGCCGCCGAATGGTGTGCCATCCTCGTCCGCCTCTCCGCGGAACACTCGGAATGTCACGTTCTCAGTCATTCTAACTCCTCCAGGTCGGCCGCGTCGAGCAGGGCTCTCAGTTCATCTGAGATTGGTGGATACGTTTCGTGACGCAACTTCATCTCGTCGCCTTGTTCTTGCCAGATGATGCTGTTTACCTTACCCCAGTGGCTCTTGTCAGGGGTGGGGAAGTCATCGCGGGTATGACTGCCTCGGCTTTCTTCGCGCGCGAGCGCAGCGAGCGTGCACATCCTGCTGATGTCAATC
The DNA here is from genome assembly GCA_963582685.1 of Candidatus Thalassarchaeaceae archaeon. GTDB lineage: Archaea > Thermoplasmatota > Poseidoniia > Poseidoniales > Thalassarchaeaceae > CAUZSM01. Next base: position 1,684 of record CAUZSM010000128.1, on the reverse strand, counting down.
ATCGCTCCGATTTCAAGTGCCTGATGCCAACCAGGATTGTAGATGCGAGTACCTCCCGGTGAGGTCGTAGCATCACGGCCGCTCAGCGCGTCAAGGTCCGCAAGAGCTTCCTCTAGCATCGTTCCAGTTCGAATGATACCGACTTTCTCTTGCATCATCTCACGCAGGTCCTCGACAACTTTGGCTGGATTCTCCCCGCCCTCTCGTGATAGTGGTGCGAGGGTCTGGGCTACTACCTCGTCGATATCGGCCTGATTAATCGCCAGCCAATCGTCCTGAGCGGCGGCAGCGGAGGCTGCGGATTCGCCCGCTCTCTTACCAAAAGTGAGGAGGTCGGTCAGGCTGTTGCCGCCCAATCTGTTTGCACCGTGTAGCCCGGTGGCTGCTTCGCCAGCAGCATATAGCCCAGCCACCGTTGATTCCTGTGTCTCAGGGTCTACCCTGACTCCGCCCATCACATAGTGAGCGGTCGGCCCGACTTCCATCGCCTCTTTGGTAATGTCAACCGCTGCCAATTCCTTGAACTGATGATACATGCCGGGCAACTTCTTCTTCACCTGTTCCTCGTCACGCCAAGAAATGTCCAGATAAACTCCACCATGTTCGCTCGCTCGACCAGCCTCGCGTTCAGAGTTGATTGCCTTGGCGACCACATCGCGAGTCAGCAACTCTGGTGGTCGCCGCTTGGTAGCCAACTTGCCCTCGATGATTTCATCGACCCAAGCGAGGGCTTCCTCCTCGGTATCAGCAAACTCATCGGCGTACATCTCTGGGACATAGTTGAACATGAATCGCTTCCCCTCAGAGTTGCGCAATACTCCGCCCTCACCGCGAACACCTTCGGTAACCAAGATACCTCTGACCGAAGGTGGCCAAATCATTCCAGTCGGGTGGAATTGCACGAATTCCATGTCGCCCATCTCAGCACCGACCCAATAGGCCAGCGCGTGCCCTTCACCGGTGTATTCCCATGAGCCAGAACAGACTGCCCAGCAGCGAGTGATTCCGCCGGTGGCGAGAATGATTGTCTTAGCCTCAAAGACGTGCAGAGAGCCATCGGCGCGGTTGTAGGCAAAGCAGCCGGAGATGCGTCCATCAGTGGTGAACAATCGACGGACGGTGTATTCCATGAATACCTCCATGCCGGTGTGAATTCCTCTATCTTGCAAGGTGCGAATCAACTCGAGGCCAGTGGCATCGCCGATGTGAGCAAGTCGCGGGTAGGTGTGTCCGCCGAAGTTGCGCTGACTGGTCAATCCCTCGGGTGTACGGTCGAAGATGGCGCCCCACTGTTCCAGTTCACGAATTCGGTCGGGTGATTCCCTTGCGTGAATCTCCGCCATTCTCCAGTCGTTGAGATACTTGCCTCCCTTCATGGTGTCACGGAAGTGAGTTTGCCACGAATCTCGGGGGTCTTTGTTGGCAAGAGCGGCGGCTGCGCCGCCCTCGGCCATCACGGTGTGAGCCTTGCCGAGCATTGATTTGCAGATGACAGCAACGCTCGCGCCGGCGCGGGTGGCCTCGATGGCGGCGCGCAATCCCGCACCTCCAGCACCGATTACCACCACATCATAGCGGTGCAAATTCACATCACTCATTCACAATCCTCCCCACAATATCATGTCAGTCCAACCAAACATCGGGTCGGTGCAGGCATAGACGTAGAAGTCAGCGAACATCACCC
>CAUZSM010000127.1:0-5011 GCA_963582685.1 Candidatus Thalassarchaeaceae archaeon | reverse complement strand
CACCGGCAAGAATCGCGTTGCAGTGCATCTGCAGCGCGGCGGAGCCTGCTACGAGTGCGCTGACCTTTTCTTCTTCAGATAACTTCCATCCAATGTATTCCTCGATGTCAGGGTGGTCAAGGTCGAGCGTAACCATCTTGGCAGCACGACGGGTAGTTCCGCCACTCTTGATGGCGCCCGCAGCCCTGTCACCGATTTTGAGGAAGGAGAGAAGCCCACTCGATGTGCCACCGCCAGACAGCGGCTCACCGGCACCACGTATGTTTGAGAAGTTCGAGCCGGTGCCTGAACCAAACTTGAACAACAATGCTTCGCGATTCCATAGACCCATGATCGACTCAGGACTACCGACCAATGAGTCCTTGACGCTCTGGATGAAGCATGCGTGAGGCTGCGGATGTTCGTAGGCATTGACGGATTGCATATCTACCTCTGTTATTGGGTCAACATACCAGTGACCCTGTGCCGGTCCTTCGATACCGTATGCCCAATGTAGACCGGTGTTGAACCACTGCGGACTATTCGGCGCGGAGCGCTGACTTGCAATTAGATAGCACATCTCGTCGTAGTATGCCTTCGCATCTGCATCGCCAGCAAAGTAGCCATGCTTCCAACCCCAATATGTCCAGGTTCCAGCCAATCGTCGGAATAGTTGACGACCATCAGTTTCAACTCCATATCGGTCCTCAGCCTTCATTTTCTGCAACTTTTCTTCATCGGGTGCTGACCGCTGTAGCCATGTGGGAACTCCATCTTCTGGGATCTTACGTAGTGCGGCGGGAACGCCAGCCTTACGCATATACTTCTGAGCACAGACCTTACCAGAAACTCCCTCAAAGCCAACAGGAAGGGAGACGTCCTTGATTTCGAATGCGACTGAACCATCTGGATTATTGATGACAAAATCAGAGGTCGACCACTCAAATTGGTCAAACGGATCCTTGTTCACTTGGGTGAAGCGCCGTTCGACTATCAATCCAGTCTCACCATCGACGGAAACCCCGTCTTGTTTGACCTTTGATTGCGTCATTTTTTCTCGCTCCTACATATTTAGTGGTGTGGAATTGTAACCATGTGCCTTTCTCGGCCGGGTTCGGTGGTCGTTGGCGCACAGGGAGTTCGCTTCCCGCTTAGAGGGTCTTTGAAGATATCGTAACGAGCGGGCCCACGCGCGTGTGACACACCACCCGATGGACAGGTTCCACTCTCAATTGAAAGGCTGCGAATTTCCGGCTTTAGGACATTTCTTTCCACCCTGAGTCAAAAAAATACTACCTCAAGCCGAGACCATTCCCAGTTCATCGCCGGGCAAGTGATTTGAGGCAGACGGCCCCGCCCCAATGTAGTGGAAGCGTCCCAGAGGTGTCAGAATGGCTGAACCCGAGCAAGTGTTACCCGGGCAGGTGCTGCATGCAGCATTGGTCATCACATGGGGCGATGGGCCCAATCAGACAATTGGCGATGCGGTGCAGGCCGCGCTTTCGCTTTCCGATGAAGATAGAGAACATGCACTCGCCCATATTGTTGCTAATCGCGGCGATGGAGATTGGAGCGGCCATGGCGACGAGGTAGTCGCCCGCTCCTTGCAAAGAGTGCAAAAGGCATTCGAATTGAACATGCTCGACGCCGACGATGAGAATCTCTCTGCACTACTCAACGGCTCAGATGAAGATGAGACAGACGAGTTGAACGAGGATGATGTGGACCCGTTCGTTGAGTTGGGTGTAGAAGCGACGCCCACAGGCCAAACCAATGGCGACGATGCCCTTTCTGCCCTAATGGATGGTGAGGAAGACGACGACATGGATGGGGGTGTAGTGTCATCTGAGCCAGTCGAAGCCGAGGTTGTCGAGATTGGAGTGGAGGAAGAAATTGATGATGACGAAGACCCATTTTCCGCTCTTGGTATATCTGGCCCCGCAGTTGCCCTAGACGCAGGCCCAGCCGATGACCCCCTTTCCGCGCTAATGGATGACGACGAAGACGAAGACGAAGAAGACGAGGAGGGTGAGGAGGATTCAGAGGAAGCCGAACCAGCCTCAGATAACTCTGGCGGAGTGGATGCGAAGGAAGCATACCGCATGGTGCTGGAAACCGTATGGGTCGATGGCGTTCTTGACCCAGCAGAAGTCAATTTACTCGCGCGAAGAAGGAATGAACTGAACCTGAGTTTTGAGGAGCATCTCTCGATGGTTCGCGATTTACTGGGTGATTGATTGCAACCACTTGGTAATACTCCCTTTGAACATGGCCTTGCCCTCGCTTGGTCTGATGGCAGAATATCTCGCGAGGGCGTACTCGCGCTTGACGGATTACAGAACAGTCTCTCGATGAGCGACAGTGAGCGTGCTGTAATAGAGGAATCATTTGAGAATGCACTTGAACCAACAGATGGGGCCGATGGTTGTGGAGTGGGCGTCGATGCATTGGTTGAATGGACCGCAGCTGTTTCTACTTTCACCGTAGTCGCCAATGACGTTTCATCATCCTTGGCGCGTCGCCTCGGAGCAACTGCCCTCCGCGCTGGCTTGACCCGTGAAGGTTGGTCGATGGGCCAATCTTGGTTTGCTCAATATGGCCTTGAAGAGTCATTTGCCAAGGGATGCTGGATGGAGGGCGGAGTCGCCCCTCCAATCGATGCAGTGCCTGTGGCATTGGCCCCAGTTGCAACTTCTCTTGGACTTGTTTCCTAAGTTAGGACCCTTGTGAGTCTAAACCCCTGAAGCAAAGGGGCCCCTTTGATTCAGCGTACCAAATCAATTGCTAGATAGATTAGCAGGATTGCAATTTCCACACCTGCAAGAACTACTAATTTCATCAATAATGATAACCTCCTAAATTGAGAAGTAAGCCCGCCGTTCTCTTCACCCATACTCGAGGGCCTCAGCATGGGGGTAAAACGCTTGACCCGGCATGTTGCGGGCTCGGCCCTTGTGAGTCTACACCCCTAATCGCAAGGGGAGCCTCTTGACTCAAGTTTCGGAATGTTGCCATTTCACAGTCAATTTTTTCGTGATCCAGATTGGCACTCCGAACAGGAAGATGTACAGGCATCCGAAAAACACGAATCCTACAACATTTCCTACATTGCCGAATAGAATCAACTCGGCGATGCCCCCGCACACGAAAAACGCGGCGAGTACCATTTTCGTACCGTATCTTCCCAGTATTATTGAAAATATGAATGAGATCGTCACATAATAGAGCGTCATTGCCACGAATGTCACAGGATTGCTCAGTATTGGCGGAGAATTACCTATCGATGCTGGTAATATCAGTTCACCGAACAATATTGCGAAAATCGTCGCGGAAGCTGTATAGACGACGGTCTGGCTCGTCATGATGCATTTCCTCTGATTGTATCTCATTGGTCAATTGGCTATATTAGACCGAGGGTGTCCTTGGTCCACTCCGGCCCTGATTCACATGTTGACGGCGTTTATTCAATAAAACATCATTACCCTAAACGCTCTGTAATGTTCATAGGATGACTTCCTGAGTCACCTTCAGAGGTAGCCATGGGAACTGTATTTGGTAGCACACTGGAATTGGTATCCTTCATGCAGATATTCTTCGGAACATTGGTTCTGGCTGGACTCTATTTCGCAGCCAGACATTTTAGAGAAGGTCTGGCGCTGCCTGGAGTCCCAAGATTTGACTGGACGGTTCTTCTCCTCGGGTTATGGTGCTTCACTGGCATGATCATCGACGCTTGGGCCCACAAGCACGGTGAGGTCGATGATTCATTCTTCACACCATGGCATGCAATCTGGTACTCCGGCTTCACCGCCTTCGCTGGCTACATCACCTTCGCGTTATGGCGCCTTCATGAAGGCGATTTCCCCAAGAGCCTGGCAAGCATCAAGGAGTTCCTCGGCAACATGCCGAACGGATACAGCGTCGGTGTTCTAGGCATGGTGCTCTTTGCCCTATCAGGGTTCGGTGACATGCTGTGGCACACCTTCTTGGGAATCGAAGGAGGTACCGACATCCTGCTCTCCCCCACCCATCTGGGACTGGCCGCTGGTCTGATTCTATCGCTCATGACTCCAGTGATGGCAGCGTGGTATGATTCCAAGAGTGGAACTAACCGCCTCCCCAGTCAAATCCTCATTCTGTTCGGCATCGGGGCCAGTTGGTCAGTCATCACCCTGTTCACCAGTTTTGCCCACCATCAGACTCTGCCCTTCACTGACATCTGTGGGGTGGCCTCTAGTTGTAGCGATGGTAACATCGGCTTGGAGAATGGCATCACTTCTATTCTGCTACAGTCACTGATACTCTCTGGAGTTGTACTCTTGTTCATGCAGCGCTGGACTCCAGTCTTCGGCACCTTCACCCTACTGCTATCCATCAATGGCGTCGCCATCGCCGCCTTTGCTCCAGGTCAGCCTGTTGATGCCTGGCAGCATCTCATCACTCCTGTACTCGCCGGACTCGCACTCGATTTCGTCTACACTCAAATTGGCGACAGAATCCGTTTGTTCTCATTCATGATTCCAGCCCTCCACACAGCGATATGGATGCTAGTCATGATCGGTTTCAACGGTTGGCAGACCGCTGTGGTCGGGGGTGACCTCGTGATATCACCACTAGGTTGGTCAGTCCATGCCACATTAGGCGCCATCTTCTTCGCTGGAGGCATGGGAATACTGGTCTCTATTCTGACCCATCCTCCTAATCTGCCTGATACAGTTGAAGACTAATCTAGGTAAAACAGAGTGTGCTCACGAGTCTGGACGCTTGTGCGTCTGAACCCCTGATACGCTTGCAAATCTACTTTACACATTAGTTGGATTTATAGACGCCTTCTCTATTGGGTAGTTTTGGTAACATGTCTCAAACGGAAAACCCTCACACAATAATTGGCCTCATCAACAAAGTTGCTGCAACCTATGAAACACTGCTCAACACACTCCTCGCAGGGGGTGAAGAATAATGCATCCGAATCGTTACTATTGCTCGGTCCTGCATGAGTGCCGTACCGCATTGCACAAGTTGAATGTATTTA
>CAUZSM010000126.1:0-5015 GCA_963582685.1 Candidatus Thalassarchaeaceae archaeon | reverse complement strand
ATGCGTCGCAGAACCGGGCGGGTGCCAGATGTGCTGTGGCATCCAACACAGATTGCATTTGGTGAGAGTGTGCAACTCTCAGAGATGTGGGGCCTTGAACCGATTGAGCGAATGCGCTTGCTTCGATTGAACGCTGCAGTACGCGCAAATAACGGGCCGAAGTTAGCAAAGGGCATCGCTGAGGCGACATCAGTTGGAGATATTGCCAGAGGACTTCGCTATCTCGACATCTGGATGGGCAGGCTGGATTGGACTGCGCGATATGATGCGGAGATCAGTCTGCATCTGCGCCGGCTGCAACGACGACTGCGCTCTATTCTGCACGAGGAGAGGATGATACCTGCCACGCGGGGAGGCAAACGGGACTGTGGCTTGCTGCTGATGATGGATATGCCAGCGTGGCTTGCCCCATTCGCAGTCGCCATCCACCAACGAATGCTCGGCCCTGAACCCTTGCAGGTAATCTCTGGTGGTGACCGGCTTTCCCCGGGAATTTGGTGCTGGGACTTTGCAGCAGGGCAGGGTGAGGTGATACTACGTTCCTGTGCGCAAGATGCGGTGGCGGTCACGGCAATGTTGCAACGGCAGGCATTTGAACCCCCCTCCGGTCGCCGAACATGATGGAAGTCAGCATTATTCTTGGCTCCCGCTCCGACCTGCCGGTCGCTGATAAGGCAACCAAGGTCTTCGATGAATTCGATATTAACTACGAGTTGCGTATCGCAAGCGCGCATCGCGCGCCGAAATATCTCGAAGGAATCGTCGATGCTGCGCTTGAAAATGGATGTAGGATTTTCATCGGTATCGCAGGCGTATCAGCGGCTCTGCCCGGCGTACTCGCCAGCATGACCAATCGACCGGTTATCGGCGTGCCAGTTGGCGGCAAAGTCCCGATGGACAGCCTGCTCTCAATCGTTCAAATGCCACCCGGTATGCCGGTTGCAACCGTAGGCGTAGACCGAGGAGAGAATGCCGCACTACTAGCAATCCAGATTCTCGCTAACAGCAATGAGGAGTTGGCGGCATCTTATGCAACATACCGTGACAACATGACTGAGAAGGTCATCGGCGATGACCAACTTACCAATCAAGAACGCGAGTGAGTGGTGAATCAGAGATGGACACCCAGACTCTCCTCGATGAGGCTGTCGCCACCCTGAAAGAAAATATCGATGATACTGCCATCATCGCCTGCTCCGGTGGAATCGACTCAAGCGTCGCAGCTGTGTTGGCGAGCAGAGCGGTCGGCGATATGCTGCACTGTGTGTACGTCGATACCGGATTCATGCGTAAGGGTGAGACTGAGGAGGTTCAGGAAATGCTGGCCGACCTTGGATTGAATCTGAAGGTAGTCCACGCATCCGAGCGCTTCTTCAAGCACCTCGAGGGAGTTACTGAACCCGAGGCCAAGCGCAAGGTCATCGGTGAACAATTCATCCGCGTTTTCGAAGAGGAACAGCGCGAATGTGGAGCAAAGTACCTCGTTCAAGGCACAATTGCCCCAGATTGGATTGAATCAGGGGGTGGTGAGCGTGAAGTCATCAAATCACACCACAATGTTGGTGGATTGCCCGAAGATGTCGATCTGACCATCGTTGAACCTCTACGTGATTTCTACAAGGACGAAATTCGCGAAATGGCGAGGGAGTTGAAGATTGATAGCAGTGAGCGCCAACCCTTCCCCGGCCCAGGTCTTGCTGTCAGAGTTCTTGGTGAATTGAGCCCTCACCGAGTCGCAGTCTGCCGCGAAGCCTGTGCCATCGTCGAAGAAGAGTTGGAGGCTGCTGCGGCTGAGGGCAAGATGGAGATTCCTTGGCAGTACTTCGCAGCCCTATTGCCAGTTCGCAGCGTTGGAGTTCATGGTGATGTGCGAGTGCATGGCGAAACCGTGGCTGTTCGCGCGGTGCAGAGCTTCGATGGTATGTCTGCCCGCTACTCACAGGTTCCTCACGACGTACTGGAAAAAATCAGTATTAGAATCACTAATTCATTGAAGGGCGACGTGAATAGAGTCGTTTACGATATTACCCACAAGCCACCGGGCACCATCGAGTGGGAATGAGTCATTCCGACTCATCGGATGGTGGGATGACATCCATTGAATCAGGCCACGGCGCCGCAACTGGAGCCAGCGGTGGCTCAATCATCGCGCCCTCCAATGCAAGGTCAGCCGGCACATCAGATACCACTGGTCCTAGGCTAGGAAACGGGCAAGCAGGGCCGGCTGGAGTGGAGACGAATGGATCAAGAATTCTGCCTGATGGGTGGACAGTATGCACAGCGAGGAAGTCCACGCCTTCATTTTGAACTCCAAATAACACCACATCGATTGGAGCACCCCCGGTCACATCGACATGCAACCTACGACGTGCGAGTGGTCGGCGTGCCCATCGGCGCGATTCCACGTGCCAATCACTTCCCAACTTCTCAAGTCCGATGTCCACGTGTGCAATCGGTAGCAGCCAACGCCCGGCAGGCCAAGCCAACAAAGTGGCGATTCTGACCATTTGGATAGTCCAAACCATCACTGCCAGAACCAATGCAACCACCACCGGTCCATCACCGGCGCTGGCTTCACCGACTAGCACAATCAGAATCCAAAGTACGGTGTCGATACGCAGTACCAACCAAGCAAGCATCTTGCCCGGTGAACCTTCCACCTGTGAATTCGCTGCCCGCAGGCCACCTGCCCACAGCAAAGGGAGAGAAGACATCCATATCGCCATCAGATATGCTGGCGGAGCAGCCGGCCACGGCTTGATAATCATCGGCAGTGAACCAGCGAATAGCAGCATCAGCGACCATGCAGCGGGGAATAGCAATCCTGAGAGTGCCGGCTGCAACCGTTGTCGCTGCCACCCAGCATCACTCCATGCATCCGGTGCACTGCGCTCATACTCAAGGTGGATTGGTGCAGGGCCCGGACCAAACCAACCTTCCTCGCCAAGTAGAATCTCGGGTTTGGCTTCAGCCAACTTATCACTTCTCCTTACTACCAGGATGACGCAGTATCAGATTCCGCGCCGCCCAAACCTCATCAACTCGGCCAACCGGAGTTTCATGCGGGGCTGAAGTGACAAGTTCTGCATCCTCAGCCAAGATGCGTAGGAAATCATCGGCAAAGGCGTCGATGGCTTCCTTAGATTCGGTTTCTGTCGGCTCAAACATCAGGCACTCTGGAACAATCATCGGGAAATAGAGAGTCGGCGCCATGTAGCCGTAGTCGAGCAGGCGCTTGGCGACATCCTTGCCCGTCACACCAGTTGCATCCTTGAGTGGGTTCATCGACAGGGTGAATTCGTGTTTAACGACATCAGCAGGCGCTCCATCAACAGGCATCGCGTGGATGCCGGCAGCCTGTTCAGGACTTGGGTTCATGATGCGATAGCGCAGATAATTCGCGTTCAGAACTGCATGCTCGCTCATCTTTTCCAATTCGCGACCATAACGGCGGTAAAAAGCCCAAGAACGGACGACTGCGGCGGCGTTTCCGTGCCATTGCTGAACCTTGCCAATGGTTTTGGATGGGTTAAACCAAGCAAATCTGACCGCTCCATCCTCCTCCTCCACTGCCTCAACCATTGGTGCCGGCAAATAGTCAGCCAGATGAGACTTGACACCTATCGGGCCCGAGCCGGGACCTCCACCTCCATGCGGTTGGCTGAAGGTCTTGTGCAGGTTGTAATGGACAGCATCGAAGCCCATTAGACCGGGAGAGGTCTTGCCGAGGATGGCGTTGAAGTTAGCGCCGTCGTAGTACATCTGACCGCCAGCGTCGTGGACGATTTCTGCCGCCGCGGCAATTTCCGGCTCGAACAATCCCAAGGTACTCGGATTGGTAATCATCATTGCAGCGGTGTCTTCGCCAACCACCGCTCGCAGCGCATCAAGATCCAAACGGCCATCGTCGCCACTCGGTATTTCGATGATTGAGTAGCCACACATTACCGCACTGGCTGGATTGGTTCCGTGAGCAGAATCGGGCACAATCACCTTGTTCCTGCCACTCTCGCCCTTTTGCTTGTGGTATTCTTGAATACAGCGCATGGCAGTGAATTCTCCCTGCGCACCAGCGACAGGTTGCAGGGTAACTGCATCCATTCCGGCACAATGGGCAAGCATCTCCTGCATCTCGTGGAAGATAGCCATCAAACCCTGCAGATGGTGTTCAGGTGCAAGCGGGTGAATGTCATTCATGCCCGGTAGCAAAACGATGCGTTCGTTGACCCGCGGGTTGTGTTTCATCGTGCAAGAGCCAAGAGGATAGAAACCCGTGTCAATCCCATAGCTACGAGTGGATAACCAAGTGTAATGCCGTACCAATTCAGGCTCACTAGCGGTGGGCCAACCCGGTGGAGAGGCTCGCTTTAGAGAAGAAGGGACAGAAGCCAGCACCTCGTCAGCCGAGATCAACGGTGCTGGCTGAGCATAACCAGCAGAGGGGGAGCCCTTGAAGGCGAATAGGTCGCTCATGCGCCCACCTCCTTGCACCAAGATGCAAGACCGGTGGCAAGTTCGGTGATATCCTCCGCATCAATCTGGTCTGTTGCACAAACCAACAGGCAGTTGTCCATTCCATCAAACCATTCTCCAAGATCAAAGCCGCCGGTCAAGTCCCATTCCTCGTCCAAGTGAGCGAGGCAGTCTGCGGCGGTACCTGGAACTTGAATTGCGAACTCATTGTAGTGGGATGCATCGTGAACCAGTGAGATTCCATCGACATCAGTCAAAGCGCACTTGGTCGCTTCACAGGCAGCGGCATTTCGGACAGCAAGGTCCTGTATTCCACCCGGGCCGAGCATCGCCATGTGCATCGCCCCCATCAGCGCAATCAGCGTCTCATTTGAGCAGATGTTGCTGGTCGCTCGATGACGGCGAATATGTTGCTCTCTGGTCGAGAGGGTCAGAGTGAATGCCGGTTTGCCAGCTGAATCACGGGTTTTGCCTACAATTCGGCCCGGCATCTGTCGCAGATACGCTTCACTGCAGGCGAACAAGCCGTAGATTGGACCGCC
>CAUZSM010000125.1:0-5037 GCA_963582685.1 Candidatus Thalassarchaeaceae archaeon | reverse complement strand
TGGGACACCAAAGCAAACAACGGAGGCAATCCGTGCAGTTATCGAGGAGAACTTCGCAAATTCCTTCGACGATCAAAGCATCGTCCTGACACGACATTTTACAGTATGCACACCCAACACACAGTTCGTCGATAACCTGTAACTTCACACCCTTCGTTTGTGGTCGGTCATGGGCTGGACCTGCTGCTAAATCCGGAACCAGCCCCGGTGTCGCCTTCTCGCGGAATCCCTTGGTCACGCAGCGGGATACTTGCCTCCACTCTTAGCCTCATCGTTAGCGCATATTTTCACTCAGGGTCTTGATGCGCCACGCTCAAACACCGAATGCGGCTCGCCGAGGCGAGGGATACGATGGGTGGAGGTGAGCCGATGCGAACCCCTCTGTACGATTCGCATGTGGAACTAGGCGGCACTATTGTCGACTTTCATGGCGTGGAGTTGCCTATTTGGTACACCTCGATGATGGAGGAGCACCTCAATTGTCGGGCCAACGCCGGTCTGTTCGATGTTTCCCACATGGGATTCTTCCGCATTTCTGGTGAAGGTGTGCGAGAATGGCTTGAAGGCGTGGCGACTCAAAGAGTGACCAACATCAGCGCGGGCCGCTGTGCATACACGCATTTCCTCGATGAAGAAGGTCAAATCATCGATGACATGATTTTCGCAGTATGTACCGCTGATGAGATTCGTGCGACTGGGTGTGAAGACTGGTCAAACACAGCGGGTGATGATTCTCTATGCATCCTTGGCGTTCCCAATGCCAGCATGATTGACACAATTGGGGATTGGCTTTCCGGAAACCTGCCGAGTGACGGCTCCATTCGCTTGGAAAATCTCTCAGATGACACCTGCATCCTTGCATTGCAGGGTCCAGCATCGCCGGCGATTCTCGCTGACACTCTCGGGGATGAAAATGTAGTCAGGCATTTCCGAGGTCAGGCAATTCGCTCCAATGCCTTCGGCATCACAGGATGGGTGCAGGGAACCGGATATACCGGGGAGCGCGGTTTCGAGATTTTTGTCTCCAATCAACAGGTAAACACCCTCTGGGATGCTCTGCTCGACAAAGGCGCAACTCACGGCATCTGCCCGGTTGGACTAGGTGCACGCGATACTTTGCGCCTTGAGAAGGGATTCTTGCTGTCCGGCCAAGATTTCCTATGGCCTCCGCTCGCTGAAGGTGAAGATGGTGATGTACCTGCTTCATTCCTCGCTCGCAACACCGCTGAGACCTACGTTCCATTCGGATTGAGCATGGACCACGATTTCATCGGGCGCTCAGCAGTTGAAGCAACCATGGACGCCCACGACGAGGGTGAGGGTGCGCGATGGCTCGGAGTGCGTTATCTGGAGAAGGGGCCATTCCCTCGTCCCGGACACCCTGTATACCGCGAAGTGGAGGGTGGAGAACCTGTGCAGGTCGGCATCATCACCAGCGGTGGGCCTTCGCCAAGTCTGGGCAAGGTCGGCATCGGCATCGGCTATCTTGAGGGTGTCAATATCGCCGATGAAGTTCTCATCGCACCTAACCCTCGCAAGATGGTTAGAGCAGAGATTGTGCGCACTCCCTTCTTGTGATTGGGCCGATAGCACGTTCAGGCCAATTAAACCGCACCTTGAAATGAGAAATCATGGAGGGCGTTCTATGCTCGCGTCAGAATGCAGGCGTAATCTGCAATCGACGATTATCATCATGCTGCTGTTGGCTGCGACTTGGTCCGCTACAATCAGTTTTGCAGATGAGAGCGACAATAATGACTCGAACCCCGATTCAGGACCGTTTGGAACCGAACTCACTGAAGCCCAGCAACAGACCCTGAAAGCGACTGGAGCAAGGGGTGTGACCACTTGGGCAGTACAGGGAACTGCCAACCCGGCAGCAAATAATGGCCCGGGCGATACCAATTCAGTTGTAATCTCAGATATCGAGCATATCGGTAATGGTGCAATCTACGTCGCTGGCTCCTACCGCGGCGACATTTTGCTGGGGGGTAACAACCCTACTGTCAGGTCCGAGAGGACCGCTTTCTTCGCGAAGATTGACCAATTTGGCATGTGGGGCTCCGTAGTGACTTCTTCTCGCGGCTCCTCCTCGTTTGGAGGAGCACATATCACTGGAATGGAAATCGACGATAACAACGACGTGTGGGTATGTGGATGGATATACGATTCAATTGATTTCGGCAATGAGACCCTGATGACCGGCGGCGCGTATTTCGATGGATTTGTCGCACGATATGACACCAGTGCAGCCAGTTGGGATATGGCTACCAATTTTGGAGGCAGCAACCACGATATCGCCAACGATTGTGCTGTTACCAGTGCCGGCGACATCTACGTTGCTGGAACTTTCTGGGGTACCACGATTCTCGCCGGAACCCAGCACAACACTCAGGGCGGCCAAGACATGTTCCTAGTCATGGTTGACAACACCGGCGCAATCAGTTGGGCTGAGGCGTGGGGTGGGAACTCAAACGACAACCTAACCGCTGTTGCAATTGACGATGTGGATAACGGCTACATCATTGGTCACTACAACGACAATCCTTCAAGTTGGCCAGGCAATCACATTGTGACGGCAGGTAGGCCCTACGCATCGTTCGTTTCCAAGGTTAACCCCGCGGGTTCTTTCCAATGGACTCGGGATGTCCCCGGTGCAGCACAAGGCGACGAAGTTTTTGGATATGCCATCACTTTTGGTAATGGCAACATCTACGCAGGTGGCCACTTCAGCGGACAGGCTCAGTTCAGGAATGGAGCCACTGTTGTGACCAGCATTACTGCCAATAATTCTGCAACTAATGCCTGGATTGCAGAACTCAGCACTTCTGGAACATGGTCGTGGGCTAGCAAGAGTTCTGGCGACCCACTGTCTTATCAGAGCACTCGAGGCATCGGTATCGGACCCAATGGTGAGGTCGCAATCAGCGGATTTTTCAACGATAACAACGAGTTTTGGACTAATGCCACATTCGGTCCGTGGTATCTTGGTGGAGCACCCAAAGACGAGGCCTTCGTTGCTGGATTGGACACCTATGGCAGTTGGAAGTGGGCCGACCGCATGGGTGGCGAGCATCATGACGTCGCCAACGCGGTAATTTGGGTTACTGCCGGCAGGGTGACGACTGGCGGTGTTCACTGCAGAGGCTCGACGTTAGGAGGATGTGGGTCGCACTTCGGTGCAGCAAATCTCTCCACGTTGAGCTATAATGAAGGCGCTGGGTTCGCGTGGTCATTTGAGATTGACACCGACCTTGACGGCGTTTCTGACCTTGACGATAATTGCCGACTGACTCCGAATACAGACCAGTCAGACATCGACGGAGACCAGATTGGTGATGTCTGCGACGATGATATGGACGGTGATGGTTATGACGATTACTGGGACGAATGCGAAGGCCCGGCGGTGAATTGGATCCAATCCGATTGGACTCTGGACCGTGACGGGGACGGTTGTCGCGATTCTGACGAGGACGACGATGACGACGGCGATGGCGTCGACGATGTTGTTGATTCGTGTGATGACCTCTCGACCAAGCACAATTGGTCCTCGACTCTGGCAACCGATTACGACACCGATGGCTGTCACGACATTGACGAGGACGACGATGACGACTCCGATGGCATAGCCGACGATTTTGATTCATGCCCCCGTAATCCTTCCAATAGAAGTTGGACTTCATCCGCAAGTAGCGACCATGACACCGATGGCTGTCAGGATTCAGATGAGGACGCCGACGACGACAGTGATGGCATCGATGATGTGCTTGACAACTGCCAATTGGGTGTGCTTGAGACGCCTTTTTGGACTAGCGACTCTGCATTTGATCACGATGGAGATGGCTGTAGAGATACCGACGAGGATTACGATGACGACGGTGACGGCGTGGTGGACCAGGTCGATTCGTGCAAACTTGGAGCGACGGGTTGGAATTCAACTCCTGTTCTCGACCTCGACGGCGATGGCTGCCGGGATTACGACGAGGACGACGATGATGACGGAGATGGGCTACTCGACGATGATGACGCCTGCCCGGCAGGTGACGTTGCTTGGGTATCCAATCAATGGACCGATGTAGACGGGGATGGCTGTCGAGACGCTGGAGCCGAAGATATCGATGATGACTCTGACATGGTTCCTGATGATGGCGACAATTGTCCACAAGGAGAAACCGGTTGGATTTCCACTCCGCTGAATGATGTCGACCGAGACGGTTGCAGAGACGAGACCGAGGACCTCGACGATGACGATGATGGAATTTGGGATGATGACGACTTTTGTGCTGGCACACCACTCGGTCAGCCGGTGAATGAAGATGGCTGCTCAGATGCGCAGGGTGACGACGATGGAGATGGCATCATCAATTCTGAAGATGATTGTCGAGGGATCGCTGCTGCTGAAGGATTCGATATCAACAACGATGGTTGCACAGACGATACAGACCAAGACGATGTACTCGACGATGAAGATGCGTGCCTGCAAACACCCATTGGTGAACAGGTTGACGAGTACGGTTGCGGTTTCCTCACTCAGCGAGATCGAGATGGAGACGGCGTTCTAGATCCACCTGGAGGATACGATGCTTGTCTTGACACCTCATCGCAAGAAATTCGACACCTCCACACTCAGTTCCCATTCGATGCCCAATTTGGCTGTTGGGGCGGTGATGCCGATTCAAGTGCAGAAGGAGTAGTCGTGTTCCCCGGATTCGAGGAATATTATGACGATGACAACATCCCTGCATGGATGGATATGTGTCCGGGAACCGAGCAAGCGGCTGTCATCGACCAGTTTGGCTGCTCATGGAAACAACAAGACGACGATGATGACGGCATTTCCAATGAGGACGACGCCTGTATAGACACCACAGAAGGCTCTGTGATTGATGAGGTAGGTTGCTCCACTGCTCAGCGTTCTGCGCTTGAGGGTGGAGGAGGCGGTTTCGGATGGCTTTGGACGATACTTGCAGTGCTCGCGGTCTTTATCGCAGTGGGAACAGGTGTTGCAGTGATTGTTGTCAAGCGAAAGCAGACAAC
>CAUZSM010000124.1:0-5077 GCA_963582685.1 Candidatus Thalassarchaeaceae archaeon | reverse complement strand
ATCCAAATGGATATCCATGGTTCCACTAATCGCCCGAACCGAGCCGCTACCGGCTCCATACTTCTGGGTCGCTTCGACCATAGCAGAGACGACGTGAGGGTGAGTGGTGAGATTCAGGTAATTATTCGCTGACAGCATGATGACGGGCTTACCGTCAACTGTGCTCACAGCCTCGCTTGCACCCTCAAGGGTTGGAGGGTCCCAGTTCAAGCCGGATTCAACTAGAGACTGGTAGCGCTCTTCCATCCAGTCATGATGTCTTGCCATAGCCTCCCCTATGGGGTATGCAGAGGTCGTCAAGGTGTTGATGATTGCGCAGGCGCACGCCGCATCGTTGATGCGGCGGAGCGAACTCACAGATGCATG
This sequence comes from Candidatus Thalassarchaeaceae archaeon, assembly GCA_963582685.1. Classification (GTDB taxonomy): domain Archaea; phylum Thermoplasmatota; class Poseidoniia; order Poseidoniales; family Thalassarchaeaceae; genus CAUZSM01. The sequence goes on along the minus strand of CAUZSM010000124.1, from coordinate 4,711 downwards.
GTCGCGTCGGAGAGGGTTGCCGTCACCATCCTTGGAACTGCTCAGGATGGTGGGGTACCTCAGCCGGGATGCATGCTACCTTGCTGTCGCACTGAAAAAGGCGAAGCAAGGCGAGTTAGGCATCCAGTAGCGCTTGGACTCACCGATACTACCGGAACAAGGCATCTATTCGAGGCAAGTCGAGCTCTGGCAGGACAAGACCAGATATGGGGTAAAACCGATGGCCTCGACCTGTCATCGCTGCGAAGTTTGTGGCTTACCCACGGCCATCTAGGCCACATCGACGGCTTGGGACTGTTTGGCTGTGAAGCAATGGGTATGAAGGACATCGAACTGTATTGTTCGCAGTCGATGCTCGAATTGCTCAGGAATACACCTACACTGAATCGGCTGCTCACCGATAACAATCTCATTCCAACAACATTCGATTCCGGAGAAACCGTCCACACCCTCGGATTCTCAGTCGAGGCGTTGCGCGTCCCACACCGTGATGACCACACGGACACGCATGCATTCATCATCAGCGGAGATGATTCCAGTCTGCTATTCCTACCTGACCACGATACTTGGGATGAGACACTGCAGTTGCACTCTTGTGACAATCCACGAGAATGGTTCAGTCGATTGGGAGTAGACGTGGTACTGATTGATGGCACCTTCTGGAGCGGAGATGAGGTAGGAGGACGAGCAGCATCAATTGGCCACCCTCCTGTCTCTCAAACCATCGAACTGCTCGGCGAGCGGCGCGAAGGTGATCCGCGAGTCATATTCATCCACCTGAACCACAGTAATCCATTGCACGATGAAAACTCGGAGGAGTATGCTGCAGTGACCGAATTAGGCTGGGAGGTTGCAGAACAGGGTACCACTTTCCCCCTGTGAAGAAACCCATGTCGGCGCAAGGTGTTTGAATAGTGAAGGGGAGCGGGGACCATGCAGTTGGCTGGAGCGGTTAGTAGTGGCCTCGGCCGCGCTCACATCTTCATGTCCCAACAGCACTACCAAGAGCAGTTCAAGAAAATTCTCGGTGCTACCGCTTGGCCGGGTACACTCAACGTCGAGGTCGATGGGGCGGACCTAGCGAATTACATCGCATTACGAACCATCTGTGGACTAGATACGCCAGAAGTGGATGAATCAGCGAAGGCTGAAGCAGCCAAGATTGATTCCACTGCTATTATTTCGCACCGGGTTAGAGGATTCCATCGTGAGGGACGTTCATTTGGTGGTGCTACCGCCTTCCTAGCAGAAATCAGCACTGCTGACGGCGAAGAGCCGTTATCTTGTGCGATATTGATTCCCGACCTCACACGGCACGTCGATGTGGTTGAGGTGATTGCAACCTACTTCCTACGTGAGACGCTTGGTATCGTTGATGGCGATACTGTGGACTTGATACTCACAGAATGACGCTGTCAAGCCACTCCGCCAGTAACATCGCTTCCTGTTCACGCCGAACTCGAGCCGACCACAATCTGTAGGCGCGACCTCGAGGAGTCACTTCACTACCGACATGAATCGATGGTGACTCCATCCAAACAGAATCTGTGATGTCGGCGTGCCCCACAGACCAAAGTACCAACCAGTCTGCTGGAGCCAGTCCGAAGTCAGCTGGCACATCCACGTGTTTGAGTGCTGCCTCGACCTGCTCCGGAGTAATCTTCCCCGCTGCCATTGCTTGGATAGCAGAAGCAATTCTTCGTACCTGATTCCACACGAATGAGACTCCCTCGATTCGGAATCCGAGAATCACTCCAGTTGGGTCCACCCATGGCTGGCAACTGAGCACAGTCCTTTCTGTTGGGCGACCATCGACAAAACGACTGAAATTATTGAAATCGTGAGTTCCTTCAAACAATGAGCACCAACCAGTCATCGATTTGATTGTAACATCTTTTGGCCATCCTTCCAATGCCTGCAAGCGATACAGATAGGTTCTGCTACTCGCATCGGTGATGTTGGAATCGGGCTTGATTTCCACGGCTTTGGTAACTACACAGTTATCCGGCATCTGGTCGTTCAGGGCCAGAAGTACACCTCGCGAGCCGGCACTCAACCAAATACTGCGATCCATATCAAAACTGCCTACGTTGGCCAGCGCACTGACCCCTGCATCCGTTCTGCTCGACATGGTCATGGCATGTCCTTCTCCATTAGCCCAGCCGAGTTGGGTTAGAATATCCTCGATGACACCCTGTACAGTATGCCTGTCCGGTTGGTATTGACTACCGGAAAAACCCTGACCGATATAGCCGACCGAAACAGCGATGCGTGCAGTCGCCATGTTGGCGCCCCCCTCATTCATCCATAAGGAGTTCCGCTGCCGCTGCGTTGGAGACGAATCCAAGCCCCATTACCGACCACTCCAGTGCGGTCTTGAGATATTTGAGAGCCAATGGATTTGAGCGGTCACCGTTAGTTTGCATCTCGATGACATCAACCAATTGACGAGCCGCCTCATACAGCATATCGTTGACTTCGACTTCCTGCGCATCAGCCATTTCCAGTAGTTTGGTGTATTCTTTGACAGCGGCAGGAATCCGTTTGCAGTCGAGGCAAAACGAGGCGAAAGATGCGACAATCTCAAGATTGTCGGGGTCTAAATTCATCGCATCGGTGTAGCGCTTCCGAATCAGGCCCGGGTTCACATCATCATTCATGTTCTCGGTGTGTTCCATGAATGCAGCCTCTGCCCAGCCATAATGACCGACAGAATTCTCCGGTTCCTTCTCCATCAATTCTTCAAAAACAGCCATGGCTCCGAGGAAATCACCCTGCCCCATACACTGAGCAGCCTGCTGCATCGTTTCGTCTGACATACTATCCCTCACGTCGATGCGGGTGCCGACCGGATATGAATCAAACGGGGGAGTGGCCCGCTAGTTAGGGTACGGAATTAGTCAAGATCGGCGAGGATATCATCCAAATCTTCCTCGTCGTCAGCATCATCACTAGCAGCCTCCGTCTCGGGCTGAATCGCTGCTTCGGATTCCTCTGGGGTGATATTTGACCCTCCAAGGTCATGTTGACTGTGGGTGCTACGTACGCGTATTCCTTCCTTCAACTCGTTGACCAATCGATACACCCGCATCGGCCGGCTGACTCCAAACAAGCAGTCCTCAGGCTCATCATCATTCATTGTAGATCGGGTCCTCTGAAGGCTGATGACGACAATCAGCACCCGAAAGATACGGCGAAGGAAACCCATTTCCTCGGTCACGGCCGATGCTGCTTCTCCAGCAGCACCAGTAGATACACTAGCGCTCTCATGCTTGATACCATAACCAGAGCCCGTTAGCATGTTGACGGTTCCATAGCCAAGAATACGACCAAGGGGGGTACGGTTCACCTTCAAATTATCAATGTCAAGTAGAGGGATATTGTGCTCTGTGTGCCATAGCAAGAAGTCCTTCTTCAAGTAGACCGTTCTGTCACTAATCGCATAAGAGAATGAGCGCCTATAGACTACTGTAAGCACCATTAGAAACACGAAGTAGCCAACTCCGAGGACAAGATACCACCAGTCGTTCCAACCCGGCAGAATGCCACTGATTCCTTCCCTACCCTGATTGAAGACACTGACAATTGCTCCATCAATCCAAACAATGATTGAATCTAAGACGAACAAAATTGGTGTCACGGATACAATCAGCAGCGAGAAGGTATACCACCGTCCACTTGTAGAGCCATTGAGGAACCTATTCATCCAAGTTACTGTCAACATGATGAGGACGAATCCCAACATCCCAAGTGCATCGATAAGCCGAATCAGGATGTCGACGTAACCGCTGGATTCTGAAGAATCATGCTCGATGGCATTTGCCCACCAGAACAAAAGGTGGGTAATCAATACCAAGATAGCGAGCAAATACTTCCCAGACATGGAGAATATTGTTGGCCTACAGAAGTAAATCGCCTTCTCGTAAGTTGTCATCTGTATTTTTTCATGAATTTTTTCGGGGTTTATTCGAGCCTTCATACTCTCGACGAGTTCTGAGTCTGACATCACTTCACCTCGGTACTGCTGGTTCATAATCGGCCATATTTGATGCTATGGACTGACTGCCCACATAGCCCTCAATGCAGGAATCCCCAAGAATGTTCTGCATTCCCATGCACCCATTCGAAGTCATCCAGCGTCCGAACACCCTTCTCATCCAAGATGCTGACAGCCTCGACCTGCAACGGGTACTCGTTGTAGGTCAAGTGCGATACAAGACCGCCTCTAGTCGGTTGGTCAAAGGTCCAATGCGCACGTGAGACCGCGCGAGCGCGGAGAGAGACCTGGGTTCTGCCGTTCCATACACGCACGTGGAATATTGGTAAGGGAGTGCCGTCGGAATCGTACTCACATTCATCTCCCTCCGGCTGGATTAACTCTACTTCACAGCGAGCAAAGCGCTCGCTGCGTCCTCGCTTCTCATCGTGAAGTAATCCTGCTTCGCGCATCGGCAGCCGCGAAATGTCGCGGAGTTTCCATGCGCGATTATCCCTAGCTGACATTGAAAATGAAGCATGCGGAATGAACCAATCAAGATAGGTTCCATCGCTGAAATGCAAGAAGCCCCAGAACCAAGGAACACTCGGCGCTTGCACTGTGACCTTCTGAAAGTAAGCACTTCCTTGCACATCTTCACCGTCTACAGTTCCAGAAGCGAGACATGCGTGCAATCGGGTGATGTCGTACCCCATGCCGCCAACGAATTCATTA
>CAUZSM010000123.1:0-5077 GCA_963582685.1 Candidatus Thalassarchaeaceae archaeon | reverse complement strand
TTCATCGCCGGCTTGTGCGCCCGAGTTTTGAATACGCGTGAGTTGAGCATCGTGAGTATCAGCATCGTGAATACTGGTGATTCCTGCGGTGACCGTAGCCGCCTCTGGCCAAGCCATTGCCTCCATCTCGGCGCGACCTGCATCGACGAAGTTTTGCTCCTCATCCTCCATCGTGGTAAGTGCAGTCTCAGCCACTCCCATCCGTTTGAGCATGTCTCGATGTTGTGGAATCGGATCCTTAGCCCGCCAATATTCTTGCAGGTCTCGGTCAATATAACCCGGGGGGTTACCGCTTGGTGCACCGATATATAGGTCGTCGTGGTGATGGGCGTGGCCACAGCCTCGCATGGTTTCTACATGAATTAGAGTAGGCCCTCCGCCTTCAAGCGCGAACTCGCGGGCAACCATGACCGAAGTGTGGAATAGTGCCGGGTCTGAGCCGTCGATGGTCCACGCAGGTGTCCCCATCGCTGCTCCCTTATCACCCCAGGTTTCAGCCCCAGACTGGCTGGTGGTGAAGGTGTCGAGTGCGATCTGGTTATTCTGAATCATGAAGCAGATGGGCAATCCTCTCGCCCCTCCGAAGTTCATCGCTTCCCAGAACTCTCCACTACTGCTGCATCCTTCTCCGACCGGTGCCAGTTGGAATCTGTCCATGCCCAGTCTCTTGCTGGCCAATGCGATTCCCGTGGTTGTAGCGCTGGCGATTGGTAGAGGTGCGGTTGGAGGCAGTATACCGAGACTGAGATCACCGATGTGCAAGTCCCTGCCGCCTGCGCCCTCATGCCCACCATCCATGTAGGAACCGGATTTTCCCATTTGAGCGGCAAATATTGCGGTAGGCGTCTGACCCATTGCCAATGCCAAACCGACATCACGAATCATCGGGGCGACGACGTCGGCCCTGTGTCGTGCTCCATCAGCTGCTTCACTGGCAAGATTGAGAGCGGTGGCGCAGGCGACTATCGCTTCCTGCCAGGTGCTGCGGAAACCCTTGCCGCCGAATTTGCTGCCATCAGGTGTGTCAAGGCCATTGGCGAACAGGTCTTTCAGGTGAGTATCGAGTGCTCTTGTCCTCGTCATCCATCGTTGCCATAGCATACGTTGGTCAACACTAATTGTTGCTGAGTGGGCCATTCTTCGCAGCGCGAGCCTGAGGTCGATTAGCAATCGCGTGGTTCTGCGAGATAGGTGTAGTCCTCCATGGCGGCGCGGAAAAATCTCGGCGGCGGAGATGTCAGAGATGCCTTCCTCCTCATTGCGCTGGGATAGGTTGGCCTCGATGCGCTGGACCAGTGCCTCACTGAATAGATGGAATGTAGGGCCATCCCATCCGCTTTCGAATTCTGCGGCCTCCTCATCCCAAAGCCAACCGATGAGCCGCAGATGCCCATCGTGCCTCTCTGCGATGAATCGTAGCAACTCTGTTCTGGCATCTGCAGGCTGAATATCCTCAACGAAATCGAGGTGAGCGCGTGGCCGCCAATCAGCGCCCCAGATCGGGGGCAGGTCGTCCTGACTCATCTTCCTCGGCTTTGCTCAACTGAGTCCGGCCTACAAACGATGCGGAGAGAACGGCGCCCTCAGGACGCCGGGAAAATGAGCGAAATCTACTCCTCATCGTCTCCATTTCCAATGATATCCTGCATCGAATCTAACGACACTTTGGAGATGATTGCAGTAGCAATAACAGTTGCAATGATGCCTATAAGTGTCATTGCTATGGTAAGTGGGTCATCATTCAGCGTGCGAATTCCAGTTCCTGAAAGAGCAAGGTCTCCGAGGATGGATCCATACCATGCATAGATGATTGAGAAGATGACACTGACACTGCAACTTGTGACGAAAGTTTTGGTCGAGACTGGACCTGCTGACAGAATGTAATTCACCCATTCGTCGGGAATCATTGGCGATAGCCGGACCAGCATGGATAGCCGCAGGCTTTCTTCCCCCAGAGCCGCGTGAATCTTCTTCGCTCTCGGGTCATTTTCTATTGCCGTTTTGACTGCTTTCCTGAACATCCATCTGCCTAGTAAGAAAGCCAGCAAGCCACCGATTATTGCCGAAGCGAAGTTAATCGCCGCGGCAAGCCAAATGCTTGGGAACAGAGCACCACACAGTATCTTCAACATCGGTGTTGGCATCATCAAGACGGTGGCGAACACCAGTACTCCGAGGTAAATCCACGGCCCCGATGTTCCAGCATCATCGATCCAACCCTGTACCGTTTCGGTATTCTGGAAAAGAAACAAGCCAGCAGCGGCGCAGATGGCGAGGAAAAGCAGTCCTAGTCCGGCTCGCCAGAAGTACAGCCTCGGCTGTTCACGTCGCATTCTGCGAAGTTCCTCGGCGTGCAGACCTACGGCGAGGTCTCTCGGGACCGGTGGTAATAACGGAAGTTGAATTGAGTCAGCAGCCATGTGCACTCACTCCTCGCTATCACTGCCTGCAGCGTCGTCCGCATCCGAGTTGTCCTCACCGCCCGCTTCCGCGTCGTCGGCCTGCTGTTGTTCGGGCAATGATGCTAGAGCGTCCTCAAGCATCTGTGTGGCATCCTCAACCTGTGTGGAGTACATCGCTAGATTCTCTCGGACTGACAGTCCCATTTCCCATAGCAGGTCTCGGACAACCTCGAGAGTCAGTCTGGTCATCTCCAACGCATTCGGGTCGATGTGAACTAGTCCGGTTTCAGGGGTGAGAATGGCGACTTTTTCCGGGGGTTCAGTCAATTTCTCAAGGTCTACCTCAAGTTTCTGTTGAATTTCCTCTGCTTGATTTTCCATCGCCTCGACAAGGCGGCTGCGCATCTCTGTGCGGCGGGACTTTCTGTGCTCCTTCCGCCGCTCATCTTTCTGCTCATCAGTCAGCTCCTCGTCTTCGTCGAAGATGAGTTCATCATCATCACCGAGTTCGATTTCGACCTCCGCGCCGAGAATCAGCTCATCGAATGCAGCGCGGAGGACTTTTTCCATGACTTCGCTGTCAATCTCGATGTCAATCCCTTCCTCCTCCTTGACTCGAGACAGCAGTCCACTGACGAACTCCGAATTGATGGAATCCTCTCCGAGAAGGTCGCGTAGAATCGGCAGGGACCACGATGGGTCTCCCGGAGTGATGCTGACATCGAAGAATCCGGTCCCGGACCCAGTTTTGATATCGGCGGGAGGAGGTACGAACATCTTCTTTGCATGCTTGTCCAACTGAACGAGAAGTTTGTTCATGTCAACCGGTTTGGATAGAACCTCAGATACTCCTGCCTTGGTCGCGCTGACAAGATAATCCTCACCACTTTGGGACGACAGCACCATAATGCGGCACTTGAGGTCAAACTCAGGGTCACTGGATAATCTGCTGGCAGCATCAATCGCATCACCTGTTTGCCACTCGCCTTCAATCAAAACAACGTCAGGCATAGTTGCTAGTGCAGTCCCTTCGCATTGCCTAAGAGTCCCAGTTCTGGTGACTTGATATCCTTCACGCTCAATGGTGCCAGCGAGCAGATTCCGCCGGCCTTCATTCTCGTCGGCGACGATGACTGATGCCATTGTATCAGGCGGTGGCCGGCGAGCACTGACTTTCAACCTTCACCACTCATTATGAGGTTCAACGGCAGTTATTGCAGAGCCGACCCCATAGGGGGCGGCTCAGTATTTCGGTACCGCTGGGTCTACTTCATCGGACCAAGCATGGATGCCACCAGCAAGATTCCATAGTCGCTTCCATTCGAATCCTGATTGTCCAAGCGCCCATGCTGCGGCCGCAGACCGGCCTCCGGTTCGACAATAGAAAACGATGTCCCGGTCGCGTGGAAGTGAGGCGGTTGCGAGTAAGATTTCCTCATGTGGAATCAACCCTTCAGTTTCGGGTAAGGTCACAATATCTGCCTCGATGTCGTTGCGAACGTCGAGTAGAATAGGATTCCAGCCCTGCTCCCTGCGTTTCAGATAGTCCGCAGGCCCGATTTCACCAAATGGAAACGCCCCTCCTGCACTATTTCCCAAAGCAGCGAGTGAGCCTTCTGCTGCTGCACCCGCACAGAAGCCTTCGTAGTCGATCAACTCGGTGACTGGTTCTCTGCCTGTAGTCGCGGCAAAAGTGAGGTCACGAAATGACATTTCCAATGCATCATAAACCAGCAAGCGACCACTCAGCAAGTCGCCTAGTCCAAGAATGATTTTCAACGCTTCAGTCGCTTGAATACTACCGATTACACCAGGAAGTATACCAAGAACTCCTCCTTCCTCACAAGATGGAATAACTTCGGGTGGAGGTGGGTTTGGGAATAGGTCGCGATAGGTTGGTCCACCATCGTGGTTGAACACTGTGACCTGTCCCTCAAAGCGGAAGATGCTGCCGTACACCCAAGGAATACCGAGTATTTCGCAGGCGTCGTTGATTAGGTAACGAGTAGGGATGTTGTCGGTTCCATCAATCACCACATCGTGACCTCGCAGTAATTCAAGCGCATTAGCGCTGGTCAGTCGTTCGCCATGCGTTATCACCTCAACCTCAGGATTGAGTTCTGCCAACCGGGATGCTGCGCTTGCTGCCTTGCTTTCGCCGACAGAAGCGTCGGCGTGCAGAATCTGGCGTTGCAGGTTTGAACGTTCAATTGTATCATCGTCAATGATGGTGATTTTACCGATGCCGGCAGCGGCAAGATACAGCAGTGCTGGAGAGCCAAGGCCGCCTGCGCCGACGCAGAAAACGCTTGCATCCTTCAGTCGGCGCTGCCCAGAATCTCCGACTTGCGGCAGAGTGAGATGACGTGCATATCGCGCTTTCTCGTCTTGGCTCAATGCGGGAGCAGACCGCTCATCGTCTCCGGTCACGACCCCTGCGGGGCAGTCCCCTATCTTCAGAACTGCGTTCAAGCGATGGCGACACTACTGTCTCCTACAACTTGGTTTGACCTGTACGTAATGTAAATGTCCACGTCACATGGTCCCGTGCAAATATTTGTCCCAGATTCAGACAATATCAGGAATTTAGTTGTCTCCCAAGTCATTTGGACTATTGTTAGTTTCACTCTGTAGAGTCTGCGTATGCAGTGACTGTTCCGATGACCCTGCCAGCT
>CAUZSM010000122.1:0-5081 GCA_963582685.1 Candidatus Thalassarchaeaceae archaeon | reverse complement strand
TAGGAGTTATTCTCTATACGAGTGGCTATTCTTGGGAATTTCCCTATTCATTTGGCCATTCACCATAGGCACGCATATCGTCATGGCTCTCAACATTAGGATTGAGAACGTCAAATATACCGGGGACTTGGAGGCCCACGGCATGACCCTTCTACTGCCCTTGTACATACTGTGCGTCATTTGCACAATCGCTGTCATCAAGTTCGACAGGGAGGCCCGTGAAGGTGAAGTATATGCCAAGGAGAAATTGGCGTACCACAGGGATATGGACCAGTATCTTGAGTTGAAGACGGTGTATTATGCGAAGGCCGCAGAAAGGCTGGGCGCAATCCCATCCAATGATGATGAGTGAATGCTTCTACGCTTGCAGTCTGACTCAGCATCAAGCCAATATGCCCGAGTGGTAACCGGCTTGCATGGGCGTAGAAGTCGCAGGGCAAGCAGTCACCTATACCGACGAAATCTGGATGAATACTCATGAGCGCTATTCCATCACTTGCATCACCGAGCAAGTAGAGAGCGTCATCCGTGAAAGCGGAGTAACTGACGGAATCGTGTTGGTCAATCCGATGCACATCACCGCGTGTGTCTATGTCAATGACCTTGAGTACGGTCTGCACGCCGACATCATGGATTGGCTGGAGAAGATTGCGCCAGCATTCGGAGTCGATGGAAAACAAGGCGAAGAATACCGTCACCACCGAACTGGAGAGGACAATGGGGACGCTCACCTCAAGCGACAGTTGCTCGGCCATCAGGTGTCGATGGCGATTACTGATGGCAGGTTGCATCTAGGGCCTTGGGAGCAGATTCACTACGCAGAGTTTGATGGGATGCGTCGCAAGAGAATAATGGTCAAGATAGTCGGCATCAAGGCGTGAGATGATGTCGTTGCAACGTTGCGGAATTGATGCGGTTAGTGCCGCTCTCGATACCATGCAGGACGGTGGCGACACTGTCGAGTTGGTATTGGCTCAGAAGGAAGTAAGTGATGACCGACTCGACGCACTTCTATCCCGATGTGAGGAAATGGGAGTGGAAATCACCTATGGCTCTGATTCGGACCTTTGGCGGATGGCCATCGGCACCATCCCTGGGTCCGCACCTCCGCTCGCGCTCGCGCTGGTGGGTCGAGACCCGACCGGAGATTTATCGCAAGTCCTCGCTCGAGGCGGATTGGTTTGGATGCTGGCTGGAGCTCAGTATTCGAGTAATGTCGGATATTGCATCCGAATGGCGGAGGTAAGTGGCGCTGACGCCATCTTGGTCGCTGGGGATTGGAGTAATTCGGACCGCCATCAAGCAGTTCGCGCCGCCATGCGCACACACCGCTTTCTGCCAGTCATCTGGTGCGGCCCCCCGCTCGATGCCGTCGCTCAAGCAAAACAAGCGGGAATGAGCGTTGTCGGCATCGAGGATGTTGGAGATGTCGAGCCGTGGGATTGCGACCTAACTGGAGATTTGCTGCTCATCATCGGGGGCGAGAACGAAGGCATTCCAACAGAAGTTCTTGAGGCATGTGATTCTGTCATCCGAATCCCGATGGCCGGTTTCACACCCTCCTACAATCTGCAAGCGCCGATGGCGATTGTCGCAGTTGAGGCATTACGCCAACGGCGAGATGAATGAGAACCCTCAAGTGGTGCATATCTTTGCATTAGGACATGGCGGTAGGTGACCGGGGCTCAATGATGTGGTTCATGTTGTCAGCCACGCAACTTTGGCTTTCATTCAAGTTGATGGAGGATGTCAGCGTAGCAGTAACAACGCTGTTTGGGTCCAGTGCTGCAGCCTGCCTGATTCTTGGCATCACTATTTTCAGACAGGAACAGCGAGAATTGCTCCTTAACCCAATGAAGGTGATCAATAAGGAGGTTCATCCAGAGGAAATGGCAAAGCAGGGCAAGGGCGCTTGGATGGGCATTGCTCTGTGGATTTTTGCTATAATCACCGGGTCAATCATCCTCCCCTGAGGGCCGAAAATGATGGATAACCCCTCAGATGAATTGCTAGATGGATTCTGGCCATTTCTGAAGCGCGCACTGATGTTGCTCGTTCCGCTCTGGGTTTTTCTGTTGCTCTGGGCTGCTGGAGTCCCTACAATAGCGGCAGCGATTCTAGCAGGCTTCTCGATTGCTTCAGTCATTGCATATGAGAAGTACAAGTTGAAGCAACTCATGAATGAAGGTATGCGTCGGGATAATGTCAATAAGTGATGCTCCTGTGCGTGGTCTAGGTTGTATTATGGAATTGTGGGATTTGCTTAGAGACGCCGCTCCAACGACCATTGAGGTAGTCTTCCTCATCTGTGCGATTCTCGGTGCTGGTTTTTTCCTCATCATGATGATATTGATGCTTTTCGGGGGTATAGTCGGTGGTGCGATAGACACCGTTTTCGACACTGATTTCAGCATTGATAGCGACCTTTCCTTTGAGTTGTTTAGCATACAAGGGCTCTCGGCTGCAACCATGATGTTTGGACTCGTCGGGATGTACACCATCAAAGCCACAGATACTCAGGTTCTCGCCGTCTTCGCTGGTGGTCTTGCATCCGTCGCTTCGCTGTATGCGATGAAGGTCATGATGCAAGGGATTCACGGTCTTCAGGTCGATGGCACGATGCAGATTAGCGATGCCATCGGTTCCCGTGGGCAGGTGTATTCACGCATCAAGCCGAACGAGACTGGCGAGGTCCAGGTCGGAGTGAAAGGCTCCTTGCGGACCATGGCGGCACGAGCCAAAGACAAGAGTATTCTGATTCCAACTGGTACCTTCATCGAGGTGGTGGATGCCATTGGATCAACATTGATTGTTGAAGAATTGACAGAAGAAGAATGAGGTGGAAAAATGGCAGAAAGCACACTATGGTTGACATTGATAATATTCGGCGTACTACTCGTCGTGGCATTCGGTTTCATGATGCTGGTAACTAGATACAAGCGCTGTGCATCGGACGAGATTCTCGTCGTGTTCGGTAAAGTTGGCAAAGACCAAGCCTCAGTATGTATGCATGGTGGCGCACGTATGGTGTGGCCGCTGTTTCAGGATTACAAGAAGCTCAGTCTGATTCCGATGACGATTCAGATTCCCCTGAGCAATGCGCTGTCATTGCAGAACATTCGCATTCACGTGCCTTCCACCTTCACGGTTGGTGTCAGCACCGACCCGCTTATCATGAACAATGCTGCAGAGCGCCTACTTCACCTCAACCCGAGCCAGATTGAGGAGATGGCCAGTGAGATTATCTTCGGCCAACTACGTCTTACCGTCGCCTCGCTGACTATTGAGCAGATTAACAAGGACCGCGATTTCTTCCTTGAGGCGATTCGCGACAACGTTGGTCACGAACTCCACAAACTTGGACTATACCTGATTAACGTCAACATCACCGACATCACCGATGACTCGGAGTACATCGAGAGTATTGGTAAGAAGGCAGCAGCAACAGCGGTCAACACGGCGAAGGCCGATGTCGCGGTTGCCGTTCGAGATGGTGAAATTGGCAAGGCCGATGCAGACCGTACGCGTGAGATTCGCGTCGCCGAGGCTCAGGCTGAAGCCGAGAAGGGCAAGAAGGCAGCACGGGTCGACGAGCGTGTCTACGTGCAGATGCAAGAAGCCCTCGCAATTGATGGTGAGAACCAGTCGAAGGCCGAGATTGCCAGTCACAACGCGATTCTAGCCGAGAAGGAGGCTGAAGCGATGCGTCGTGCAGAAGTCGCCCAGCGCACTGCTGAGATGGAGGTGCAGAAAGTACAGTACCTGCTAGAGCAGGAACGTCTGCGCGCCGATGAGATTGTCCGTGAGGAGATCGCCAAGACGCAGATTGAGATTGCTTCAGAGGCCGAGGCTGAACGCCAGCGCCGCATCGCTCGTGGTGAGGCAGATGCAGTGCTGTCAATTTACGAGGCTGAGGCTGCTGGACAGCAGAAGGTCCTCGAGGCCAAGGCAGCCGGTTATTCAAAACTCGTTGCGAGTGCTGGAGGCGATGCTAAGGCCGCAGCGACTTTGTTGATGGTCGAGAAGGTCGAAAGCATGGTCGCGGCTCAGGTAGATGCCGTCAAGAATCTACAGATTGACAAGATTACCGTTTGGGACTCCGGCAACGATGCCGATGGCAAGGGCGCTACCTCAAACTTCGTCAGCAGCCTAGTCCAGACGCTGCCGCCGATACACGATGTGGCCAAGATGGCCGGTGTCGAGTTGCCGACTTATCTCGGTTCGATGGCAGACGATGACACCGAGTGATTGAATGTCGGACTCACCGCTGAGCGACCTCCCAGAGGAGTCCGGCGTGTGCAAGGCTCTCGCCATCACCTATGGTGAGATGACGCCTGGGCACTTCGCAACCCATGCCACCATCTCCGAGGGCCATGTGAACAAGGGTGGTGTGGCGCATGGTGCGTTGATGTCGGCTCTGCTCGACACTGCTCTTGGTGGTGCTCTGGTCTCAACCCTGCGCAAGCAGGAGTGGTGCGCCACCGCACAACTCAGCATATCCTATCTGGAGGCGGGTCAAGTCGGCACCTCCCTGACCGCGCGTGGCCATATCGTCAGACGAGGCAAGGGCGTGGCACACTTGGCAGGAGAGGTCACCGACGATGCCGGTGTCGTCTACGCTACTGCTACTGGAACATGGGCTATTTTTCCTGCAAAACCGAATAAGTTTCCCAGCAAGACCGAGTGAAGATGGGCTTCGGGATCTTCTCACGTATACAGAACGGTTGAAGTCAGGGCCGCCTTCGGCGGCCCATGCACAGCAGTAAGCGAGTTACATTCGCGACTCTGATTGTGCTGGCTTTGCTGCTGCCAAGCCTGTCCGGTTGTTTTGGTGGTAAGGATGCGCCTGCTCCTCCTCCCTCTGGACCATTCGACTTCGATGAGGACATTCCGGTCAACACTTTCTACCATTACCCCGGTGCAATTTCTGTATTCAACCAGTCCGCCCTCGATGCCGGCAACATCACTCAGAATCTGACCGGCAACAACATCCCTATTTGGGCCAACGGCACTTACTACGGAATTGGTTACACCACTTTTGAGCCTACCATCGGCATCACCTCATCCGGAACCATCGTGAT
>CAUZSM010000121.1:0-5088 GCA_963582685.1 Candidatus Thalassarchaeaceae archaeon | reverse complement strand
GAACCGTCCCTGCTGGCCGTGGTGGCAAGATTGTCAAAGACCGCCGTGCTCAGATGAAGCAGCAACGAGAGAGGACTAGCAGAACTTTGCTATTCGTTGCCATTTTGATTGGTGCTGCGTTGCTGCTCGCTACTATTCAGTCCGGCGAGATAATGATGTTCATTTTCGGTATGTTCCTGCTTATCTTTGGATATATCTTCATTCGCAACCGATTGGTTTCTGGCGATGAAGCGCGGATTCCTAAGTTACTGGTCAAGCGTGATCGAGGCGATATGCCCCCATTCATCGATGCTACTGCCACTCTTGCCGGCAGCCTGCTTGGAGACGTGCGCCACGACCCATTCCAATCAGGTGGTATGGAGACCCCGGCTCATGAGAGGGTTGAGGCTGGAGCAATTCACAAGGCTCACGGTGGTGTTCTATTCATTGATGAAATCAATCTACTGCGCCTCGAAGAGCAGCAGGCACTTCTCACCGCCATGCAGGAGAAGGCATTCCCAATCAGTGGCCGCTCGGAGCGTTCCTCTGGCGCACTGACCAAGACCGAGGCTGTTCCCTGCGACTTCATCCTCGTCGCCGCCGGCAACCTCGATGCTGTTGGCCACATGCATCCGGCCCTGCGCAGCAGAATCCGCGGTTATGGATACGAGGTCTATGTCAACAGCACGATGCCAGACACTTCCCGTAACCGCCGCCGCCTGATTCGTTTCATCGCTCAGGAGGTGATGAACGAGTCGAAGAAGAAGATAGGCAAGCCAATTCCTCATTTCGATAAGTCGGGTGCCTCAGTAATCCTTCGCGAGGCACAACGCCGTGCTGGCAGGCGCGGTAAGTTGTCGCTGCGTCTGCGAGAACTCGGTGGATTGGTCCGTATCGCCGGTGACCTAGCAGTAGAGGCTGAAGCTGATTTGGTATCCGACCATCACGTTCTCGCTGCACGTCGCATCGCTCGTCCGCTTGAGCAGCAGGTTGCAGACCGCCTTATCGAGCATCGACAGGACTACGCTCTATTGGTGAATAGTGGCGAGCGCGTTGGTCGGGTAAACGGCCTAGCAGTACTCGGGGCCGACTCGGGTATGTCGGACTACTCCGGAATCATGCTGCCGGTCGAGGCATTGGTTACCCCTTCCCAGAAGATGGGTGGCTCGGTTTATGCTACAGGTGGGCTATCAGATATCGCCAAGGAAAGCGTGACCAACGTCAGTGCTGTCGTGAAGAAGTTAACCGGTAAGGACGTCGCTGATTTCGATATCCACATTCAGTTTGTTGATACCCATGGCGTGGACGGCGATAGCGCGAGCATCACTATCGCTACTGCAATCATCAGTGCGTTTGAAGATATTCCAATCGACCAGAACCTAGCAATGACTGGTTCGCTATCGGTGCGTGGTGAAGTTCTGCCCATCGGCGGAGTGACAGCCAAGATTGAGGCTGCTGCGAAAAGCGGAATCGGCAGGGTGCTGATTCCTCGAGCCAACATGAAGGATGTGCTCATCGATGATGCCTACAAGGATGACATCGAGGTCATCGCAGTTGACTCACTTGACGATGTGATTAACTACGCATTGGTCAGCAACGAACGCAAGGTCAGCCTCGTTGAGCGTCTAAGTGGTATCATCGGCAATCTCGGTCCTCCATCACCAGACAGCCGCCCATCAACGTGAGTGATTCAATCATCATTGGCACTGTTTTGTCGCCGAATGTTTGAGATAACCACGAGTGATGGCGAATTACATGACTGAGGAACAAGGCCCTGATCGCTCATCGATGGCGGTGCTATTTCTCGTCGTACTCGTCGACATGATTGGCTTTGGAATCATCATCCCATTCCTGACCTACATGGTTGACCATCTCTCAGAACCTGGCGCTGATATTGGCCTTTGGGTTGCATCCCTAATGGCATCTTATGCTGGCGCGATGTTCATTTTTTCTCCATTTTGGGGCGCGTTGTCAGACCGAATTGGTAGGCGCCCAGTGTTGATGATTGGGCTGACTGGAAATTCACTCGCCTTCCTAGTCTTCGGGCTGTCCTCTTCGCTGTGGATGGCGTTGGCGGCGCGACTGTTTGCTGGAATGGTCAACGCCAATATGTCGGTGACACGCGCCTATATCGGAGACATATCCAAGCCCAGCGAAGTCGCACGGCGTCAGGGCATGCTCGGAGTGGCATTTGGCCTTGGCTTCTCACTTGGACCTGCGATTGGAGGCATGCTGTCTTCACCTGCAGAATGGCAGTGGACAACTATGATGCAAGGCACCATCTTTGAGACCTATCCATACTTATTGCCTTGCCTTGCCTCGACAATTCTCTCATTCTCTGGGTTTTTGTTTGCAACAACCAAACTCAAGGAAAGTCTGCCAAAGGAGAACCGACAAACACTGGAAAAGCAACCTCCAATGAAAACTATCAGGAAAAATCTAGCCAACGTCGGCAAGATGTTTGGCCGACCTGTAATCTCTCCATTGCTGTGGTCGATGACCTTCTACTGGGCTGGTTTTACTATCATGCACGTGACATTCATCCTGTTCACCATGCGTGCGGTCGATGCTGGTGGTTTTGGCTTCAGTGAAAGCGATAATGGCTGGGTTTTTGCTTTCATAGGATTATGTGGAATAATCACCCAAGGTAAACTCATTGGTCCTCTTACCGACCGCTTTGGCTCAAGTCGATTGATGGCCTGCGGTCTGCTGATTTCTGGTACCGGGCTGGCCTCAATACCCTATGTCCCACCCGCTTATGCGATGATTGGAATGCTATTTGTTTCCGGATTGATTGCTTTCGGAAATGGCTTGGTGACTCCATCCAATATGTCGCTCCTCACCTTTGCCTCCGGACCCGACGAACGTGGAGTCGTGATGGGAGTGAGTGAGAGCCTGCGCGCCTTGTCATCATTCTGCGGGGTAATAATCGGTGGTTTGGTTTGGGATTTGTCCGTGAACCGCACGGATTTTTTCGACTTCCACACCGCATTCCGCCTTTGTGGCATTTTTGCGGTGCTTGGCTGGCTATGCTTCAGGTTCAGCAAGGCTTGGAAAGCAGAAGATGACCTGGTCGGTGCGATGGAGGCAGAGTGATGCCGGAACCAATGCTCGTTTGTCACGGTGGTGCAGGTCACGGTGCGAGGGACCAGCCGGGCGTCGAATTGGCTGTTGATGCCGGTTGGGCTATTCTTGCTGATGGTGGCACCGCGCTCAATGCGGTTATCGCTGCTGTTCTGATTATGGAAGATGACCCGCGCCTAAATGCCGGCACCGGTGGCCGGAAGCGAGATGATGGGTCAGTGCAGTTGGATGCTGCTGTTGCCACCTCTGATGGACAGCTTGGTTGCGTGATGTGCATTGAAGACACACCAAACCCGGTGCTCGCTGCCGTCGCTCTGCTCGATGAGCAGGTCAACATCCTTGCCGGCGACGGCGCCCGTACTTGGGCGGACGGAGCCGACATCCCACGTGGTACGGTCATCGGCAGCACCCGTCCGGCTTCCACCGATACGGTCGGAGCGGTTGCTCGCGACTCAACCGGAGCGCTCGCGGTCGCCTCATCAACGGGGGGCTGCACTGGCCGGCCTCGCGGAAGAGTTGGCGATACACCGGTATGGGGGGCCGGCCTATGGTGTGATGAGAACATCGCAGTTGCAGCGACCGGAATTGGCGAGGATATTACCTTGAAGATGCTATCACATAGCGTTGCAGTCCATCATCAAGTCCTTGTGGCGGCGGCGGATGAGGAATATGCTCTGGCCGCCTCGCTTGCTCATGGAATCGCCATGTTCGATGCTGATATTCAGGTTGGATTGATTGCTATCGATGAAAAAGACGGCTGTAGTCTTGCCAATACTGACATGCCTTGGGCATGCAGACCTTAGCATCAATGAAGTTCGGCGTGCATCTGCTCAAGAGCCGTGTTAATCTGTAGAATCAGAGTGCCGAACTCCATGGGAATGTTGGGGTCCTCGTAGAGTTCCTCCAACTTGTTCTGTGTCATTGCGATTCGTACATCTAACTGCTTATTCTTGTTCAATAGCCACTGTTCGACGGCATCCTTTGCGCCCTTTCGAATATTGCGCGGAACCTTCGGGTCATCAAGTTGAGTGATTACACCGGCTATCTGTACCAGCCTGCTCTCTATATCTTCGGACATCGTATTCAACCTCACGAACCTTCATTCTAGTTCGACGGCAATCGGGCTTGCTTTAAGTCGCTTTCCGGTGCAAGCCTTGAGTGTCATGCCAACAGAGGACATACTGGAATACGTCGGCTGGGCTAGAATCCTATTTCTAGCCCTCTGCTTCGGTGGTGCTGCATGGCTTGACCACAAGTTGAGAAGGGTTTCAAACGACTGGTGGGATTTCTGGGCAAGGCCGACTCTAGTATTGCTTGGATTGGAGTTGTATTTGCTCGACGCGGACCTCAGCGTTTGGCTGACCGCGTCGGCAGCAGTAGCCTTCGCCTCCACAGCACTGTACGGCCGGCCAAGTCTAACTGACATCAAGGCGGGTAGTCGTGTTGACATCATCGTCTCCATATGGTATCTGGTCAGTGCAGTGGGACTTGTAATGGGTGCTATGAGTCATGGGCAGGTATTGCTTGAGTATTTTTTTGAATCATCAACGCCGCTCGACTCTGAAACAAAGCGGATGGGGCTGCTGTGGGGTCGAATGATTGTCCTGCTCGTCGTGCTATTCTTCTTTGAGATGGCATGGAGATTCCGCTTGCTGCATGGCGGTGCGGATGCAAAGGCGATGATGCTAGTCGCTCTGATGGTCCCATCTTGGTTCGCGATGCCCTTCCCAACCCACAGCACACCGATTGATACGGCAATGCCACCTGCTCTCTCCCTGATGATTTGGGCTGGCTTGGCCTTCCTGCTGCTTCCTGTCATCATGCTCGCTCGTAACCTCAAGTCCGGAGATGCCGGTAACCTCAGAATGGCTTGGCATTCATTCCGGATGCCGTTGAAGGATATTCCAAACAACCACGTCTGGTTGCTTGAGGAGATGGTGGACGGAGCGGACGGCGAGCGCAGTATTGAGACCAGCATGCGTCCGATGCGCGGCAGCCGGTCTGAGACCGATGTGGAAGCGGTAT
>CAUZSM010000120.1:0-5094 GCA_963582685.1 Candidatus Thalassarchaeaceae archaeon | reverse complement strand
TGCCACTGTGCTGTTCTCAATCTCGATTGAATTCACTTTCCGATACAATACGAAGGCGATTAGCAGACCCAAAATACCTGCACCGACGCCCATTTGTCCGATCATTTCACTATTCATATCCATGAGGTTCACCTGTTGGTTGGCCGGGCGACCTACGACCCCCATATAAGAGAATAGGAAAGAAGAGATGACCCATACGGGTCATTACTTGCTGCATCGATTGCCGAGAATGCGAACACTATCACGCTTCAAATCCGAGATTGATGCAGACCTGTCGCAACTGAACTGTGTCAGCGTCGCCTTTCACGGTGATTATCACCCGGTCATTTTCCCGGTCCGGCATCGCCACTTTCACTTCTGGTCGTGCTTCCAAGGCTCGCTTGACCTTGCCTTCACACCCACCACAAGTCATTCCGCGAACTGAAATCTCAACGGTTCGCTTCTTTGAGAATAATCCCATATTGAATTGCAGAGGGCTTTCACCCTTCAACCCGTCGTCATCTCAACATTTCAGTGAAATGACGATTTCAGCGAAGTTGGAAAGGAATGTGGCGCCATCGTGATCTCTCTGGAACGCGTTCATTTCCTGTTCTGAAATGTGCCCGAGAGCAAACGACCGGCTTATGCTCGCCTTCGTTGCCTCTGGATGGAATTGTACTCCCCACGCCGGAAGACGAAGGCCGTCCTCATCGAGAACCCTGACCGCAACATGCTGGTTATGTGGCGCAGAAGCGAGAAGTAGGCAACATTCTGGGCTTTCCACGACGTGGTCCTGATGGGTGAACAGAGCCACAGGTGCGTTTTCTTCACCCCAAATCGCTCCATCGCCTACGCTTGCTGGCGGTGAGAACAGTGGGTCCAAAACACCTGATTCGGTTAGCGATAATTGGTGAACCTCATCTGACCTTTGTTGGGCCCGTGCAACCTCTCCCCCGAGGGCTTTGCAGAGCAGTTGATGACCGAAGCAAATGCCGAGGGTCGGCACTACGGAATTGACGGACGCGCGGAATAAGGCGGCGCAACCGTCCATCCAATCCTCCCACATCGAGATGTTGCGCCGACTGCCAGAGCAGACGACTGCATCAGGAGAAAGCATCGCAAGCCAGGCTGCCATGCCGTCATCCAACTGATGTTCTGGCCAAACCGGCATAGCGATTCGACGAAAATCGACTGTATCGCCGTCTAACTGCTCGCTGCAAGCGGTCCAGAATGGGAAGTCGTCGTCCCAGTGCGGGACATCTTCCTCGGAGAGCAGAATCATCCCTTCTGCTACCTTTTTCGCAGCGCGTTCGCCGACTTCAGCAGATTGCATCTGAGGGGTCAGCAATAGGCACTCAACCTCGCAGCCCTTCGCTACAAGAGGTCGCAATACCTCCAGATTGCCGCCATGACCAAACTCCTCTCTCTCGACCAGCAGGTCAAGTAGCAATACCCGCAGAGGAGTGGGTCCAGAACCGCCCGCCATGAAAAGCGGAAGTAGGCGATGGTTGAAAGCCCCCCGCCCACACGAATCTAGCGAAGTCACGCCGAAACAGCGGTGAGTAGACACGGTTACAGGAGGAGAATTGGATGTCAGAAGTCGACCGTCAGATGATTCTTGACTCTGTAGGACCGGTGCAGGCTATCCTCGATGCCCACGATGGAGTGGTCAACGTAATCGACACCGCGGATGGAATCATCATGATTGGCCTTGAGGGAGGTTGTACTGGGTGTAGCAGCACACCGATGACTGCGATGCAAATCTACTACGCACTGATGAAACTCGATGAGGTGAATGATGTCGTCTTCGTCAATGGAGAATTGCCTGAATACATGCGACAATTCATCGTTGACAAGTTACAAAGCGAATCAGAGTGAAACCGCTCACCCTCGCCATTACTCACCGCTTGCTCAACAACTCAGAATGATGAGCGTAAGCCGACATGATTGAAGGCGGAGAACGGACCGGCCACAATATGCGCAGCAGCGTCAAGTCACACTCAGTTTCATTCCTATTCGTGATACTACTGCTTTCCTCCTTCGCTGCTACCCTTGCCACCGCACAGGAGGATGTGCGTGACGAAGATGATGACTGCCCGGATTCCGACGGAGAATCTACTGAAGATAGAGTCGGATGCCCTGACCGAGATGGTGACGGTTGGTCAGACCCTGACCCTACCGGAAGGTGGGGTGAAAACTGGACTGTCGGAGATGGGGCTGATGCTTATCCTGACAACCCGGACATCCACGACCCTGTGCTATCGGTTGGCTGCGACCCGCCTTCAGCAACCCTCGACATTGGTGAGCCGGTTATTTTCATCTGTACCGTGTCAAATAAGGGGCCTGTTGAGGTGCCAATTATCGTTCACGTGATTGAAGATGAACACACATTGAACAAATGGGATGGGGCTGTCAAGACCCTGAAGTCGGATGGCGAGGCTGATGATTCCACAGTATTCCTTGTCAAACTTGAGGGATATACCTCAGGAGTGGCGACGGCCACCTTCGTGGTTGAGAGTCGTTTGGGGAAACCTGCGGTGGCCAGTGTGGAATTGCCGATTCGTGTGACTGAGAAGCAATGGGAAGGGATTGGCAGCCATTCCGAAGGACTACCGCCTCCAGATGTCACTGGCCTATACATGATGCTTGATCGACTCGCTGAACAAATGTCGGAATGGCTAGACCGACCTGTGAGCAGAGGACAGACAGGCATCTCCGTGTTGCTCACAGTAGGTATGGTTGCTGTCGCGATCCGCAGTAAGAGAGCGAGAAGCGCGTGGAAGCGTAACCGGAGCAGTGGAGATGCATCTGACAGTGCTTCCCGCGGTCGTTTTGAGAAGTTGCGAGGTGGTCCGGACGATTTAGAGGATGAGGGGCAGCCAAGAGGGTCAGGTGAAATTGTAGAACGCGAAGATATCGAAGATGTTGCAGGAATCAGCGCAGCCGAACTCACTCCAACCCAATCTAAGGACTCGAAAGCCCCCGATTATGTTCCGCACGAGGGGCGTGACTACATTCCAAAGCGGCGGCGTAAGTAGTCACTATTCCTCGCTTTCTTCATTCATGCGGCGAATGCTGTGGGGATTCGCGCCATACGATATATTACGGCCCTTGATATTAATTCGGCTGACAATTGCGAAAACGAGACTCAGCACAGCCAAAGGCTTCGGCAAGAAGGTAGAGCCCCACATCGAGCCACCTATCCAAGCAAGCCAGGCCAGAGAGAGGGTTGCACCGAGGCAAACCACCACCATCACCGACTGCACGATGTCTTCGGAGCGGTCGGTTCTACTCAAGGTGGCAACCATCATCCACAACAGGAATGCGATGCCACACAGCACTTGACTGAGGTCCTCGACAAACCCCGCATCGTCCAACATCAGTCCTCCGAAGCGGGAGTAACACTTCATCCTCACCACCCCGAAGGGTCAAGAACGGTGGGTGAGAACCTGCCCCCATGGTCTCCGTCTCAGGCTTCGCTATTCCTCGTGCGCGCACAGACGGCCCTCCGTATTTCTCAAAGTCCGCGATCATTGCCGTTCTTGAGCAAATTTCAGTTCTGCTCGAGTTGAATGGAGCCAATATCTTTCGCGTACGGGCCTACCAAAACGCTTCACGTGCCCTTTCTGGACTTGAGTCGGATTTGTGGGCTGTGACCGAGACAGAAAGGCTAACCGAAGTGAAGGGAATCGGCAAAGGGCTCGCAAGTTTGGTCACCGAGGCACTGACCTACGGCACTTGGGGTGATATCCAGACTCTGTTCGATAATACCCCTCCCGGGCTCATCGAAATGCTGGGGATTCCGGGTCTTGGTCCAAAACGAATCAAACAATTCCATGATGAGTTGGGCATCGAGAGTGTTGCCGAATTGAAGGCCGCTGCAGTGGAAGGAGCGCTGGCAGGACTTGAGCGCATGGGCGAGAAGAGCCAACAGAAGGTACTCGATGGCATCGAATTGCTGGCTCGATTCCAAGGCAGGAGACGTTTGGACGTCGGATTGCTGTACGGCGAGGCATTCGAAGCACGCATAGCCGCGATACCCGGGGTGCAACGAGCGCAACTGGCTGGCTCAACGCGGCGTCGACGTGAGACCATCGGTGACCTCGACATTGTTGCCGCCGTAGAGCCAGATGATGTTGAGGCGGTTACCGCCAGCATCCTCGATATTCCCGGAATCGCGGAAGTGAAAGGTGCCGGCGAAAGCAAGGTCAGCATCATTCTCGGCACAGAAGTCTTCGATGACCTCAACGCCACAACATCGGACCCAGGAGAGTCTGGCCAAGGCCTCGACAGCAGCGTATTGGATGCACTGGGTGGTGATGCTTGGGAAGAATTGGCGACTGGAACCACCATTGACGCACAGGTCCGAATGGTTCCTCCACATGTTTTCCCTTACACTCTCGCTTACTTCACTGGCTCCAAGGAACACAATATCAGGATGAGACAGGCATCACTCGATCGCGGATTGCGGCTGAATGAATTTGGATTATACCCAATTGATGCTGTAGGTGATGCAAAGGGATTGGAAGCAGCTGAACACTCGTTGCCCGCGACCGATGAGGCCGACATCTATGCACATCTGGACCTAGCATGGGTGCCACCGGAGTTGCGAGAGGATTCTGGTGAGATGGAGGCGGCCGCAGCAGGTGAGTTGCCGGTCCTCATCGAGCCGAGAGATTTGACCGGAGCCTTTCATAATCACACCACATATTCAGATGGTGTCGCAACCCTTCAGCAGATGGCAGATGCAGCGCAGCACAACGGTTGGGAATTCCTCGGAATCGCTGACCACAGCCAGATTCTCAACATTGGAGGTCGGCAAATCGGTCTCACTCCTGAGCAGGTTGAGCAGCAAGCAGCGGAGATTCGTGCGATGAATGAAAACTGGAAAGATTCCGCTGTTGATTTCCGTATTTTTCACGGCTCTGAATGCGATATCCTTCCTGATGGCAGCCTTGACTACTCTGACGAAGTTCGCAGCATCTTCAGCCATGTCGTTGGCAGCGTCCACCAACTTCCGACATGGAAGAAACGTGACGAGGTGGACAATACTGAGGCGCTCATCAAGGCAGTCGAGAATCCTACCTTCACCATCCTAGGACACCCGACCGGTAG
>CAUZSM010000119.1:0-5124 GCA_963582685.1 Candidatus Thalassarchaeaceae archaeon | reverse complement strand
ACAGGTGCTACAGCCACCTCAAGGACTGTGAACTCGATATTTAGCAGAGCCAATCCACCATAGGTCCACACTAGCGATGCTGTTAGTCCGACAAGCGGGAAGGCGACTCCACGAATGGAGCGGAAAGCCAACGCCAGTATGCACAATACCACAATTACAGCGCCAAACACCAGCATAGCCAGCTCACTGAGGGTTCCCTTGTTGACATCATACGACATCAGGTCAATACTTGACACTGAGAATGTCAGAGATGAATTAGTGTCACCATTGAATGCTCGGAGTTCATCTCGAATTACATTCTGGTAGACCTGCCGCTCAACATCTTCCATTGTAGGGTCAATCATCAGCACCCACAGCGTACTCGAGGCACTGGGTGCTGAATCCAAAGTGACTGAATCCGGGTCACCTCCACTCTCGGCCACGTTTTTCCGGTCAGAAAGCCAATCGCAGATATCGCCCTCGTCGAGGTCTCTGTGAAGTAGAGCGGATTCCATGAATGCCGCAGCCGATATTGCCCGCTCATCCCCTAGAGCGTCGCCACACGTGGTGTTCACTTCGAGTGCTACTGTCAGGAATGATTCCCAATCCGAATAGTCACTGAGCGACGATCCGTTTTCATCCATCTCATCGAGAACCAATTGCATGACTCCGGGTGCTGAAATATTACTGTCGATGTAATGGCCACCATGGTCAGAACGGTATTGCAGGTATGCCATGACCTCGGCTTGGTAGTGGAGATTCTCCATGCTGAGGACATTACCTTCAGCAGTATCAGCAGCCACATGGATAAACATGGGTCTGCTCTCTGGAGGGAAATGCGCAGACATTTTCTGCTCAGCAATATCTGCATTCGTCTCCGGGGCAAACTCTGAGATGTCAGTGTTGAAGGGTGGCACCGGATATAGCTGGAGGCCGAGTGCAAGTGTGAGGAGTATCGATATAAGGAGAATGGGGATTGCAGCCCTTTCAAAGGATGCCGAACCCGGAACGGATGAGGCGGATACATCTACATCCATGGCACTGCGAGCCAAGGTCGCTACATAAGATAGGGGGCAAACACCTTCACGGATTAAGGCAATATCGCATTTAACGACAGATGTCACCACTTACGTGGTGGTTGAAAGACTCAAAAGGGAGAGGCGGGTCGGCGGGTCGGTCACCATGGCGATTAAGGTACTATTGAACGAAGGCGGAGAATTGAGATTGCGAATTACAGAGGAGAGTCACACTGCTCTGCAACTATTCCGCTCCCGACTGAATGAGAGCAAGGATGTTGATTATTCCAACTACTTCATCGGTCACCCAGAACTAGACGAACCCGAGTTTTACCTTCGCGTCAAGAAGGGCAAGGACCCCGCGAAGGTGCTGAAGACACTCTGCTCAGGTATCACGTCTGAGTTTGAGGGTCTGACTCTATCTTGAAGGAGGGAATCTTCTGACACCGGCGGAAATCGCCGAAGCCTGTGGGCTGACTGGTTACTCATGCGATGGGCTGGGCATCGGTGGGTTGCTCAAGACTAGGACTGAAGACTTCCGAGTTGAGGAAGTTGGTTCTCCCCCCGCACTGCAAAGCAAGGGACGCTTCACAGTGGCTAGGGTCACACTGAACAATTGGGAAACTAATCGATTCATTGGCCAGTTGGCCAAACGATTGAGAATTTCTCGCAATAGGATATGGTTCAGCGGGACCAAGGATAAGCGGGCTATTACCACCCAATTACTCACAATCGATGCCAATGAGAACAAGGTCGCGGGAGTCTCAATGAGCGATGTGGACATTGAGGTCCTTGGTAGAACACATCAGAAGTTGCGTCTAGGCGACCACGATGGAAATCGATTCACTATCACCGTGCGCGGATGTGCCGACGAGGATGGGTCGCCACTCGAAGCAAAGGCCGCAATTGAACGGGTAAACGCCATTTACACTAGTATGGAAGAGCGACTAGGCGTTGGCAGATTCCCAAATTGGGTTGGGCCACAACGATTTGGTGCGACGCGCCCGGTCACTCCTGTGGTTGGCCGAGCCCTACTTTCAGATGACCTTGAGGGTGCGGTAAACGCATATCTTGGAATGCCGGGGATACATCAAGTCGCGGAAGTAAGCCAATTCCGAAGTGAATGGGCTGAAAACAAGAATGTCGAGGCCGCTCTAGAGATGATACCGCGGCAATTGGGTTTTGAGAAGGATATTCTTAGACATTTGAAGTCGAAACCAGATGATTGGACTGGTGCATTTCGACGTTTGCCTAATTCACTGCAGTTGATGATGGTACACAGTCTGCAATCAGAAGCGTTCAATCGAATCCTTGCTGCTAGGCTAGTCAGTGAGATGTCATTGGTAGAACCGGTCGAGGGTGATATCGTCGCTCCAGTGTCTGACAACGGCAAGTTGGACCTATCAAAGCGCGTGATTGCCGAGTCAGACACCATCGGAAGATTGTCTCGCAATTGCCGAAGTGGTAGACTTGCTGTGACGGGGTCACTCCCCGGTGGGCAATATGCACTGGCAGAACAGGAACCCGGAAACATCGAAAATCAAGTACTCAAGCAGATGGATTTGGCTGACGAGCACTGGATTGTCAGCAGAATACCACGTCTTTCGTCTAAGGGGAGCAGAAGGCCATTAACTGCTACATTCACCGATTTCAGTGTTGAAGAATCCACTGAAGTTGATGTGGAACGACTCTCAGAGCGTTGGGGCAATGGCCCGAAGGAGGGAGAACAATGGCACCCAGAGGGTTGTGCTCTTCGTCTACGATTCACACTTCCAAGCGGCACCTATGCCACGATGTTGATGCGCGAATTCATGCGTGCTCCGCTCACCCACTACTGAGTAATCAGAGCCGTCCGATTTCAAGGACTTCTACCTCACCGACACCAGTGATGGCACGAATCGCGTCCTCAAATTTGTCGACGGTGCCGTCACCTTCTTGGATAACACAGTGAGCCTCGACGAATTTCATCCCAAAGGCAAGCGGTTTTGTCTCAACAAATTGCACTACGCCTACATCACTCTCAAGTTTGTTCATCTCAGCAGCAATCACTTCTGCGTCCGCATCTTCCATGCTGGAACTGCACATAATCTTGTACTTGACAGCCACTTCTCCCACAAAATCACCTCAGGGTCCACAGAACCCACATGCAGGGCAAATATACGCTACTGCTTGGTTGCGGCACCTTTCGGATCTTCCAATTGGTTCGCAACAAGAGGGGCAGGGGAATGAAGTCGCCTTCTTGTCGGTCAAAGGGACCCCGGAGGCTGTGCAAGCAACTGCTCTCTTCTGCATGTTCAACACCTATACTGCGCCGCCGAACGGCTGCCCCTTTTTATGGTTGCCCGCAGGGACCGGGACCCGAATCAATCACTGAGAACAGTCAGTCTGCCCGTTCGCCCAGTTGAAACCACCTTTTCTCCATTGCTGAACTTGCACCAACCGTCCTCAATTCGCACAACATCGCCTGTGCGAACTTGGTCAACCTGGTCGCCCCAAAGAACGACGCCAACAAGCCCGCTCTCATCACGCCCACAGGCTGCAGCAAGCGAGCCTGACCAGTTCTCATTGCGAACAGTGCGACGGGGATAGCGTCGCAGGATGAGAACCTCGATACGCCCTACTGGGCATGAGGGGCGAAGGTCTGCCACCGGAATCCGTGGTTTCTTGCTTTGTTCTCGAGACTTACCACTAGCGACCCGCATCAAATTCAGGATTGATCGGTCTCGGGCAGTCCCTTCCGTGCTGGTTGACGGGGCTTCTCTCTGTATCGTTGCTGTAGACATATTATTCACTCGCTGAGCAATGGAAGCGAGCGCTGAAGGTCCACCTACATTTTGCTGGGGGTTGGCTGTAAGTGAAAGTGGAAAGGAACTCGTAGCGAGACACGAAGACTGAATTGCCAGCAGTTTCAGGAATCCGACTTATCCTTCCGACTGATGCGGCGAAAGCCAGAGACGCCCTCCTCCTCATCGTCAGACTCGGATGCATCGGTCACCACACCAGCATCCGCAAGCCAGTCTACCAATTGCTGTTGCACACTCTTCCCGCGGGCGACTTGGCGTGGGGATGGCAATTTGTTCCTGCACACCAGAAATACCTCTGACGAGGAGTTGCGAGAAGCATCCGGAGAGAATCTCTGCACGCGTGAGAACCTACTCTTGGCGGCATTGACAATTCCCTCAATCCCCCTGCCTTGGAACATCTTAGTGACAAATGCCCCTCCAGGTGAGAGCAGTGGCAGTGTGAAATCGAAAACCATCGCTACAAGTTCCATCGAAATCGCTTGGTCGCGCTCATACTGTCCAGTAAGACTTGGGGAAATGTCGCTGACGATGGTGTTGAACATCCGCTCATTGTCCTCGGCCAACTGCTCGCCATTCACCAGAATGGCATTGGCCAACATCTCACAAATACGCTGCTGTGTGGGATCTTCAGCAATGTCTCCAATGACAAGTGCGGCTCCTTCTATCGGCGCACACGCCTCAAGGTCAACGCCGATGACCATGCCCTCAGGACCGGCGGTCTCGACAGCTACCTGCGTCCATCCACCGGGATGACATCCTACGTCGAGAACAAAGTCTCCCTCTCGGATGAGCTGGAAGCGCTGCTGTATCTGTTTGAGCTTGAATGCGCTACGTGCGCGGTACCCCTTCGACTTAGCCTGCTTACGCCACGGGTCACGCTGATGCTCCTTGTACCAACGCTCGCTCATACTCTCCCCACACCGCCGGCCCTGTCCGGGATATGTAAATCAGACCCGCCCGCAACGGCAGTGATGTCAATCGGGGGCGAAAGCATGGGCAGGCGGCTGGCGTTGGTCGAAATCGGAGTGGTTTTCCTACTCATTTCCACTTTGCTGCCATTCGCCAGTGCCTGCACTGAGCAGCCATCATCCCTGCCACGAGAGAGTGAGGGTGGCCACGCGGTTCTCGTAGAGCAGTACACCGCAACGTGGTGTGAATTCTGCGCAGAGGTGGACCCTTGGGTAGAGGATGTGATGCAGGACCATTCTGGCCGAGCCTATCGTATCGCCATCCATCCTGATGATTCCGACCCATTGGGCAATCCAGCTGCCACACACAGGCTGTTACGGCATAACGACCCCTCAAACCAGTCACTGCCCACTTTC
>CAUZSM010000118.1:0-5225 GCA_963582685.1 Candidatus Thalassarchaeaceae archaeon | reverse complement strand
CCTCAGCTGCGATAATGATGGCAGGCCATGCCGCATCGGTGCGAACTGATGGATTGCCGTAACGGGCGATGGCCGCCCCATAACCGGCTTCTCTCAACTCCTCAACGAGCCGAGCGGGCGATGGTGGCCCGAGTAGCGAGGCGTATTGATGCAGGTCATCAACAATCAGAACCGTAGGTGAAGTCGCTACTGTCGCCTCTTCACATAGATGGCGCACAGCGCGTGTCGCAGCCCTCTGCGCCAATTTCACATCTCTCTGGGAGGCGCCAACTGCCTCAATCAGTGCTGCATCAAATTCGACTGCTGGCGAACACAATTCGGCAGCCCGCTCCTCAGCAAGGGCTTGCAGTACCTCTCCATCGTACAGAGTTCCTACCCAAAGTGGCCCGGAGATTCGAGCATCATTCCTGTCGACTGGATGAGCAAGTGGAAGCAGGCAATGCGGTTGCGGGTGAGCATCACCATTGGGGTGAAGCCCGGCTTGCACTGACGCAGTCAATTCATCCTCGGTGGGTTCAGCAACTCTCCAGCCCAGTTGTTCGGATAGGGCGTTTGCATCCACGATGGAGCGACGGACCCTGAAAGAGATACGCAGATGGTGTGAGTCCCAAGATGACAACATCGGCTCGATACTCCGGTCGTGCATAGCGGCGATTTTCGCGCAGGTGGCAAGCAGGAGTCGGAGTCCAGAGTCATGTGCAAGTCCATCACAGCGGATTCTTGCGCCATAGCGTCGCTTGCAAGCTGAGCGCGAAGAACCGGTCAATGCGGCGGTATCGGTAGCGGTCACTTCCATCACTGCTCTGCGAGAGCATGATTGGAAAGCAGCATCGAGGAAAGCGGTCGGTGCGCCGAACGGGTCAATATCGATCCACTGCCAGCCTGAACGAGCTAGGATGCTCCTCGCATCTTCGCAGTGTAACGTGAGGCTACCCTGTCCATGCGTTGGCGGGAAGGCCGCATGATTCGCTCGTGCCCATTCGATGGCTTCTGCATCCATATCACAGGCATGCGCCTCAAGTCGAGTAGCGTGTTCCGCGGGCAACTCATTGAGCCAGCGCCGCGCCCGCATCCCACTTGCACACAATGCATCTAGAGCACGTACCGGTTTGTCAGCGGGACCAAGCCAACCCGATTCAAGCACGTGCGCCATCAGCAGCACACTTCTGGTTCGGCATGCAGTCATCGCTGGATTGTGGAAAACAGAACGGTGTTCTCGGCTTGCAGGTCCCCGCCCATGCCGTTCACGCTGTACTTCGGTCCTCTCAGTCGCCGTTACAGGCAGATTAGAACGAGTTCTCCCTTCAAGGACGACCTCGCCGGGCCAGCCCTCCGGTAGGCTATCGAGTGTGTCAGGCACAGTCGCCGGTCGTATCCATCCGCTTAGTCATCTTCGATGTTGAGTTGAACTCTGACATCTATGTTAGCCAACGCATTGTGTACGCGTTCGAGTTCAGCCTGTAAGCGAGCCATGTGGTTATCCAATGCCATCCGTTCTCCTTCGGCCTGTCCGTAAGCCTCGCCACCACCACTATTCGCCGCGTTGATTGCCGCTGCCACCTGTTGCACTCTGGTGGCGACCGCCTTGTCATTGAGCAGTGCAAGGGTTTGCGAAGATAACCGATCTCCAAGAGGTAGGTCATGTCCGCTATCATACAGACAAACTGCGGATAGAAGTCCCAATGGGTCCAACGTTCTGACCGGATGGATGAGATATGGGGCATTGTGAACACCATTCCCTGGCCTGATTAGCCATTGAACTCCACTGGTTCCCTTGACCAGAAGCCCATAAGCACTCGCGGTCACCTCGTCGCTTGAGGAAACGATTCCACGCAGCATCTGGAAAGACCTCTCATGCGGAGTGATGGTTGCAGCATTGGCCCCGAGTCCGATACGCAGCCCAGAAACTAGGCAATAGGCTCGCAGACGCATGGCTGCGGTGCTACCATGTCTGCCTCTCCAAGTGTTGGTGAATCGCTCAAGCACTCGCGGGTCCTGTGGCAGAGGCAGAACTCTCCGTTCACTGTTTTTGCCGACAATACCGAGCAGATAGCCTTCGGAATTCCAATCGCACATCGGGGGTGCTTGACCTCCTCTGCTACGATGGTCACGTACCGAGAGCATCGGAGCCTTCGCACTGCCTACCGGCATGAACATCATTCCGCGCAAAGCCATCGCAATACGTGACTGCGGCTCATCAGTAGAACTCCTATTTGACCCGGTCATTGCGGCGTGTAGGGCTAGGAATCCGTTAACTCCATCCAAACTGTCAGTCAGCATTCGAAGCAGAAGCGAACCGGGGCCACCTTGAATCAGATGTTCGCCAATACACAGACCATCTTCTTGCAATACCATCACGTGTTGAGCAACTGACATGCGCTCACATTGGTGTTTTTCTCTTGCACTTGAAGGGTGCAGCCGCTCATGTCCATCCATGAATAGTGGTGAGTCTCGTTTTACCAGAGTATCCCTTGTTCTCTGCATCTGTTCCTCAATCACCTCATGGATTTCTCGCTGTGGCGCAAGGTCACGTTCGGTTATCGCCATCAGCGCAGTTCTCCAACTCTCGTCGTTGTCAGGCATTGGGAGTCTGCCCATCTCCAGTTTCTCACCAATTTCGTCGAGGAATTCAGGCATATCCTCCATCAGATGTTGTTGCCATACTGGTTTCTGCCAAGATCTGATTACTTCGGCGTCATTCCAAGGCGCACAAACTGCACAGAGTGGCTCGGGGCTCCTCTCAAGCATCGGGCTACGACAGCATTCGCATAGGATAGAATCGTGCATGGATAGAGTATGGAATACTCACCGTTCTTGAACACCTGCATTCGATTCAGTAGGAATCAAAGTGGATTTGCTCATTGACGTGGGTGACACGGTGGCCATTATCTTCCACTAATCCTACCGTTTGACATCCAGTCATTCGCTCGGCAATCCATGCCTCCACTGCAGTTGCGGCACTTGCATCCATGATGACAACCATTCCCATGCCGAGGTTGAATGTACGAGCCATTTCACGAGATGAAACGCCTCCTTGTTCGGCAATCCAAGCGAATTCAGGCGGGGCGGGCATCGGCTCGCTGATATGGAAGCCAAGAGATGGATGAAGGCGCAGTAAGTTGGACAGCCCACCACCAGTGATGTGGGCGATACCATGGATGTCTGAGAGTGCGCATGGACCCTTTCCTTCACGAGCAGCGTCGATGAGGTCTGCGATTGGGTCAACATAGATTCGAGTCGGATTGAGTACGACTTCACCCAAAGTGACGTCTCCCTCGGTAAACCGCTTGATTTCTCGACCGGAGTGGTCAGCATCGAATGGTGCAGCCGCGGCTAGGTCAGCTTCGCTGACCTCGATGACTTTCCTCACCAGTGAATATCCGTTGGAGTGGATGCCGCTTGAGGGCAAACCGAGCAGCACATCCCCCACCGCGATGTTCTCTCCAGTGATGGCATCTCCCTTTGGTAACCAGCCCAGTGCAGTACCAGACAAATCGAGTTCAGTGACGATTCCGGGCAGGCTGGCTGTCTCGCCACCTGCAAGCGTCACTCGGGCGAGTCGGCAGGCCTCAGCCAGCGATTCGCCGAGAGCGGCGTGAACCTCAGGGTCCGGGCGCGGAGTCGCGATGTAATCGACGAATGCGATTGGCTCAGCTCCGACGCATAGCAGGTCATTGACATTCATCGCCATACAATCGATTCCAACTCCGCCCCACCAATTCAGCGCGGAGGCAATTTGCAACTTGCTCCCGACTCCATCAGTAGCAAGCGCTAGCAGATTATCTCCAAATTCCACCAAGCCACCAAATCCACCGGGCAAATCCACCGGTGCACCTGGGGTGCCAGATTTGCGCACAGAAGCAGATAGTGAAGAGACCAGCGAAGCAACAGAGACACCCTCGAGGTCAATGTCGACCCCACTGCTGGCGTAGTCGAGGCCGACCTCGTCCTCGCTCATCGAATGCGGCGACTCGCCCCCCCTCTTTCATGCTGTCGTCCACTTTTGCACTGGTTTTCCACCCTCATGCTACGCACAAAAAAGCGTCAATCGTTATACCAAAGCGATTATCATGCGATGTTGGAAGTAACCACCATGCGAGCCTCTAATCGAATCCTCACCCTGCTGCTAAGCGCTATGATGCTGAGTGTTGCCTTAGCTGGTTGCCTCGGCGGAGACGACACCGATGACGATGGTGGTGGCGACGGTGGCGGTGACGGTGGCGGTGGCGGTGGCGGCAGTGATTTTGCTGATCTCGATGGTGATGGCGTAGTTGATGTCATTGACCAATGTCCTAACACACCAGCCGGTACAGAGGTAGAGTGGACCGGCTGTCCCGTTGAAGATGATGGCGGCGATGGCGGCGATGGCGGTGATGGCGGCGACGGTGGCGACGGTGAGGTTACTACAGACACAGATGGTGATGGAGTTCTCGACGAAGATGACCAATGCGCCAATACTCCAACCGGCACAGAGGTGGATTCCACCGGCTGTGCCGTGATATCTGATGCTGATGGTGACGGAGTTCTAGACGCCGACGACCAATGCCCAAACACCCCGGCTGGCTCCGCAGTTGATTCGTCTGGTTGCATCCCAGATACAGATGGCGACGGTGTCCCCGACTCTGATGACCTATGTCCCAATACTCCAGCCGGCACCACCGTAGATGGAACCGGTTGTGAGGAATTCATCGGAACCACTGAGACAGCGAAGATTGGACTATTGCTGCCGGAGACAGGCACGTTTTCTGATTCCTCTGATGACGTGTTAAATGCAGTGCAGTTGGCCATTGACGAAATGAATGCACTACAAAACAGGTATGATTTTGAATTGGTGGTATCAGACACCGAATCAGATCCTTCTCGGGCAAGAAGCGCTGCTTGGCAACTGACAGATGCAGGGGTTGCCGGCATCATTGGTGGAAGTACCTACAACATCGTCTACAATGCATTGGAGAAGCCGAAAGAGACCGGTACCCCGATGATCACTTACGCATTTGACTCAGCATCTCTCACAACTATCGACGACGATGGGCTAGTATGGCGAGTAGTGCCGAGTGAAACCAGTGAGGCTACTGCACTTGCGATTTATGCTGGAATCAGGGAGGTGGAGAATATTGGTATCATCCATGTTGACACTGCTTACGGAAATGTGTACGCTGACGCTTTCACTGAAGCGATAGGAGCGGATATGATATGCGGCCGCGAACCATTCGAGGTGAATGTGG
>CAUZSM010000117.1:0-5248 GCA_963582685.1 Candidatus Thalassarchaeaceae archaeon | reverse complement strand
TTCGACGTGAATAGCCTTCAATATGGTGACTAGGCTAATCGTAGTTGTATCGGGTACGGTATCTATTCTGTCCTGCATTACTTCAATTTCGTCTAGTACTGCTAAGTCACGAATAGGGGCAGTCCCGTTGATTGGGGTGTGATTGCCGGCATCTATGATGAACATGTTCGTCTGCCCACCTTCGAACACTCGACTGTATTCAGCCAACGTCTCATAGGATTCAAGACCGGGTGGAACTTCATCTTTAGAACCGGTGATGTCCTTGCCCATTTCCGCGTTGATGATGGTGACGCCAGCGGCGCTGACAAAGAGAGCAACAAGCAGTATCGCCCACCAAGCACGAACCGGCACTACGCCAACTTTGTTCCAGAATCTCTGGGTTTGTTCGGTTCCTCTCTTACGATACCTGAGGACCCAGCCGAGTGCTGGCACCATTATCATCGAGAAGAAGAAAGTGCATGTGATTCCAAGAACCAAGGTCAGTCCGACAGTTCTCATCGGTTGTATTGGAACAAGTTCGGGCCAAGCGAGAACACTGAATCCAACGATGGTTGTGATTGCTGAGAGTAAAATGGCGTTACCAGTGGTCATCACTGCATCCACGGTCGCTCCGAGGTAAATCTCAGGGTCCCATGGGTCGACTTCTACCGCACTCTCGCCAGACCTTTCTGCCTTCCACGCCTTCTCAGCCGCTTCTTCCAATCTCGAATTTCGGCCCTCCTCAATCCGATTAATCAGATGTAAGGAGTAATCGACCCCCAATCCGATGAGGATAGGGCCCGCAGCGATAATCATCGGTGTTAACATGATGTCGGCGACTACGGTAAAACCGAATGTCACTGCTAAACTCATCACAATTGGTAGCCCGCAGATTAACAGAACCTTGGGGTTTCGATGCAGGGCAATCATGGTAATAGCCACAAAAGCAAGAGACCAAGGGAGCATGAACACAAGTTGCTCGTAAACCGCGTTTGAAACATCGTGCAGCACCGGAGTGAGTCCAGTGACGGTGATGGCACGTCGCTCACCTGAATCAGGCAGCCGCCATTCAGATTCATCCTCGTACCACATCGAGGATAGAGGCTCATCGTAGGTCTGACGGCACAGCTCACATTTCATTGAGTTCGATTTTTCGTAAATCAGCCGATGTGTGTATTCGATGAAGGCCTTGTGGTCCGCTATCGTCTCCCCTTCCTCTCCCTTCGGGTCTGGCCGTGGGTCGATTTGAGTGCCAGCCATTTCGAATCGGATGCCGATAACTACGACTGCAGTATCCCAGATGCCATCGTCGTTGGTATCCCTGACGAATGAATCCATCAGTGCGCCCGCATTCTCCACCAAATTATTGACTGTGTCCTGATCATTTGGAATACTGTAACCATCGTTGAAAAATTGCGAATTGGTGTTGGCAATTGTGCAGTCATCCGCTTGTAACTGCTCGATTCCGTGCATCTCAAGAGCACAGGCGAATCTGGTTCTACTGCTATTGGCTTCCTTGACTATCTGCGCTGGCGAGAGAATCCAAACTATCCCATCATTGCGGCCACGGTCGGCCTTGTCCCAGTCAAGGCCGCGGTCATAGTTGCCCTGTATACTGGTTTCATCTCCTTCAAGGTAAGATAACTGATTGAGTACATGCACAGAAGTTACGTTGTAGATGCAATCGTCGACTTCAGGGCATTTTCCCCGTTCTGTTTCATCAGCGATTGCATTTGCTGTGTGAATATACAGCATGACGATGTCTGTTGACCACCCTTCACGGACTTCTAGCAGCAGTTCCTTGGAATCAGCACCGTCTGGAAGGTAGATTTCCACGTCGCCGTTGATTTGGTGCTGGAAATCAACGGCGTATTGGCCGAAGAATACCGAAACCAGCAGCAGGATGATGATTACTGCACCGGGTGACTGATGCAAGGCTCGGTACATGCCAGTAACTGGCCCGGTAGCCGCTCTGTGCACCCGTTCTCCGGCGGCGTCAGAGAAGCCTACCGCACTGTTGCGCCACCCTCTAACACCCTCAATCGTGGGGAGCTCCCAGAAGTTACGGATAGTTGAACGAATCTTCTCGCCGACACTGATTGTCTCCTCATCCGGTGGTGCGTCGTCAGCCGCCATCAGTCCGTTCGTTGCGATTAGCGATTTCAATTAGTCGCAAGTATGAGGTCCTAAAGGGACCTCATCGGACCTTTCAGTCAATTCCGAACTCGCGAACAAGCAGTCTTCGCATCAGCGCACGTGCTCCTTGTAGCACCAGTGCGGTGAAGCAAAGCGAAACACCCAGCATTCCAATCCATGCAGCAGTCAAGCCCGGCCCTACGGACAAAGAAATCGAACCTTCAGTAATTGACTCGACCTCATTTAGTGCGCGCAATCCAGCGAGCATACCGCCACCTAGCAGCGAAATACCGGGTAGGCCAAAGACCAGTAATGGTTTCTTTTGAGATAGCGTAATCAGTGCATAGGATAGGACAGTGAATCCATGCGACATAGCGGTATATCGCGATCCCTTCGGCACATCATAACGGATTCTGGTTGGCACTTCCTTCACCTTGAGTTCTAACTCACCACATAGGTCGAGAACTTCCAGAGTTGACTCCATCCCATCGACATCGAACCTAATCCTCTCCAGTGCAAGTGGTCCGAAGGCTCTGAATCCACTTTGGGTGTCTTTGACACCCAGGTCGGAAGACAGGTTGGAAGCCGCAGTAATCACCTTGATGCCTAGCGTTCTATAGGCAGGTATCCTATCACTGGAGCCGCCTTCTACAAAGCGAGAGCCGATTACCATATCTGCATCATCATTGAGAATCGGAGCGAGCATCTTGGGGATGTCCGCAGCATCGTGCTGGCCATCGCTGTCAAGAATCACCAGCGCACGAGCCCTTCGCTCGCGGGCAAGCCTCAGAATGGTCCTAATCGCACCACCATAGCCCCGATTGGCTCGGTGATGATGCACGGTCGCACCCAGTTTGCGTGCGATACGTGAAGAGGAATCCGAGGACCCATCGTCAACGCAGATCACTTCGTCCACGTGTTCAAGGCACCCAACTACGACACTGCCGATGGTTTCCTCTTCGTTAAACACGGGCATGGCGGCCAGAATAGGGCCATCCCACGACGCGGGCGTTGCGGGCTCGGGAGCCTCCATCAGTGAAACTCCGGCGTCGATTCGTATTTCAATGTGTCACCGTAAATGCGTGTAAAATGCGCAACTGCTTCGCAGTGCTACATTTGGTGTGCGGCCAGCGGGATGAACCGCTGACCGCAGTATTACTCACTGAGACATCAGTTGGCTGACGGTGGTTACGGCGCGCTCGCCATCAATCACCTTGCGCAGTGCATTCAGACTGATGACTAGGGGCACGTATGTCTGCCCGTCACTGGTCGCGTAAGTCTCGCAGTCGCCGAAGGCGCTGGTATTGACCGACAGCTTGAGTGCACCGCCCGCATTGCTGATTCGCACATATCCGACGAGTAGGCTTGGTGTATGCACCTCAACCTCTTCTTGTTCATTTTGTTCGCTTGCTTGGTTTTTCTGTGTTGCTTTTTTTGCCATATTATCACATCATTCCCACCTAGGCATTCCGCTTTGGCAGGAGAGATACCCTGACCGGTGGCGGACCATCTCAATTGCGAGGAGGGGTGTGGAGTTCAGAAAGTGAATACCACGATTCCATCCGCGTAGCGGAGGGAAACTGAATGAAACTGTAGCGCAGTGCCCCTTTGCGCATACGTAGCACACCTGCGCCCTCGCGTGTGTCCGCGCGTCAGACGGAGTTAATACGGCGGCTAAGGTCGGCGGCATCGATGCGCACTCTAGTGACTGGCGGAGCCGGCTTCATCGGCTCCCATCTCGTCGACCTTCTCGTCGCGCGCGGCGATGAGGTAGTGGTCTTCGATAATATGTCGAGCGGTAGGGCAGGGTTCATCTCCCATCACGCTGCGTCAGGTGCTTCTGTAACCCTTGAGCTCGGCGACCTGCTCAATTTGGATTCCATCACCTCTGCGATGGATGGTGTGGACATGGTATTCCACTTGGCAGCGAACCCTGACATCCGTCTTGGCACTGAGGTAACCGACACCGACCTCAAACAGGGAACTGTCGCCACTTACAATGTGCTTGAAGCAATGCGCCTCGCGGGCGTGAAGAAAATCACCTTCGCGAGCAGCAGTGTGGTCTACGGTGAGGCGGCGCAGATGCCCACTCCCGAGGACTACGGCCCGTTGTTTCCAATTTCCCTCTACGGTGCTAGCAAACTTGGCTCCGAGGCACTGATCACCTCATGGGTCGGTACTTTCGGGTTGCAGTGCTGGTTGTTCCGCTTCGCAAACATTGTAGGCGCACGCGGAACACATGGCGTCATTTTCGATTTCATCCACAAACTGAAGGCAGACCCTACTCGGCTCGAGGTGCTTGGCAATGGATTGCAGGAGAAGTCGTACATGGAAGTCCATGACTGCGCGGCTGCGATGATTCACCTGACTGAGAACACGGACGATGCTATCAACTGCTTCAATCTAGGTACTCACGACACTTGCAGTGTATCCCGCATCGCAGAGATTGTCATCGATGAGATTGGTTTCCCAGATGTGTCAATCGAATATACCGGTGGAGACCGAGGTTGGGCTGGAGATGTCCCAAAGTCCATGCTGGACCCCACACGACTTTTCAACACCGGCTTCACACCACAATACAATTCAGAGGAGGCCATCCGGTACACGGCTTCAACACTGATACAGGAGATTGGACTGAATGATGACTGAATCCACCGCCCGCCGCTTGATTGATGACGAGGACGCGAGCACCGCTGCCGACGCACGCATAATGGCATTCTTCGCTGTCTCAGCTGTACTTTCGTTGGTCTTCGTATTCTCCTATGTATTGGCACCCCCACCAGATATTGGGCCTTCAGAAGGCCAACTGACTCCAAATTTCAGCGGCCAGGCTCACAACTCAGGTGTTTGGGAAGATTACACATTCCACGATAGCATTGACCGGGATTGGCAGGAAGGTCAATCCGGTCAGTGGTTCTTGATTCAGTTCATGGACACCGATTGCCCATATTGCTGGAACGACGCAGCGGAGATGTCAGAACATCACGAATCTTGGAGTACACAAGTCACCTTCATCACAATCGTACTTGAACTGCAAATAGGCGGTCACGATGGGAGTCGCGCTGAGATAGAGGCATTCAAACTCAAGGAATCGCATGTTGGTTGCTACAAGGGTGAGCGCGACTGCGCCGAC
>CAUZSM010000116.1:0-5316 GCA_963582685.1 Candidatus Thalassarchaeaceae archaeon | reverse complement strand
GCGACGGACACATTATCCCTGTAACCGAGTGGGTAGGAACCTATGGTGAAGGTGGAGATGCGGTAGGCTCAGTGGTCAACGAGGGCGTTCTTTCCGGACTGCTCGGCGAGGTTACGCGTAATGTGAGCATTGATTTCGAAGAGGAGGGTGAATCTCTCGATTTCGTTGAAACCCAATCTTTGGAGAGAGTGATTTCACCGAGTATGATTATCGCTAGCGAAAACACCCCACCGAGCATCGTTGAGGTGCGATTCCAAGAGGGGGCAATCACCAACGAAAACGGTGGACTCGCGCACATAGAGGTCGAGGTAGCGGACCCAGATTGGAATATTCAATCGGTGACTGCAGACCTTTCCTCACTTGGGCTTGGCACCATCGTGCTGAACGATATCGGATTGGATGGAGACACCATCATCCACGATGACGTATTCACTGCCTCGTTGTCTTATCTTGGAATCATATCCGGGAATGTCTCTATCTCTGTCACACTGACGGACACCTTCTCGATGGTACAGGACAACAACCAGTCTGTGCTGGTGCTGAACCGGATGCCTCGACTACTGGACATTTCATATTCTCCGACTGCGGTAAATCGCGGAGACACAGTTAGTGTCACAGCAACTGCAGTCGACACTTCGGGAATGGATGAGGTCGGCATCGACACCTCAGGATGGGGTGGCAATCTGACCCTACTGAGCAGGAATGGCAACCAATTCAGCGGGGTCATCGTGATTCCGAACGGACTTCCGCCGGGAGACGTGCGGTTGCCAGTCTGGCTTTCCGACAATGATGGTGGTTCAGGCCACACCACGATGCTGACAATCGCTGATTCAAGCGATGTATTCGCTACAGGAGAAACCTGGACTGAGCCGATGCCGGAGTTGCATATCCTCAACGAAGGACCTAGTGTATCCAATGTTACAATGTGGGATGGAGAAACTGCTCTTGAAGTCATCACGCTGCCTGAAGGCGGAGCTGGCGCAATCTCACTGGTGATGACAGCAGAGGTCTTCGACGCCGATACCATCACCGTGGTACAGGCCAAATTGGGAATGTTAGCACCCCCGGGAGAAGGTGGGACTTGGTTGACCATGGTGGACGATGGAACTGGTCCTGATGCAGTTGCTGGTGATGGCATCTATTCGATTACAGTCGAGGTGCGTGAAGGGCTGCCTGAGGGCGTCGCAATGGTCGAGATTCGTGGTATTGACGTACATCTCGCCCAAACAGGCACCTTGGACCGCGACTTCACCTTCGATTTGCAGAACCCTGACATTGGAGGTGGTGGTGGAGAGGCACTGTTTGAGTTTGCAGGCTCAGCCTTCGTGATTCTGATTGTGATTGGCATACTATTGTTGGCTGGAGCCATTGGCGCGGCAATCATCGTGTTGCGCGGTGGTGGGCTTGAGGACCGCCTCGATGGCGGCGACGGCTCCGGTGGAGCAGACCTACTCTAAGAGTGCGAGCGCCGAGATTTGAACTCGGGTTCAGGCGTTGGCAACGCCCGGTGATAACCACTACACTACGCTCGCAGTGCCTCGTCGAATGGACCGGCCTTTTTCTAAGCGTCGGTCACTCAATTAGATGCAATCAATTCCCGCATTCGTTGCTCAATCTCATCCCGAGTCGCACGGTATTCCTCAACAGGCCCACCGTGTGGGTCACTAAGCCCCCAATCGGCAGCAATAGGCAGATTTTGACAATAAACTTCGCATCCCATTTTGATGATTTGGTCCCAATCATCAGCATCGAAATCATCGACGTGTGAGGGAGTATGTTGAGAGATATCGATTGCCTTTTCGGACATCACAGTGACAGCATTCGGAGCCACGTTATCTGCTGGATTAGTTCCTGCAGAGGCGGCCTCGATTCCTAATTCCCTCGCCCAACCCTCAGCCATTTGCGAGCGGCATGAATTGCCTAGACAGACGAATAGCACTTTCACTCGTATCCCTCATTGGACGGGCTGCACGCGGGGCTTCAAGAACCCCTCGTCAGGCGAGATTCTGACCGCTGCTCTCATTTGCACACAGCCAAAGCGCAGCACAATGCAGGCATTCCGTGAAGGCACCGCTTTGCGAGGCATTGCAACTGTCCTAGCAATCTTCGGTGTCGGATTCATCGGCCATATCGCACTTCACTCGATTGGTTGGCACAATTCTGCTACTTTCGTCTCCTGGTTCATTGGCCTCATCGCGTTCTCCTTCCCGATGTGGGTGGTCTGGACCTCAGGTATGCGCTTTCTTGACCAGCAGGCGGTGGCAGCTTGGTACATGTCCAGCGTGCTTGGATTTGCGCTGGCCTCATCGTGGTTGTGGGGGTACAACGGGCAGGAGATGACCTTTTCACTCTGGATAGGGGCGTTATTCTCGCCAATTTCCTCGTTGTTCGTCTATCCCCTCCTGCTTCCTGAACCGCTAAACACCGCTACTTGGTGGGGTGGCAAGGCCTACGTCAGTGGCACTGGTGAGGAAGAATGAGGTTCAGATTCGTCTCGTAGAGACGTCCACGCGTTGAAGTATGGGGGGCAGCACGGGCGATTCGGTTCTCACATGGCTGACAGTCCGATTTCGCATCACGACCCGAGTAAGGACGATGATGAATCCCCCTCCAAAGGGGATTCTGCGGCGGCGAAGGGTGGCTCGGCTCCGGTAATGACGCCTGACCAAGCGGTGCATGGAGCGGAGGCTGGTGATGCTGATCCGGCGGCCTCGGCCGACCAGAAGGCGCAGATGGAGCAGGCATACGCGCAGATGCGCCGAAAGTTGCGAATGACTCGTCTTGCAGAGGATGTCACGCACAAAATCATGGTTCTCTCCGGCAAAGGTGGGGTTGGAAAATCCACGGTCGCCACCGGACTGGCATTGAGCCTAGCCAAGCAAGGAAAAAAGGTTGGACTGCTCGACATTGACATCACCGGACCCAACATCCCGAAAATGCTTGGGCTCGAAGAAATTGACCTGCATGTCGAGGATGGACAGATCCATCCCGCAGTCGGCCCGTTGGGTGTGCAGGTCATCTCGATGGCATTCTTGTTGGATGACCCTGACAAGCCAGTCATCTGGCGTGGTCCAATCAAGTTGGGTGCTATTCAGCAGTTCATTGGTGACGTTGCTTGGGGCGAGTTGGATGCCCTCATCATCGACTTCCCACCGGGAACCAGCGACGAGCCGCTGACAGTTACTCAGTCGCTGCCAAATATCGATGGCGTGGTTATCGTGACCACACCGCAAGATGTCGCGTTGCTCGATTCTCGCAAGTCAATCAATTTCGCCAAGACGGTCAAGGTGCCCGTGCTTGGCGTGGTCGAGAACATGAGCGGCTACACGCTGCGTGGAACGGCTGAGCCGGGAAGCGCTGTCTCGGTCGTAGGTCCACAGGGCTTGCCGATTGAGACGACTGCTGACGACGATGGCACATGGTCGGTCACGTTGGATTTGTTCAAGAAAGGTGGTGGCGAGGCCGCCGCGAAGGATCTTGAAGTTCCCTTCCTAGGTGCACTGCCATTCGACCCCGGTGTGGTCCGAGGTGGCGACGACGGCGTTCACCGGATTGTATCAGAACCTGATGGCGAAGTCGCCAAGGCCTTTGAGGTCGTAGTCGAGAACCTGCTCAAAGTTCTCTCAGAAGGTAAGCAGGACGCCCCGAAAATCATCTGAGCATAATTCGGCGGCTAAAGCCGCCGAATTCAGGGTAACCCTCATGGTTGCTCTATCAGTGTCAACAGTGAGAGGTGAGGGGATATGGCAGGAGGCACCGGTGTCTACATCACTTGGGTGACCGGCTCAATCGTACTCTCGGTAGCCCTGATGTATGTGTTCAAACCGCCTTGGGCTCGCATCACACTCAGCGGATTTCAGGACATGTTCAGGCGATACTGGGCCCACATGATACTGACGTTCAGCATCTACTTGTGGAAGGATATCTTTGACCAGATAGACCGCACTCTGATGGCTAACACTCGTCTGGACATGACGCCGTTCATCTATGCCATTGAAGGCGATTTGGTACTATGGGTTCAGCAAACATTCCTCTCCGATTGGCTGACCTTCACCATGACGCATTTCTACGTCGCTGGATACATGATGATTATCTTCTCGTCGTTCGTTTACTGCATATATTTCGATGACAGACACATGGCTGATAGAGTCTCACTCACCATGTTCTACGTCTATGCTCTTGCAGTGCCGTTTTACCTGTTTTTCAATGTCCGAGTCACCGGGGACCACATCCCTGAGATGGATGCTTTGGCTTACCATCTGACACCGGAAA
Organism: Candidatus Thalassarchaeaceae archaeon; assembly: GCA_963582685.1. Taxonomy (GTDB): domain Archaea; phylum Thermoplasmatota; class Poseidoniia; order Poseidoniales; family Thalassarchaeaceae; genus CAUZSM01. Next base: position 1,044 of record CAUZSM010000116.1, on the reverse strand, counting down.
TCCAGACTTGGTTTACCCGAATTGACCCGTTCACCAATGGGATGCCGAGTCTGCACATCGGATTGCCTACTGCGGTATGGCTGACCTATTCTCGCTTTGATGATGATGGCAGATGGAAGAAATTTCGTGTATTCCTGCTACTCTACATCATTCTGACAGCATTTGCCATTCTCTACCTCGGAATTCACTGGATTGTTGACATCATCGGCGGGATAATCATCGCATTTGTTGCAGTTCACCTATCATCCCGCACTCAGGGTTGGGTATGGCGTTGGTTTGATGAGCGGGTCTTCGTGCTGAGGTTCGCTTGGTTGATGGCGGATTGGCGTCGGCCTATTTCCGAAGCGAAGGACATTTTCCGTTCCGGGGTACAGTGGATGAGAAGGGCCGGCAGCCGGCAAACTTTCGCGGTGATGGTGGTGAGCACTTTGATGACGGGAACTGTATTGCTGTACGATGCCACCCATCAGGATTTTCCAGCACAAGGAGTGACTTGGCCTGACCAAGCGAGTGGGGCGGAAGGCTGGCTATTTGCGATTGAGGAGAATGAACAGGGCGAGTGGTCCATCGTCGCTTGGGAAATGGCGACACAAGAGATGACACTGGTCGATTCGAACATCACTTTTGTCGACCAGTGGGGCGAGTTCGAGGTTGAGATGCTGGTATCCGGCTCGATGGTCGCCATCCGGCATGGATATGAGTTTGAATTCTACGATATGGAGAGCGCTCCACCGACGCTGTGGGAACGCTCTTGGCTAACCGGGCCGCTTTACCTGACGGCAGCCTTCACTCACACCGATTCCGGCGAGTATGTCTTCGTTGGCAAGGAAGCGCAATCGGGGCTGAATACCTCTGAATCGTTGCATGTCCTTCCATGGTCCGGCAGCGACCCCATCGAGTTGCAGAACGGGCCTGATGGGCAGGTCGAGTTGGCCGGTGCATCCTCAGGAGTGGTTTGGTGGGTGGAAGCGGATGAAGGGACAGTGGTTCATCTGGAGGACCTTGGGCTAGTGCACACCTCTCAGTTCCTCGAGGTCAACGCAT
>CAUZSM010000115.1:0-5357 GCA_963582685.1 Candidatus Thalassarchaeaceae archaeon | reverse complement strand
GATATTGTAAATGGCATGAAAACCATGCCACCCAATGACATTCTGCTGATTCAGCACTGCATGTCCAGTGACCTGCAATTTGCCGTTGAAAACTCCGCTGACCAGTACGATATCCTCCCTCAATGCAATAACACTTTGAATCTTGAAATTTCCCGCGCTGGTATTATGGTAAATCCAAGTTGTATCGTCAGTACCTTCGCGGATGTCACGGATTGTAAGCGCCCAACTGTCATCGTTCATTCCCTGATTTCCCGGCTTGAGATTTTCAGGAGAATTGCAGAATTCAGTATCATCTGCTAAGCAACGAGTGCCTATGATGAGGTGGTCGTTACGCAGGATACCTTGAGCGTGGCTGTCAGATGACCAATCGAGCCAATCAATCGAGGTAGCCGGCTCCCCAGAGGTCCAGTTTTCGTTCAAGGACATCAGATAGCCACTAGAGTCACCGTTTTGGGAAAAATTTGATTCGAGGAAAATGCCGGGATTATATCTTCCCTCAATCAACATTGACTGCCCGGAGTGCGATATGATTCGGGCGGAGTCATCATCTGCTAATCCGCCTGCTGTGAACAGATTTTGGTAAGCGACCTGAGTGTAGTTCTGTGGCGTGTCTGTGAAATCGAAGCCATGTCCTTCCTCAGGTTCACCGCCACCGCCACCACCGCCACCACCTTGACCTCCTGGAGATTCAGCTACTGCTGGAAAAACCAGAAACAGCAATACTACCAAGCACGCAAGACGGCGAATCACAGACTACCCACGCCACGATACATCTTGAAACCTTCATGCCCATATGCAATTCTAATCCCAAGTATTCTCGGTTCCCGTCATTTCTTCGGTTAAAGACCACAGACGAGCGGCGTCTTCATCACTGCGGGCTCGCCGTGTCGGCTTCTTCGGCTTGCAGTTGTACAGATACTCACCAGTTACCCCTTCTGCCTCCTCAGACAGGGCACCCCAAACCAATGATTCCGCTCCGCGAGTTGGGCTACGCTGGACCGGCCTGCTGATTAGCATGGAGAAACGCATCAGTGCGCCGTTATTCTTGCCAAAACCAGTGCTGACAAAACCCGGATGAATGCAGTTCGCTGTCACGCCGGTTCCTTCAAGGCGGCGAGAAAGTTCGCGTGTGAACAGGATATTCGCCAATTTGGATTGGCAGTAGGACGACCAGCCAGACCCATATCTTCGGTTGTCATATTGCAGGTCATCAAACACCATCTTGCCCATTTCGTGGGCGGCTGATGCCGTGGAGATGATGCGCGCGGGAGCAGATGCGCGCAACAAATCCGAGAGCAAGGTAGTGAGCAGATAGTAGCCGTTGTGATTCAGCGCCCAAGTGTATTCGATGTCGTCTGCACTCTCTTGGCGCGAAGAGAAGATTGCGCCGGCGTTGTTAATCAGCACGTCGAGGCGATCATGGCGCGACTTGAATTCATCAGCGAGCGCACGGACCTCGTCCTGAATTGCAAGGTCGGCAAGCAAACCACTGACCTCCCCACACCCTTCTACAGCCCGCAACTCATCAATTAGCGAATCAAGACGTGACTGGCTCCTGCCTGTAACCACCAGGGTGGCACCGCTGCTGGCAACTGCACTTGCACAAGCACGACCAATGCCTCTGGTCGCGCCGGTCAGTAAAACCACCTTTCCGGTCATGTCTCGCCAAGTGCCAGTCCGCCTCCAGTCGCCCGCCATGATACCGGCTTTCCCGTTAGGGTTTATCACCATGATTCGCAGCCACACACAACGAGGTTAGCCGATGCCGCTGCAGGTCTACGACACGCGTACGCGACAAAAACGGCCGATGGAGACCCTCAAACCCGGCGTAATCGACATGTACGTCTGTGGGATTACACCCTACTCACCTAGCCATCTTGGCCATGCCCGCTGTTACATCGCATTCGACCTGATTCATCGTTGGCTGGAAGCGAAGGGCTGGACGGTGAACTACGTGCAGAACTTCACGGATATTGATGACAAGATAATGGCAATCGCAGCCGAGGAGGGTGTGGATTTCCTTGAGGTCGCGAACCGCAATATTGCCGACTATTACGAGGTGATGGACGCTCTCAACGTGCTGCGTGCGGATAAATATCCACGAGTTACAGAGGTCGTCCCCGAGATTATCACAATGGTCGAGCAACTCATCGAGAAGGAAAACGCATACGTTGCGGATGACGGCGTGTATTTTTCCGTCGAATCCGCTCCTGAAAAGTACGGCTCACTCACCGGTCAATCCATCGATGCAGTGCTTGAGGGAGCAGGGGGCAGAGTTGATGCGACCGGGTCGGGTAAGCGTGACCACAAGGACTTCGCACTGTGGAAGTTCGCCCCTTCAGACGAGCCTCACTGGGACTCACCTTGGGGAATTGGCAGGCCGGGGTGGCACATCGAGTGCAGCGCAATGTCGCTGAAACATTTTGGAGAGCAATTCGACATCCATGGTGGCGGTCACGACCTTCGATTCCCACATCACGAAGCTGAGATATTCCAGTCAGAGTGCTGCACCGGGACTAGTCCGGTCGTTGGCTTTTGGATGCACAACGGTTTCGTCAATGTAGACGGTGAGAAGATGAGCAAGTCGCTCGGAAACTTCTGGACAGTAGCTGATGCATTGGAGAACTATGAGCCCCTAGTACTCAGACTCGCACTGCTCAATGCACACTATCGCTCACCGATTGATATGACAGAACAACTGCTTGAAGAAGCAAAACGGCATCATGTGAAGTTGGTCGAATCCTACGGTACAGCGCTGATTGTGCTTCAACAGGCAGCGAAGGCCGCTTCAACTGGCCCTGTCGGCGTTCTGAACCTGCCCTCTCTACCTAAGGCTGACATTGAGAGCGAACAGATGCTACCTGCAAAACTCGCACTCCTTGAGAAGTTGGCCGAGGAGGCGGCCATCGCATTGGATGATGACTTCAACAGCAGGCAGGCGCTGGCCAAGGTCAGCAATGGTGCTCGGTTGATTACACAGATTTTGGCGTCGGAGGAAATTGACGAAGAGGATACTGCCGCTTTCGCAGACTATGCGGTCAATTGGCTTGAGGAAATTGCTGGCGCGGCTTTGGGCCTGCTGCCAACCCCAGAAGTGGCCAAGACAATCGTCAATCCTGACCTTGACCCTGCTCGACAAGTGATAAAGGGCAATGTCGAGGCACTGCTTGCGCGACGTGCGATTGCGCGCGGTGCGAAGGATTGGGAGAGCGCGGATGAGATACGCGATGAATTAGCCGCTATGGGTGTAAGCGTTCAAGACACACCAGACGGTGTCAAATGGACCATCAAATGAGTCATTCTTCCTGTTTGCTACCGGTTGCAAGTAGCACAGCGATTACAATCACGCTTGCCAAAATTATCAAACCGGTGAAAGCAACTCCGACAACAACCAATGACGACATCGAAGATTCTGAATCACGCCCACCATCCATAGAGCCGGGTTCGGGCTCAGGCTCTGGCTCAGGCTCTGGCTCGGGATAAACGCACGTCCCATCATCCTCTGTCGCTGTGGAATCATAGTTCGTTGCAACAGCATCAGTGCAGCCCTGGACTGGGTCTGGACCGGGTTCTGTTGTAGGATTGGTGTAATCTCGATGGTCAGCATCACGATGGCCGGTAGATGGGTCAACGCTGACGTTGTAATATGCCTCCCATATGTCGATGGTTCCAATCTCATTGAAGTCAGAACTGCCGTTGAGCGATTCGAAGTAGCGAGCATCTCCCCAAGTCCACAAGGGGTCAAGACCTACTGCGTCAAGATTCGGCCATTTGTCGTCAGCCCACACTTGGAATTCAGCGTATGACATATCTTCAGCAGCACCGAAATTGTCGTACATATCTGCCTGATTGAACTGCAGAGCCATCTCCATTGAGGTGGATATCTCTGCCCAGGTATCCTCACCGTCATCGACGCCAATGAAGGTGACATCGATTGCCTTTGAGATGCCATTCCACTGCACCACCTCCTTGTCATCTCCATTCAGCGCAGTCATCAAATCCACGTCGCCATAAATCGGCAAGCCACCTACAATCGTCAGCATGACATCGGGGTCAATCGCCTCGATTAGGTTGCGATATGGATCGGTGTGGAACGAATCGATGACGACAAGGTCGGCGGCAAGCCCGGGGGTTATTCTGCCAACATCATCCTGCCAGTTCATACCGTCAGCAGGATTGGTGGTGACCATCTGCACCTGCTCGAAATTGGTGAATATATCACCGTAACGATTGCTGTCGAGCCAATCGGCGACCTTCATTTCGTGCAGCGGCGATTTTGAACCGGATGGTGACCAGTCTGGAGCGAGAGAAATCTTCACGCCAGCGGTGTGCGCCGCTGCGACATTGGCCGTTTGCCCATACAGCAGCAGATTTGAGGTCGGCGACCAGACAAGGCTGGCACCAACTGATGCCATGGCCTCAAACTCAGCTGCGCCCAAAGGCACACCATGAACCAACATCAGTTCCCCTACCAGCAAATCATTCTGCTGTAGAATATTGAACTCAGCAAGACTGCTTCCATCAGTCCCTTCTGACAAATGTAGGAACCAAGCGTCAAGTGAACCGGAGGCATTGCCATTCTTGATGTGATTTCCAACATAATCCGATTCCAACTCAGTAACCTTGGTATGCATGTTGTCGCGACCAAAATTGTAGTGTTCCACGTTACGCGCCAGTACCCAAGTATAGGCAGAATCGTCAGTGGTAGGATTGCCTTGAACTGCGGTTGTTCCGCCAACGACGGACTTCATCTCAGCGTATTTGATTGCCTCGATCTCAAGGTCCCAATAAGAGCCGGATGAAAGCAAGGTCTTGGGCCAAGTGACTTCTGGTTTGTAGTCGGGGTGGTTCTTCCACTGGTAACGATTGGTGTAGCCGTTCTCAAGGTGCGGCTCAATCTGCCAGATTGGTACTGCATTGTAGTGAATGTGATTGTGCGTATCGATAAGCCCGGGGTAAATCGTACCTCCAGTGTCCACCACTTGCGCGTCCGGTGCCATGGTTCGCACATATGCCGGGATTTCTCCACCGTTTGCTGAACGGTCCCAAATGGCGACGATGAGACCGTCAAGAATCAGTACGCCGCCATCTTCGATGACAGCATTCTCAGAAGTCATCGGAACGACCCGGCCAGTGAGGATGTAAGCACCTTCGTGCCGGGTTTCGCTCAAGGTGAAGCACAACTCACCACCACTTGGCGAAGTCCAATTTGCCGGCTCATCAACCCCGGGAGAAGGGTCACCCCACCTGGGGAAAGAGCCGTCGTCAGCGAGTTGGTAAGGGGTATCCCACCACGAGTCCTCGGGAGGGTAAGACATCTGATGGATGACGTCGCCCCAAGAGTTGGACAATGTGAC
>CAUZSM010000114.1:0-5374 GCA_963582685.1 Candidatus Thalassarchaeaceae archaeon | reverse complement strand
AACCCATCTCCACCGCTGCACCCTCCGGGTGCAGCGGGAATCGGAACCCACCCTTATGTGTCACTCCGAATAGAACTTGGTTTCAGTGACAGTGAATTCACGCTTTTCCATGAATTTTTTGACACGACTGATAGTCGTATCGAGGCCTTGAGGTACCACTGCCACAACCGCCGGGCCTGAGCCAGAAATCGAAGCAGCCCTGCAACCCCACACACCGACTTCGTTGCAGACCTTGCGCCCTAACGGATCACCGGTAACAGATGCTACTGCTCGGCCATTCTGAATCATCGCGTTGAACACATTGCCCGCCTCAATGGCTTTAATCGCTTGTTGGAATTGTTGAGCGGCCAACTGAAATCGCTCTGGGTCAGGTTGGTTTTCGCGAGGGCCGCGGTCGATAACCAAAACTGCCCATTCATCTACATCTGGAACCTCACCTTCAAGCAATATCCCATTCGCGGCAGGTTGTGATGGGTCCACGACCTTCCAACCTGCTTCAAGCGAAGCCCAATTATCATCGATACTGCCGGTGAGGGAGCACCCAGCAGCCAACTGAGCATTTGCGGCAATATCCACCTTCTGGTGATTCTCTAATTCAGTCTCTGTCGCTTCCATCAATGCATGAATCGCAGCAATTGAGAGGGCTGAAGATGATTTCATCCCACGGCCGATTGGTAGATCACTTCGGACAGCCCAATGCAACTCTTCTGCATCAGGCATTGGAAGGCCTGCCTCCTGCCAAGCAGTGACTACCGCCGGCAGCAGTTCATGGGTGTCTTCTGGCTGTCTCTTGACAGGCGAATCTCGAAGTTGAACGCGGGTGGACAAATCAATCCCAATACTGCATCCATAGCCCGCTCCGAGCGCGTGCAGCACCGAAATGGCGCCGCGACCTTTACCACCTCCAAGTACAGCCAAGGTTCGACCTCCTACCGCTCCTCCACTTCAATCATGACGTCCTCACCAATATGCATAGCGCCTCTGGAAAGTCTGCCAAGCACCTTTTTTCCGGGTTTCAAGGTGGTCACCGACACCGCTTCGCCATTTTCTGTGACTATTCTGACCGTCTCAGCCTGCTGCAGGAATATCTGGCCTTCTCTGCCAGAATCCTCATCGCGCAGATGGATTAGCAGGAATGGACGGGATTCAATCTTGAGTCGGCCGACAACACCGGCTCGACATTTCCCCTCTGGTGAACAAATTGATACCTCATCCCCAGATGCAAGTTCGCATAGGTACCGGGTCGAGCCATCTGCCATTCTGACGTATGCATGGACCGGTCCGGCATTGACGCGAAACGGACGAACAGGGACGAAGTCACTGGCAAGGGTCTCACCATGGACGAGTGTAAGAGATGCTGCGGACGAGCCAATCAACATGCCTTCTCCAACCTCAAGCATCGAGGTAAGGTCAATGCAAACCCTGTCGCCGAATCCACCGCTGAGGATTTCGGTCACCGTGAATGGAATCAACTGCACGTCTCCTCCATCATCGACGTACTCCTCCTGTTCTTCGATGCCACCGCTCCTCTCGGCGAGTCTCTCAGCGGCGACTTCCTGCGCCTGCATCCATAGGTCTTCACCATCGGAATCTTGAGCAGGAGGAAGCAATAGGGCGTCAACGCCAGTCTGTAAAGCGAAGGCAGCGCCGCGCAGAGCAAGCGCATTATCGATTCTCGCCACCAACATTGTGCCACTGCCAGATGCCGCAGCTACCAGATTCTCCAGCGGTATCATCTGCCAATCGCCGCAAGTCATCACCAACCAGCGAGACAATCCAATCATCGAGCGAGCTGAATCTTGGCCTGTTGCATCATCGATTCTGACGTGAGAGCCAACTAACTGGCCACTGTCATCGAGAATACGTCCATCATCACAAGTGATTAACGAATCAACACACCAACCGGGAGGAATCTGTCCTTCTGCGAGTAACACCCTATCTGCAGGATGAGGGTCCTCGGTCAATGAGGGGCTACTTGCCGCGTCCAGCCACAATTCCATCAATTCACCCCACTACCTCAGCATCTAGGAATTTGACAGCGGATTCAAGATCTATTGCCTCATGAATCAACGCATTCAGCGCAAGAACGCAAGAGGTCGGGTCACTGGAGCCAAACACCTGTCTGCCCATACAAACGCCTGAACCACCAGCCTTGAGTGATTGTGCTACGATGGCCAGCGTTTCTTCAAACGACACACCTTTCGGGCCGCCTGCAATCAATACCGGTATTGGAACCGCTTCGCAGACCTTGCGGAAACTCTCGACTGACCCGGTCCACGGCACCTTGACCACAGAACATCCAATTTCGAAAGCAAGGCGAGCAGCATGCGCGACTCCACCTGTATCATCTCCTTCAATCTCGACGAGATTAGGCCCACGTGGATAGACCATGCCAAGAACCGGCATTCCGATTTCAAAGCCGGCTGTGGTTAATGCACCGAGATTTTCAATCATCTCCATCTCTCCTTTACTACCAAGATTCACTTGGCCAGACAGCCCCATCGCACCTCTGTGCATACACTCCATCGGGTCAGCGACTGTCACTTTGGTCTGGGCATCATCGCCACCATGAACGGTAGATGCAGAGACATGACAAACGAAGCCATCCCAGTTGGTGCGTCCTCGCTGGTGGAATAACATGCCCTTCTGGCAAACGATGGCGTCCGCACCTCCAGCAATCACTGCATCGACTACATCGTCCGTATTCTCAAGCCCCTCTACTGGGTAGGAAGACAGCCCATGGTCGATTGGAATCCATAGTCCTCGGCCACCGGGAAGAAGGCGCGATAGGCGAGATGCAAAGTTAGACGCCATCGGAATGGCGCAGGGCATGCCCGTCATCAATGCATCCGTCGCCCCGTAGGGGCGACATCAAAGGTCTAAATCGAGAATAACAGGTGCATGGTCAGAGACAATTAGTCCGCCTTCTCGCAATATTTCAGCGCTTTGTAGCGCTGGAGAAGCAACAGCGTTCCCAAGTAAGTAATCGATGCGCCAACCACGGTCCAATTCCCTTGCCCTGCCACGATTAGACCACCAGGAGTACGGACCTTGGCTCGGTCCGATATGAGTACGGAACAGGTCCTGCCATCCATCGGCGAGCAGTGCGGAAAACCACTCTCTCTCTTGCGGGAGAAATCCACTGGTGTTCACGTTGCTTCGAGCATTCCAGATGTCTTGTTCGGTGTGGGCGATATTGAGGTCGCCAGCGACAATAACCGGTTGGTCATTATTGAGAAATTGCCTGATGTGAGCGCGGAATTCCATCATCCACGCCTCCTTGAACAACTGACGGTCTAAACGGGAGGAACCGCTGGGAAGGTAGGTGTTGATACAGTGCAAGTTTCCGTGACGTGTGTGTAGTAATCTTCCTTCAGAATCTCCAACATCGATTACAGAACCCATACCACGAGCAACCTCCTCCATTCCAATTTTTGATAGGGTAGCCACTCCAGAGTATCCCTTGCGCTCTGCCGGATGCCAAAGCATCTCGTATCCATCCGGCACCACCCAATCAGAGGGGAGCTGCTCAGGCAGGCAGCGTATCTCTTGCAGCATCAACACATCGGGATTCAGTCTTGTGATGAAGTCATCAAGCCCCTTGCGGATAGCGGCGCGGATGCCGTTTACATTCCACGTCACCAAACGCATACATCCACCTCAATCTGCGTATTCCTTGGCCTTCTCGACCAAGTCCATCCGGCGTATACGCCAAATGCCCACAGGAGTGATGGCGACTGCGGCAATCAAGATGTAAAGGCCAACCAACAATACAGCCATTGGATCTGCACTGACTGGGAAAGTCCACGCCCATGTTGAGAAAGATGCCATCAAGGCCTTAGCCGTAAGTACCGACGCGAACACGCCGACTACCGCTCCAAGCAGGCCTATGACAATAGATTCAACCAGTAATATTGATGACAATCGCAACGATGAGGCGCCGAGAATACGTAGAGTTGCGAACTCCGTATCATGCTCTGTCAGATTAATCATCAGCGTATTGAGTAACACTGCAATAGCGATGCACCATCCAATCAGTAGGAATATTTGGAAGCCAATTTGTTGTTTTTCCCATGAATTCTCAAATGAGTCGATGTTGTCCTGTCTATAGGATACTGATGCACCAGGTATCTCGTCAATTCCTGAGTCGGTGAGGTTGCCGCGCAGGTACAGAATATTGTGGACCATGATGTCGGCGGCTTCTGCTGGAGCGGCGGCGTCACTGTAGTGCAGCCATACACTTCGAGTCATCTCATCGGTGATGCCAACGATATGAACATCGAATGGGAATACACCGACTACCACAGTCAGATTATCTCCAACTCCAACACCGATGAATTTTGCAACTCCAGAATCGACCAACGCCTCATAAACTTCAGCACCGGGTTCTGGTAATCTTCCTTCAAGCAAGCGCGAGGCATGCATTGTCTCAACCCCATCCTCACTGAAACCCGGCATGGCATACACCCACAATGTGCGTGCATCACCACTTGCATTACCAGGAGCCCACAATACCCATTCCTGTTCGATTGAATCGTCTGCATCGAGAGCCCACTGTCTAACATCATCGCTATCATATGGATTGAACATCACCCTAGCATCCCATTGTTCGGCATCTTCGAGACTTGAAGAAAACCACTCCTCCATTGATGCGACCATTATCATGGTACCACCAACCAATACCATCGCCAAGCCAAGCCCAAGAACGGTTGCGCCCAAGCGCATCGGGCGGCGGAATGTCGAGCGGACGCCGAGGCTGACTGATGCTGGCAACATGCTGGTCACGGTAGCCATTGCCCTACTCGGTGGGCGAGCCGGCTGTTGTCGCATCACTTCCAGAGGCTTGAGTCGGGTGGCTCGCCAAGCCGGATATAATCCAAAAACCAGCAATATTGTCATGGTAACTAATGCCGTCATGCCAGCCAAATCATTGTGATGTTGTACCTCAACAACGGGTACGCCAATGAAACCAAAGTAAAAGTGCGTAAGTGCCTCGGACATCATCCATCCAAATGGAATCGAAATACCAGTTCCAATGAGTCCCAGAACAATCGGAACCGACAGGTAAGACAGCAATATCTGCGACGAAGGCGTACCAAGAGATGCCAACACTGCAATCTCACGGCTCTGACGCCGAACCAGCCGGTCTAGACTGATTGCCATGGTCAAAGCAGAAATTCCAATTAGAATACCAAGGAACATTGGCTGAGATTTGCGGCTACCTTCAAGATCCTGTCGCAGAAGTTCAACGCTCCAAATCCCGGAACGGTCCTCAACTCTAACATTACGAACACCTTGCTCATTCAGGGCGGCAGCCAGTTCTGCCTGCATTTCCCTTATCTCAGGTCCTTCCTCAATGACCGTATCCTGCAGG
>CAUZSM010000113.1:0-5411 GCA_963582685.1 Candidatus Thalassarchaeaceae archaeon | reverse complement strand
CCACCATCGCCCGCTCGGCTCGTTGAGGAGTTGAGAGAAGCCGGTTATGGGGCGGCCATCGCCCGTTACGGCAATCCATCAGTTCGCACCGATGCGGCATGGCCTGCCATCATTATCGCAGCTGAGGCGGCGGAATCACGTCCAGATTCAACCACCGATGTATGACATCTCAATACGAGGTGATTGTGCACGCTTCGCAGTAATCGTTGCTCTGTGCTCACTATATGCATCCACGCGCTTAGTCCAGCGTTCTTGAATCAGTGCTGATAATTCCTCATCGCTCGCTCCTGCCCGGAATGGAGTTAGCAAATCCAACCCTTCCGTAGCGAATAGACAGGTGAAAAAGCGGCCATCTGCGGACAGCCGACCCCGATTGCAATCACCGCAGAACGGCTCGCTGACCGATGCTATCACCCCAATCTCACTACTACCCTGCTCGGCTGGGTCAACCATACGCCAACGCTTGGCGACCTCAGAGGCTTGAGCAGGGTCGATGGGGAGCAGTGCGTGCTCACTGCGAATAATGCCGAGAATCTCATCTGCGCTCACCACATCATCTAGCCGCCAGTCATTCGATGTGCCCACATCCATGTATTCGATGAATCGGGTGGCTACTCCCATCGGTGCAAAACGGCTGACCAAAGCAAGGATTTCCTGTTCGTTCTCACCGCGCTTCACCACCGCATTCACCTTGACCGGGCCAAGGCCATGCTCTATGGCAGAATCGATGCCTGCGAGTACGTCAGCCACCGAATAGCCTGAATCTGACATTGCTTGGAAAGTATCCTCATCCAGAGCATCCAGGCTGACTGTCACCCTGTCAAGGCCTGCTGCTGCCAATTCTGCGGCATGACGCGGCAGCAATACGCCATTTGTGGTCAATGCGACCTCGGCGACATGCTGCTTCAGCATAGACACCAACTTGTGCAATTCCCGACGTAGCAACGGTTCACCGCCGGTCAAACGAATCTTGCTGACTCCTAGACCGGCGAACAAACCAGCCAACCTATCCATTTCCTCGAAGGTCAAAACATCGGCACGAGGCAGGTAAGGGTAGTCAGGACCGAATACCTCCCTTGGCATGCAATATCGGCAACGCATGTTGCAACGGTCTGTCACAGAGATACGTATCTCCTGCAACGGTCGCCCTCGCGTATCCACGGGTGAAGAAGCCACTGAAACGGCGTCAGGAGGTGGGGCCATCAGGCCGCTTTGGAACGACTCCACACTCAATCTTTCCTAACGCCGAGGTTGGTATACGAAACGGTATGGAGGTATAGCCCCCGGGTGCGCCCGTCTTTCAGTCATATAGGCGGTTGACTAAACAATAGGCATGGGAAAAATCACCCAAACAAGCAAGCAAGCAAATGGAACGTTGGCAATGCGCGGCCTCGTCTTCATGCTCGCTCTGCTCATCCTCCCGCTCAGCGGGATGGCGAGTGCAGAGCAGAGTACGTCGATGACAGCTGCGGATGAGCGCATAGAGGTAGTTGGACTCGACACCGAGTTCGAATTCCTTGACCTAGATGGTGAAGTAAGGGATCTTGATTCCTACAACATCTACCAGGAAGCGCTTGATTTGACTGACGTTGAAGAAAGAGACGAACTGGACCTCAGCTCCATCGATGATGGCGCACTAGAAGTCCTCGAAGTGGTTGTCGTTGTCTACACAGACGGCGACATGGCCTGGGTCATGGTCATCGTAATTTACGAAGACTGGTCCTACGACGTGTTCCGCACGGGTCTCATGGAACTTTCAATAGTTCGTGAGAGGCTAGCAGACTTCGATGGCATCGTGGTTGTTATCTGGACCGACTTCGGTAACGATGACGACGAGGACGATGTTGACCAGAGCAACCTTCTGGTCCGCCGTATCCTAAGTTGGATGTGGCAGAACAACATCACCATCGAGGACCTGATGAACCGCTGCCCGTTGACTGACGACATCGTCGGTAACGAGGACGCATCCGACTGGTCACAGGGCCAGGCATTCGCGTGCCGTGTGCTCCTGTACCTGCGGGCACACTGGGACGGATTCGGTGACAGCGATGACACCGATGATGAGGACAACCGCTGTCCCAGCGGCTACCTCAATGGCAAGTGGGCACTAAGCGACACTCACCGTGGTGGAGATTTCAAGGGCTACTTCATTGACTCAGAAGGCAACATTCGTGGAACCTTGAGCGGTCAATTCGCAGCCGGACATTTCCGAGGCGTGGCTTCAAGCATGGATGGCCAGGTATTGGCTACCCTCAGTGGTACATACAGCAACGGTTCCTACTCAGGCGAGTGGAGCACACTGAGCGGAAGTCTAGACGGTGTTCTAGCAGGCCAGTACAAGGGTAACGGCGACGGACAAGGTGTGTTCCGCGGTCAGTGGAAGGCTGACTGCAGTGACAACATCGACCCAGTGCCGATGCCAAAGCCTATCGCACCGACGATGATCTGCAAGAAGGTCACAATCACCTCCGATGTCAACATCGACAACGGTGGTACTGTGCTCGCAAGGGAGCTCGCTCCTGACTTCTGGAAGTTCACCGGACACCCGCGCCCATTGGGCCCGGATGCAAACGATGGCGACAGTGTCAAGCCTGTAGGTAACACGACCACACAGGTCGTAATCATCTGCAAGCGCGTTGTTATCCCGTACGGAGACGATATCGTCGAAGTACCTGATGACTCTCGCTGCAAGCCAACCGTACGCAAGGTCCGTGATTCGGATGTCGCTGCAACTCGCGACTGCAAGGTCATCATCGTCGGAGACGACGACGGTGCAGTGAAGATCACACCCGTCAAGGTGAAGGAGAGCCTCGAGGAGATCGGTAAGAAGCCGGTTCTCACAACTCAGGGCGGCTTCACCGTCGATGTCGAAGATGCTGCTGCAGGCGGCGTACTGGGTAGCATTCCGCTGCTCGGTCTGAGCCTACTGCGCCGCAAGTTCGGCCTATTGTGAACCAAGGATGACGATACGTGTTGACATGGTGACTAGTGCCAGAATGCATTGGATGACAACACGTGGATTAAAACGAGTGACGGGGGCCGTCTGCATGGAGATGGCCCCCGTTGCTCACAATCACCGATAAGGCTCGAGAGAAACTCGATGAGTACTCGAGTCAAGCAAAAGAAGGAAGCGAACTGGTTCTCAGAGTCGCAATCGTTGGTCGTGGGCCCAAGGGGTTCCAATACGACCTGCAACTCATTGGTAAGGAAGATACCGAAGAGTCGGATGTTATTGTAGAGGTCGATGGAACATCGGTCTCAATCGAGGAGAAGAGTGCCAAATACATGGATGGCGCCACCCTCGACTTCGTTGAATCTCTGATGGGTGGCGGATTTCACTTTGAAAACCCGAATCCACTCTGGCTCGGCGAAACCGAGCAAGCGGTTGCGGAAATTATCGAAAATGAAGTCAATCCTGCTGTAGCAGCTCACGGAGGACATGTCACCCTGCTTGGAGTGCAGGAGGAGACTGCTATCATCGCATTCGGCGGCGGCTGCCAAGGATGCGGGATGGCCGATGTCACCCTCAAGCAAGGTGTTGAGACGATGATTACCGAGCGGATTCCAGCAATCACCGCAGTAGTCGATAACACCGACCACGCGGCAGGGACCAATCCGTTCTACTGAACTGAAGCAGTTGGGTACCAATGGAAACGCCCGCGCCCTCTCTATTCCTCATCTAAATTTTCCTCCCCTAGTTCCTTGTAGGCTCTTTTCTGCTTCTCATGCGCAAGTGCCATACGGCCCATCTTAGCTACAGCAAGCCTATGTGTAGAACGTTTACCATCTCTAACTTGGCTCATCATCTCAATCCAGCCATTCTCACGCGCAAATAATATATCATCAGGCAAAAGAATAGTAGCCACCTTTGCTTCAATAAATACATCAGCAGGATTCCATTGTATCCCTATAGGCATCCCCTCAAATTCTAATAAATCATTCATATAATCCACCAAACCAACAGATAGACCCTTTATCCCCATTCCAAAAAATAATGTCTTACCTTCTAAACCGGTCAATACCAATCCTAATACAGCGGGGCAAGGACATCGCTCGGCATCGTATGCGACAATTGGATAGACTAAGTTTGAAGAGGTACGGCGGCCATTTGGAAATTGCCCTGGCCTCTGTATTCCTTCCATCTCTAATATGCAAGACAACTCATTAACTTGCATTTGAATAATAGATTCCCAATCATCTTCATTTACCTCAATTTCAAAGGCGCAATCCACACTTTCTTCTTCTTCATATCCATCCATCATATTTACCACAACTCCTCAATATCCATTATGACTACAGTCAATAATTCATTATCCATATGTGATTTTTGATATATAAGCAAATCGGTACCAGATAGGCTGTTTAACCATCTGATCAGGGGTTCAAATTATTGTGAGTCTGAACCCTGAAACAATGGGTAACCTTGCTTCACGCCTTGGTTTCACCTGGAAGCAGGGTTGAACTGAATACCCTATTGAATACGCAAGCCATATTCCCTAGCAAGACTGGCTTCCATGGAGTAAAATTCAGGACTGTAAGATTCAAGGATGTGGGGGTGTTTGGTACCTCTGTTGACCCTGAGGCAACAATCGGTCTATTTCCCTTAGAAGTATCAAATTATTATATGTGGACTCTCTATTGTTGCTATGCAATCCAAGATAACTGAATTTGAATTGGAGCCGATAAAATGCTAGGATGTCGACGGTGTGGAGCACCAACAACAAGTGGCTATTGCCACATATGTAAGAGCCAACGCGAAGACATCTGCCGTGACTGTGGAAGGCGTATACACGACGGCATCAGAGTCAGTGAGCGTTTTATTTGTCGTGACTGCTTCAATTCAAAGTAATAGAAATCTTTAAATAGTAGCATAACTATTATTTTTTGGTTATTATGCAATTAGAATCTCATCAAATTGATGCTGCAGTCGTTGAACTGCTGCTGAGAATAGACGCCAGGGACAATGACCCTCGTGTCTATGAAAGATATAGTCGATTTTGGAATGGACGAGGCAGAGAAATTTTGCAACTTGGAGCACAACGCTTTGGTACCGATATTGATTCATTGGTTAGAATCATGATTTATTCATTAAATCGAACCTGTACGATGAATGGCCTACCGCCTGTCAATGACCAAACATAGTTTCATCTTCTGCGATGAATAAGAAAAAGACACACCAAGAACGGGAATTGAGATTCAAAGAATTGAGATTATATCCCCATTCCTTTGGGGCTGAAGGAGCACTCAAAGAGATGGGAGCCTGGATTGATAATCCAGACCCAGATGTACGGACATTTGTCGCTCAAAAATTGGCTGGTGGAGATCAATCGTGTGGATATTACGAAGAAATATTTAGAATAATACTGAGTGATGAGGATTCTTTGGTTCGTTGTCGTGCCGCAAAGGGTTGC